>NZ_JBWYIN010000014.1:0-110118 GCF_056779765.1 Acinetobacter sp. 24-47-62
TTCTTCATAATCTCTTAATGATCTTCTTAATGCTTCGTCAGCATCAAGCTAGGTCGGCTATATTACCCTTTCTTTTCAGAAAGTCAACTAGCAATGTTAATTTATTTTCTAACTCATTCTCAAAACTTAGACCTAACCTGTTTAGCTAAATCCTTGTTTTTCAACAAGCTTCAATCAACATCACCGCCGATGGATGTGCATTCTACAGCATTCCTCCCCCAATGCAACCATGTTTTTTAAATATTTAAAAAAAATATGATTAACTGGATATTTATCGTTCAATTTACGTGATTTTTATGCTTTTGGAGCTATTTTTTAAGCGTGCATGGCACAATACTTGCAAAATTATCCATTAATTTTTCATCTTTATTAATTTCTTGCCACTTTAAACTACGGCAATCTATATATTCACAATACCCAGATTGTCCTTCTTCTTGAATTCCATCAATCTGCACCTCATAACTAAAACTACCTACATAACCTGCGGCAAGACCGAATTTAAAATCTCCACGACTTTCACCTTTCACGATTATTTTTCTTTTTTTATTTTCAAATGACCATTCAAATACGCGCGCTAAATACATCTCATGTCCATTAGGGGTTTTTACTTTTGGGTATACACGATGGACTTTGAAATAAACATCATCAAACATTTCAGATGTCTGAGCTTTTAAATCTCTTAAATACATCCTTGATTGCACAATTTGATTTAAACCATTGCGTATATGAGCAAGAAGTAACTGCCTTTGGTCGATTAAGTTAATTATCTGATAGGTAAAAAAATGAAGCGGTAGATAAGGAATATTGATCGCTCTGGCAAATTCAAATGATCCTAACTGGTCAATTTTATATGTTTGTTCTTTATAGGTTACTGTTCCTTTGCATTGACACACTAATGACCAGTGATCAAATAAACCTAATTTTAGTTTGGTAAAGTGCGAAATAATTGGTTGAGTTTGAATACTCAGATCAACGGAAAGTTCATTGTCCTTTCTTATTAATTTGAAGTTTGGGATTGAGCCTTCTAGTTGCTCTCTTTGTCCAAATACAAATTTATTCTCTTTAATCTCGCAATCATTGATGATTGAATAACCATGAAAATGTCCAACCATATGTGGACTAATGCTCGTAATGAGTGAAACAGTATCCAAGGCTTTTGTTTTAATTGCATAATCATTACGCAGCATTGGAACATTCGGCTGTCCGATAATGGTTAAAAAATTAAAATAATGAAGTGGAGATGGTAATCCTGGAATCATCAATCCTTGATGGATAATTTTATAGATTCCTCGTGGACCGTGATAATCCAACCGAAGAGGAAAAGGAGCCTGATTCAGCTGTTTTGAATCGTCCGCTAAACTCATCAACAACTGCATATCAAACTCCTTTTTTATTTATCTTGTTTTTTCTCGAGCCAAAAATGTAGTGACGAAACCTGAAAGTGCATAAATAATCGAAAGCACTAAAATACCAACAGGAATATTGTACGTAATCGCAGCAAAGATAAACACAACAATAGGCAAGACTGCAAACGGCACACGTTTACGATCTACGGTTTTAAACGAATAGTATTTAATATTCGAAATCATCAGCAAGCCAACTGCAATAATAATGACTGCATTTATCGTCTGAATCATTGGATCAGATAGGAAAAAAATTTCAGGGAAATCACGCCCCACCCAAACCAAAGAAATGATCATTACTGCGGCTAGAGGACTAGCTACACCAATAAAATAGCGTTTATCAACCACACCTATTTGCACATTAAAACGTGCCAATCGGAATGCAGCACAAGCAGTATAGACAAAACATGCAGCCAAACCGATTCGACCTAGATCATGGAGGCTCCAGCTATACATCAAAATTGCAGGCGCAACACCAAATGCCAACATATCTGATAATGAATCAAACTGCTCACCAAAAGGGCTTTGCGCTCCAATTGCTCGTGCGACCCGACCATCTAAACCATCAAATAAAGCAGCGATAAAAATGGCATAAATGGCTTGTGTGA
This sequence comes from Acinetobacter sp. 24-47-62, assembly GCF_056779765.1. Classification (NCBI taxonomy): domain Bacteria; kingdom Pseudomonadati; phylum Pseudomonadota; class Gammaproteobacteria; order Moraxellales; family Moraxellaceae; genus Acinetobacter; species Acinetobacter sp. 24-47-62. The sequence continues at coordinate 2,012 of NZ_JBWYIN010000014.1, forward strand.
ATTCGCCATTCATACTTGCAATAATTGAGTAAAACCCTGACAACAATGCCGCAGTAGTAATCAGATTTGGCCACAGATAAATCCCACGACGCTTAACCTTTTGCCCTTCTTGTGTATGTTCCTCTTCTTCAACTTCGAAAGTAATACCATCAAAGCCCGGAACATTTCTTGGAGAAGATTCAGTTTCAGGTTTATTTATATTTGTCATTGTCATTCGTCCTAACTGTAGCCTTATCTCTCAATATTCTTATTCGCCGACCAACCAACGAACGGCAGCATGACCACCATTTTCACTCATTCTTAAGTGCGGGAAAAGCCATTGCAATGCTTCATCTGCATCTTCAGAAAACTTCCAAGGTGGATTAATCACCAATAAACCACAACCGTTTAATCCTACAGGTGTATCGTCTGGCCATACACATACTTCACAAACCAATTGACGGCGAATACCAGTCTTAATCATTTTTTTCTCAAAACGATCAATCATTGCGCGGTCTTTAATTGGGTACCAAATTGCAAATATGCCTGTAGGCCATTTCTTATATGCCGTAGCGATGAGTTCAACTAACTGCGGAAAATCCTTTCGCTCCACCTCATATGGTGGATCAATCATGACCAATCCACGTTTTTCTTTAGGAGGAATCACACCGAGCAAACCTTCATAAGCATCACGCTCATGCAAACCTGCACGACGATCACGCACATTCATGTAAAGTTGCTGAAATACATCTCGTTGCATCTCAAAAATTGTTGCTTTATCTGTTTCGCGCATTCCTTCCAAAGCGAACCATGGCGAACCCGGATAAGCGCCTTTTCCGGCACCTGCACGCATATCTTCTACAACTTTAAGATATTGCTTAACACCTTCAGGGGCATTACGCTTAATTGAGTCATCGAGTTTAACTAAACGGTGAATACCATTTAAAAACTCTCCCGACTTCTGTGCTGCAGACGTTGATAAATCGTATTTACCTGCACCACCATGTGTATCAATGTAACGATACGGCTTATCTTTTTGATTAAGACGTGACAAAATCTGAAGCAACAATACATGCTTCATGACATCGGCAAAGTTTCCAGCATGGAAATGGTGACGGTAATTCATGTTTCAATTATTCCTAAGATCAACAATCATTTTAACATGAAAAAGTGTTTCATTCAGAATCGATTATTACTCTAAAATAGCTGACCTTTTTTTATACAGTAAATAGCGAGATAAATATGGAAGCAGTTGTCATCCCAGGGGATTGGAATGTTGATCAAATCCTTGATGATTTAGATCAACATGGCTTCAGTATCATCGATCATGCATACCCACCAAGCTATTTAAAAAACGTTGTAAATGAATGCCAAATCCATCTTGATGATTTTCGAAATGCAGCAATTCAAAATGGCATTGTCAGCACAATCCGCAGCGATCACATTTTGTGGTTAGATCCAAAACTATCAATTTCCCATCAACACATAAAAACCTTAGATTTACTCTCTCAGGAATTAAATCGTGCATTTTATTTAGGCATTCAAGAAGTCGAAGCCCACTTCGCTTGTTATAATCCTGGTGATTTCTATGCTTTACATCGAGACAACCCTCAAGGCAAAAATGGTCGTGTGATGTCGACAGTTTTTTATCTGCATGAGGAATGGCATCAGCATTGGGGTGGTCAACTAAAGCTACAAGATAAGAATAATCAGTGGCATATTATTGAACCCAAACCTAATCGCATCGCTCTATTTCAAAGCGATTTATTACATGAAGTTCTTGTTGCACACCACCAACGTCTTTCGATTACAGCTTGGTTAAGGACCGCACGAACTTTAATTTAGCGCTTTATTTTTTCGAAGTTGCCTCCATATAGGTTTTAAACCTGATGAGGACTCATCCATGCAATCAAATACCAAGCTAATTATTCAACGCATTGGTGAAACAGACCAACTTTACTTACAAAAAAATACGCCTGAGCTTGCCTTTGAACGTGCCGAATTGCGTTTAGAGCTGGTCAGTATGAGTAAGCTTCGTCAGGAACAAATTCATTTTCTTCAAGAAGCGATTGTTCTTCTTGAACAAGGTCGAGTAGATTTCGAAGAAATGCCAATGCGTTTGTATATTAATCTTACCCTGATGTTAGCTAGAGCCTACATGATGTATTTTGAGATTACTCAAGATGAAAAATTTGCGATCATCACTCAGCAAATTTTAAAATCATTAACATCGACCAATCATAGTGATGTTTATTTTAATCTGGCTTATGCTTGCGCTTCTCGTAAAGAGTCAGCACTTACACGCCATTGGCTAAATAAATATTTTAAAACTATTGATCATGATTTAGAGGTGATAAGAACTCACCCTGCTTTCAAACAATTTCATGACCAAGAGTGGTTTATCCAGTTAACCAAACCTAAGATGCATTAAAAAAAGCCCCATGAAAGGGGCTTTTTTAGGCCATTTTTAATTTATATGCATCCATATGTAACTGTTGATTAAGTTCATCTATCCATATTGCCCAATCATCATCTTGTACTAAATGACTAATTAAGAAGTCGCGCTGACCTTTATTCCAAAATGGTGCATCATGTAAATTTTGTTGAGCGGAAAGCTGATGTGTACGGATATAGAGTTCAATTGCCGCTGGACTATTTGCCAACCCCAATTGAGAAAACAATAACGCTAAGGAAGGTTTATGTTCCATCAAGAGACTCCCCTTATCAGATTTTAATAAAATTATTATTTAAATAACTTATAAGAAATCCATGAAAAAACCCAGCTTTTGGTCTGGGTTTATTGTTTCAATTTGTGATTATATTTTCATCACTTTGTATCGTTTGTGAGCTGCTCACTCAATTGGTCAATGACAATGGCCCATTCATTATCTTTTTTCCAATGACTAATAATAAAATCGCGTTGCGATGGGTTCCAAAAATCAGCTTCATGCATCGGCGTATTGGGATCAAGCCGATGTGTTTGTATAAATTGATCAATCCCTTCAGGTGAGCTATCTAAGCCCAATTGCTCAAAAAGTAATTCTTGATTTACTTCCATATCCAACATGGATTGCTCCTTGAATTTTCATGATTTTGTTCAAGATAACATGTCAATACACAGTTCTATGTAGAAGGATTTCTTAAGCATTGTTAAGTTTTGTGCATTAAAAAAGCACTCCATTCGGAGTGCTTTTTTAATTTAGTTGAAAACTAAATTATTTAACCATGTCAGCAATCGCTGCACGTTCTTCTTCTAACTCATTAAGCGTGAAGTTGATACGCTCACGGCTGAATTCGTCAATTTCAAGACCTTGAACGATTTTGTACTCGCCATTTTCACAAGTTACAGGGAAACCGAACATTACGCCTTCAGGGATACCGTAAGAACCATCAGAAGGAATACCCATAGTTACCCATTCGCCGTTTGTGCCAAGAGCCCAATCGCGCATATGGTCGATTGCAGCGTTTGCAGCAGAAGCAGCAGAAGAAAGACCACGCGCTTCGATGATCGCAGCACCACGCTTACCAACAGTTGGAAGGAATACGTCTTTATTCCATGCAGCATCGTTGATTTTGTCTTTTAAGCTTTCGCCGTTTACGTTAGCAAAACGGTAGTCAGCATACATTGTTGGAGAGTGGTTACCCCAAACTGTCATGTTTTTGATGTCAGAAACTGCAACACCTGCTTTTTGAGCAAGTTGAGTTAACGCACGGTTGTGGTCAAGACGTAACATTGCTGTGAAGTTTTTCGCTGGAAGATCTGGAGCAGATTTCATTGCGATATAAGCATTCGTGTTAGCAGGGTTACCTACAACAAGAACTTTAACGTCACGGCTAGCAACTTCGTTAAGCGCTTGACCTTGACCGATGAAGATTTCACCGTTGACTTTAAGAAGGTCAGCACGTTCCATACCAGGACCACGTGGACGTGAACCAACAAGAAGCGCGTAGTCAGCATCTTTGAATGCAACTTTAGGATCATCAGTACCGATCATGCCAGCCAACAATGGGAAAGCACAGTCGTCAAGTTCCATCATCACGCCTTTAAGCGCTTGTTGAGCTTTCTCAACAGGAATTTCTAATAATTGAAGAATAACTGGTTGGTCTTTACCCAACATTTCACCGCTAGCGATACGGAATAAAAGGCTGTAACCAATTTGACCAGCAGCGCCAGTAACGGCAACGCGAACAGGTTGCTTCATGTAATTATCTCCAGTTGAGAGGATAGTCAATGCGATTAAATAGCTGTTCTATCTAATCTTAATAATCATAAACGGCGAAGATTGTACTCCAATACTTTGACAGATGCATTGAAAAGAGAATGAATTTCAACAAAAGTCTGATAGGAAATATAAATTAACTTCGCGGAAATAAATTAGTAGGCGCCCTCTATGTCAAATGTATTTGGGCAGGTCGAGACAATATCAGACGCACATGACTTGAATTGACCATTCGTGCGATAACAGATTTCAACCCCCGTTAACACCGGGCGACCATTTAAACTTTGGCATTGAAATTCAATACCTTGGCTGGGTAATTTTGGGTTAAGTTTGATGAATTGCGATCGTAATGTCGCGATAGAGACTGTTTTACGATCCACTCCTGTTAAGTAATCAGGAACTTTTAATTGGTCTGCATGATTAATAATGGTACGAAAATACTGACTGGCATTCATTGGAACGCAACCACCATAGTTGGCCCACAGCCTAATTCTAGCCTGCTCATCAGGCATCACCCTAGCAACAACCTTCTTCTGTAGCGGTGCCAAGGTGGCAGATGAACTCGTTTGGCAATCATGACGACTGGTTTCTGGGATAAGACCCTTTATCGTCAGTGAATATCCTTCTAGGCATTTACGGTGTTTCGCTTTTGTTCGATCTAATGCACAAATGGCAGGTGTCATCTGTACTTGAAGCACATATCCTTGTAAACCTTTCCCTGATGCCATCACATCTGCTGAACACAACAAAGCCCCTACGCTCAAACTACTGAGGAGGTAAGTGTGTTGACGACTAAACAGCAGTTTTGTGTGATTCATCAAAGCTCACAAAAATAGTTGAAATGCTATTGCGTATTTCTTACTGGAATAGGCGGCATACGACTTTCGATCGCTTGCGGCCCCTGTCCAAGCAAAACACCATAATGAGCAGCATTGGTCATAACTTTCTTCACATAGTCACGTGTTTCATGAAGTGGTATTGACTCTGTGTATTGATCCGCCGCAATGCTTTTAAACTCTGGTTGCCAACGACGTGCTCTAGTCAGCCCTGCATTATAGCCAGCCGTAGCTAGAACTGGACTGTTACTCAGCATACCTTGAATCATTGACAGGTAATATGTCCCATAACGAATATTGGTATTCGGATCTGATAATGCAGCAGGATTATACGTTTCACCCATTTTTCGTGCCACATCTTTTGCTGTAGCAGGCATAATTTGCATCAATCCACCAGCACCTACATGTGAACGGGCCGTGGTTACAAAGCGACTTTCTTGACGCATTAAACCATAAGCCCACGAAGGATCAATCCCTGCATTTTTACTATGCGTCACCACTAGATTTTGATGTGGTGTCGCATAACGATATGCATAGTTATGACGTTTAAGTGTTCGTTCCGCCGCATAAATAGCACGGTCATACCACCCCATTTCTGTGGCACGTTTTGCCGCAGCCAGTAATAGACCATCATCTTGCTTAAGATAAGCTTGGCGGACAGCCCAATTCCATTCACGATTTGTGTAAGTTGCTGAAGCATTGATATTGCGTAATGCAAAAGCACGTCTAAAGTGAATATCTTGATCTAAACGTTGAATATCCTGTGCGCTTGGTTGAGCACGATCATGTGCTTCATTATAACGAATACCTAAATGGTCTTTTGCCAACAGATTGTGATAATCATCGCCAGCGGCAGCTAATCGTTGATAAATACTTTTTGCAGCTTGCTTGGAAGTTTGGTCTTTACGATTTTCATATGCTCTCGCCATCCAATATTGCCAGCGATCTTCTTGTTTTTGCGTAACGGTCATACTATCTATGGCTCGCAACACACTTTCCCACTCACCAAAACGAATCGCTTGACGCGCGTAAATTTCAGCCTCTTCTGGTGTAAAAGGCACGCCATAACTATAATCAAAGTTCTTCAGCACTTCAGGATTAAAATTATTTTTCATCACTGTCGTGCCTCCAATATACGCCACCGTGCGGTACATATACTTTTGAACATCTGCAGGAACACCTTGCACGACACGAGGAAGATTTTGAAGCGCCGTGTTCAAGTCAGCATCTGCAGCACGACCTAAAGCAAACACCAAATAAGCATAATCTACTGTTGTTCCTTTGGTCGCAGACCATAAATAATTCAAAGGATCTGCCAGAATTTGATTTAATTGTGCTAATGACAAGTTTAAACCCAGAGTTTGTGCTGTTGCGATCGCTTGACCAGACTGTCCCGCTCTAAGTTGCGCATACAGGCGCTGTTGACGATCTGTGGTGGTGAGTAAGGGACTACTTAGCATTAAGCGACCTAAACCATTACACGATTCTGGCTGCGATTCTGTTGTAAACCAGACATCTTTGTATTCAGCGTATACCAATGTATCGCCATTTTTTGCTCTTACTTGCGCAACCGCACAGCTTTCAGCTTGATCAGGATTGGTGACATAAGGTAAAACAAGTTGAGCTGTCTTGAAATCTGCTTGTTTTACCTTTTCTTCGACATAATCAGCAGCTAATTTTTCAGCCATTGCAGATTGAGGATAGCGCTGTGCAAAGCTGATAATATTCGTTGCGGGTTGGAAGCCTAAATTATTATTCAACATCCAATATTCTGGATAATATCCAAGCGCATCATTTTGCATTGCAGAACGATAATATTCGAGCTGAGCTGTATTACCCGAGTTCGCAAATTTAATCGCCTCATTAAATTGCTCTTCAGCCGCATGAGCAACGGGCAAACAACCTAGTGTTATCAGCCCCATTAAATATTGTTTTAACTGTTTTTGCATCACTGCTTTTTTTAACACGCTTCTCTTCTCAACTTTAACTCGTCGCTACATTTGGACATGCTTTTTTGCATGATCAACTCTTTTGCAGCGCTTGGCAATTTTAAAATGTATTTTAAATACTCTAATGATCAAGTACTGTTCTGTTATGTAAAGCGCTGATTAACCACTATTATTTTAAAGTATTTTTACTGTAAATCCATAAACTTGATCTGATTTATATATTTGTTCAACCCGTAGTACAAATACTGTAAAATAGCTCGCTTTTATCGAGTGTGGGATTCCCCCATACTTCACCGGAACATATTTATCCCTTTTTATAGGATAGGAGCCTTCATGACGGTTCAAACCTTCATTCCGAATAGTGCCCCAGCTGCCTCAGAAAACACTGTTACCCAGCCACAGCACACCCCAGCCATCGATGGTGCAGTCAAAAAACTGTATATCGAAACGCAAGGGTGTCAGATGAATGAGTATGACAGTCATCGTATGGCCGACTTGCTAGGTGATTCACACGGTTATGTATTAACGACAGACCCTGCTGATGCAGATATTCTTTTAATGAATACCTGTTCAATTCGTGAAAAAGCGCAAGAAAAAGTATTTTCAGAATTAGGTCGCTGGCGCAAGCTGAAAGAAAAAAATCCTGATTTGGTGATTGGTGTAGGTGGATGTGTTGCATCTCAAGAAGGTGACAATATCCAAAAACGTGCACCTTATGTCGACATGGTATTTGGTCCACAAACACTTCACCGTTTGCCACAAATGCTTGATCAACATACGGATCAAATTGAAAAGCCGAAAAAAGAGAAAATCAAACTGGTAGACATCTCATTTCCAGATATCGAAAAGTTCGACTTCTTACCTGAACCTCGCGTTGAAGGTTATAAGGCGTTCGTATCGATTATGGAAGGCTGTTCAAAATACTGTTCATTCTGCGTGGTGCCATACACTCGTGGTGAGGAAGTATCTCGTCCCCTAGATGATGTACTTGCTGAAATTGCTGGTCTTGCTGAAAAAGGTGTACGTGAGGTTTCTTTACTCGGTCAAAACGTAAATGGTTACCGCGGAGAAACATTCGAAGGTGAAATCTGTACATTTGCTGATCTTCTTCGTCTAGTGGCGGAAATTCCAGGCATTGGTCGTATTCGTTATACAACATCTCATCCATTAGAATTCAATGATGACCTTATCCAATGCTATCGTGACCTACCACAGATGGTTTCTCACCTTCATTTACCAGTTCAAAGTGGTTCAAATGATGTATTGAAGGCGATGAAGCGTAACCACACGATTGACGTTTATATCGATAAGATTGCTAAATTACGCCAGGTACGCCCTGATATGCATTTGTCTTCAGACTTTATTATTGGCTTCCCTGGTGAAACTGATGCTAACTTTGAAGAGACATATCAATTTATTCAAGACTTAGATTTTGATCATTCTTATAGTTTCATCTACTCGAAACGTCCTGGTACACCAGCATCAGAGCTGGAAGATTTAACACCTGAAGATGTTAAAAAAGAGCGCTTGGCTAAAGTTCAACAATGGATTAAGCAGTCAAGTATCCAAAAAACTGATGCTATGCTTGGTACTGTCCAACGTGTGCTCATTGAGAGCGTTTCAAAGCACGATCCAAACTTATTGGTAGGAACCGCAGACAATACACGTTTAGTAACATTTATTGGTGATGCCTCTTGGCTTGGACGCTTTGCAGAGATTGAGATTACAGAGATTAAAACCTTGAATTTAGTTTACGGTGAACTCTTGAATCTTGAACCTGACGTGGCGTAATGTAGAGGTATAGATTAATAGACTCTAAAGGAAATCTCTTGACTGCAGCGATTCGACGTACAGTGGCTTTTCCCGGTGTTTCAATGGACCGTTTACAAACCATGCTTGGCGCGTACAACGGTCATATGAAACAAATTGAACAACGTTTAGATGTAAAAATCAGTCAGCGTGGTGATAGTTTTTTTATTGACGGTGGAATTGATGAAGTCGAGAGAGTTGAAAGCTTACTTCAGCGCTTATACGCCGAAGCTGAAGTTTCTCAACAAATCAGCTCTGATTTGATTCATTTAATGATTCAAGGCAGCCAGACTGATCATGAATTACAATTGGATCCTAATCAAGAACACACAGGACTTGACGAGGTCTGGCTCCAAACTCGCAAGGGCCGTATTAATCCGCGGGGGGCCAACCAAAAACGCTATGTACAACGTATTCTTCAAAGTGATATTTCTTTCGGGATTGGTCCAGCGGGTACAGGTAAGACGTATTTGGCTGTAGCTGCTGCCGTTGATATGCTTGAACGCAATGAAATTCAACGTATTCTTTTAGTTCGCCCTGCTGTGGAAGCTGGTGAAAAACTTGGCTTCTTGCCAGGTGACTTATCACAGAAAATTGATCCTTATTTACGCCCACTCTATGATGCCCTGTATGAAATGCTTGGCTTTGAAAAAGTGGCAAAATTAATTGAGCGTCAAATTATTGAAGTAGCGCCACTTGCATATATGCGTGGTCGTACACTCAATCACTCCTTTGTCATTTTAGATGAAGCTCAAAATACAACGCCAGAACAGATGAAAATGTTCTTAACTCGTCTTGGTTTTGGTTCGCGTGCAGTCATTACAGGTGACATTACCCAAGTAGATTTACCACGTGGACAACAGTCTGGTTTGGCACATTCATTACGTGTGCTTGAAAAGATTAAAGAAATCCATATCACACGTTTTCACTCACGTGATGTTGTAAGACATCAGCTTGTACAAAAAATTGTAGAAGCATACGAAGGTTGGGACAGTGAACAACATCGTTTAACCGCTGAAGCACGTGCGGAACGTAAAGCGCGTCAAGAAGCACTCATATCAGAAAATGATTCTGCTGCTGATGCTCAGCATCAAGATGCAGAGTAATTTAAATCTAATCACGCTCAAGGCAAGATTTTGAAACTCAGTCTCTCATTACAACAATCGTTTGAAGCATCAAGCTTGGTGCTCAAACGTGCGTATGTTAAAAAAATTATTGAAACCACACTTCGTCATATTGATACACAAAGCGATTGTGAAATTGGTATAGCTTGCGTAGATGTCGAAGAAAGTCACAAACTTAACCTTGAATATCGTGGTAAAGATAAGCCAACCAATGTTTTATCTTTTCCAAGCGACTTACCAGATGAAATGGCTGAAATTCTAGACAGTTTCCCTATCGGAGATCTGGTGATTTGTATTCCCGTTGTGCTTCGTGAAGCAGAAGAACAATCTAAAGCACCATTAACACATTTCACTCATATGTTGGTTCACGGTACTTTACATCTGATGGGCTATGATCATGAAACTTCTGAACAAGATGCTGAGGAAATGGAAGCTATTGAGATTGAGATTTTACAAAAACTAGGTTTTGAAAATCCTTACCTGCTTTTGGATGACGAATAACATTCCTCAATGACTTCGGTCTATGCTTCCCGTTATTCGGGAAGCAAATTAAAATAATAAATGAGTATTCAAAAATGAACTTCGTTGTCATCTTCAAAGCTAAAATAAAAAATATTGATGATGAATATGTAATATTGGCTAGCCAAATGCGGCATAAAGCGATGCATGATTATCATTGTACAAAGTTTGAAAGCTATCAAGAGAAAGATAATGATGTCAGTCTTTCTTATTGGAGTCGGTTAGAAGATATTCAAGCTTGGCGTCAGGACACTGAGCATCTTTATGCGCAACAAAAAGGTCGCCTATCATGGTATGACACGTATTCGATTGAGGTCTGTCAGATTCAGCGCGCTTATCAATCTGAATAAATCGAGTTGATCTTTATATTGATGACATATTTTAGACAAATGAGTTAAATATTGAGCAAGTTCTTCAGATAAAATAAGATAAAGTCATGCGAAACCAATAGATTAAACTTAAATAACGCCTGACCATCAAAACCATAATAAACGTCTTTGTAAACATTACATCGCAATTGGATAAGCTGTTATCCTTCGGCAGTAATCACCTACAAGATATATACTAGCTGACATCTCACAAGATTTAGAGGTAATGGAACTTCACTTATGCCAACGATTATTTCAAATATCGCGAACAAATTTCGTAAAGTCTATCAAAAGGCTGAAGGGTTTATTGAAGAAGAACGTGAATTTCCTGTCTCTCAAGTTTTTTTAAATGCGACTTTCAAGCGCTTTGTGACCGACAATGTCAGCATCCTTGAAGACTTACATGCAGATTTACATGATGATTGGCTTCGACTCTATGCCACTTTGAATGTGAAAGGGCTTTATACCATTCTCTCTGTAGATTTAAAGCTGATTCAAATGGAATTGAATAAAGATGTACAACTGATTGTATTTGAACAAATTAGTGAAACCGAAGTCATTGAAGCAAAATTTCAAACCTTTTGGATGAAAATTGCATTCCGCTCTGCCCTATTTTTCTATCAAAAAATTCTTCGTAAAGATCCACTTGGCATGATTTTAGAGCGGTTTAATGTCATTAAAGTCAAAGACGATCTCTTACATCTCGATTTAAATCAGTGGCTCGGAAAAAATCGCTCGATCATTGAAACATTGGGCAAAGTACACGTCAACCATGCAGAACTTCGTGAAACAGAATTGGTGGTGATTGGTAATGTAAATTTGATGGCTTTATTCAGCAAAATGAATACTGATCGATTCAAATCGAAATCTGATGAAGTGGAAAGTGATCACATTACACCAATTAAACAAAAGGACGACTAGAGCGCAGCGTTTTGATGTCGTCATAAAGCTTAAGCTACAGAAAAATACATTTTCACTGTGATTATTGATTATTTCTCCTTATTTATCAGAGATAATAAAACTTCAAGTGATCCTTCGATACGAAGGTAAAGGAAAATATTTATGGCATTTAAATCGTTTAAAACTTTGAGTGTGATTGCAAGTGTAGGTACAGCCGTGCTTTTCACAGGCTATTCAAGTCAAGCGCTTGCCATGACGCCCTTCCAAGCCTCTTATCAGTTTGCATACAATGGTAAAAACTTGGGGTCAGCAACACGAACCTTGAAAAAATCAGGTAACACATGGAATTACGTTTTTGCAGCTAAAGCAGGTGGTATTGCTTCAGCGACTGAAACCAGTAACTTCACATTCAACAATAATCAGATTCAATCATCCAATTTCAGTCGCACCAGTAAAATTTTGGTTCATAACAATACAATGAGCATTAAATTTAATCCAAGTGCCAAAACCATTAACACCACCAAAGATAAAGAGCAACGTTCATTTGCTTGGAAATCTGGTGTACTGGATGAGTTAAATGCAGAATTGCAAATTCGTGAAGACTTAAAAAATAACGGTTTAAAATCGCAATATTGGATTGCAGATGCTAAAGAAGTTGAATCACGTCGTTTCGTCAAACAAGGCACTGAAAAAGTAGAAACCAAGTACGGTACGTTTGATACCATCAAAGTAGTGATGAAGCATGATAAACCAGGTCGTGAAACGATTTTTTGGCTGTCTCCGAAATTGGACTATTTACCAGTGAAAGTCACACACCAAGATAAGAAATCTTCATACGGGCTCTTACTGACAGGGTATAACGGTCCACAAAATTAAGGCATTTTTTACTTGCTTTTTTGCAGATGCTTTTTAAAATACGTCTTTGCTTAAAAAGGCACCTGCCCTAGAGGATTCTCCCGTGTACGCACTAGAACAGAAAATCTTAAACGAAGGTATCGTTCTATCTGATCAGGTTTTAAAAGTTGATTCTTTTCTAAACCACCAAATCGACCCAGTGATGATGCAACAAATTGGTCAAGAATTTGCTCGTCTATTCAAAGATGCAGGCATCACCAAAATCATCACAATTGAAGCTTCAGGTATCGCACCTGCTGTGATGGCTGGCTTGGAACTTGGTGTACCGGTAATTTTTGCACGTAAGTATCAATCTTTAACTTTAAAAGATGATTTATATCGTTCAAAAGTATTCTCTTTTACAAAGCAAGTAGAAAGCACAATTGCTATTTCTAAGAAGCACATTGCAGCAACAGATAAGGTTCTTGTGATCGATGACTTTCTTGCGAATGGACAAGCAGCTTTAGGTTTAGCTGATTTGATTCACCAAGCTGAAGCTGAGGTTGTCGGGATTGGTATCGTGATTGAAAAGTCGTTCCAACCTGGCCGTGATCTTTTACTTGAAAAAGGTTACCGAGTTGAGTCACTTGCTCGTGTTGAATCACTTGCAAATGGGACAGTGACTTTTGTTCAAGAATAATTTTGAACATTAAAAAAAGCGCCTAACGGCGCTTTTTTTATTTTAATGTGGCAGGATCTAGTTGAATGCCCAATTTTGTACCACCAAAATGCTTTTGAATATAATCCTCAACGTAAGGCTGATGGTAAAGATTTGAAAGTTTTTGAAATTTTGGATCATTCAATCGGTCTTTACGCACTGCAAGTATATTGACATTTTCTAAAGCTTTATCAGTGACCTCTTCTTTAAATATCGCATTTGTTATTACATTTAGTCCACTTTCCAGAGCAATAGTATTTCCAATTGCGGCTAAATCCACCTCAGACAAGACACGTGGGAGTTGTGCACCTTTGACCAATTTAAATTGGAGTGATTTCGGATTTGACTGGATACTTTCAAGAGTTCCAGAAATCGTATTAAAATCTGGCTTAAGTTGAATCAACTGAGCACGTTCTAATAGTCTTAATGCACGTGCTGTATTCGCTACATCATTAGGAATTGCTATCACGGCTCGATCAGGCAAAGTAGTTAGTGACTTGTGGTTCTGAGAATATAAGCCCATAGGCTCTAAATAAGTCGTCGCCAAGACAGCAAGCTTATGATGATTCAAGTCATTAAATTCTTTGAAATACGCCCAAGATTGAAATGCATTTACATCAATTTCACCATCGAGCAAAGCTTGATTCAAAGCCACACCGTCATTAATTTCTTTCACCTCAATGTCAACATTTGCTGTTTTCGCCTGATCAGAATCCGCGATATATCTCCAAATATCAACATCCGATCCATGTGATCCGATCACGATTGTTTGTTGTGTTTGCTTTGTTTTTTGAGGTTCAGGTTGAGCACTACATGCACTGATAATGAGAATTGCAAAAATAATAAATAAAAATTGGGCGTATTTTGACTTCATGATTTACTCGATATTGTTGTTGATTGTTTGAGTTGTTTAAATTGTGCTGGATAATATTTTTCTGTAACGTCTAGATGAGATCTAAGTCGTCCTTTGATACAGTTTTCTCCTACATTTCTCAGTAAAGGATTCAGCGGATCTGTCTCTGGTCCTTGTGCAAGCGCTTTTAAATTATCTGCAAGATTTAAAAGTGGAATTTCACCAGCAAATAAATTTGGAGAAAGAAAATAAGCAACCGAATACCGATCTGCATTCGTTGGAGATATGACTCGATGTTGATTTGCAATCAAATAACCATTCGTAGCAAGCTCTAAAACCTCACCGATATTGACGACAAATGCGTGTTCAACAAATGGTACTTCAATCCATTTGCCTTGACTTAAGACCTGAAGTTCTCCGATCTGGTCTTGTAAAAGTAAAGTTAAAATATTGGAGTCTTTATGAGGGCCTACACCCTGATGATTCATTTGATCAATTGGAGGATAATGAATCAGCTTGAGTAGTTCATGTGGACTACCTGTAATCAATTGATCAAGTGCTGTGGCCTGCTGCCCCAATGAAAGCAACAAGGCTTTTAATAATTTAATTGCAACTTGTCTGAGATCTCGTTGCCATGCGGTGACTACGCGTTGAAACTCAGGCCAATTCGAAGGCCACTGATTTGGTCCCTGTAAACGTCTCCATGTCGGTCCAGTTTCAGGTTCTAATGCTGCCAGTTCAAAACCAATGTCTATTTGTTCTCTAAAATCAGGGTGCAGACGTGTAACTTCGGCATTTACTCGACTATACCCTCGAAAATGCGGGGAATGAATCATAGCGATTTCATCTTTTTGTTCTTGTGGCAGCGAAAAAAACTGCCGAGTAATACGCTGAATCTCTGAAATTTTTTCAGTTGGAATGCCATGACCCGTCAAATAAAAAAACCAATATCCTTGGCGATATGTGCAAGTCGTTGCAGAAAATCTGCTTGAGTTGATGATTGATCAAATTGACTTAAATTCAGAATAGGAAATGCGTTTAAGCTTTGTTTTAATGGTTGAGTCATGATGCACTCATCTTTCTAATACTTCATTGTATTAATGACTGAAAGATGAATGCTTTTGAAATCATTTAAATTGGATACTTATGCGTCTATAAAAATATGATTCACGTTCAATCACTTAGTCTTGCCCAGTCCACACATGATCTTTTAAAGACACGGCATTCGGAATGAGTTTAAGTTGATAAAACAAATCTGCAATTTTTTGTTGCGCCGTGACTGTATCTGTATCGACCAGTTTGGCATAAGCAGGAATATTTCTTTTTTCTAAAACCAGTTTGGTAATATTTTCGTCCAAGCTTGTACTTTGCGCCAAAATTTTTGCGGCTTGATCTGGGTGTTGATTGATCCAATCATCTACTTGATTTAATGTTTGCACAAATTTTTGGGCTTCAACCGCATGTTGTTTTAAAAATTTTGGTGAAGACAAATAGAAGCTATATGCCAATGGCAAAGCTTTTGAATCAATAAGAACACGTGTATCACCTTTAAGCGAAGCAGCACTTGCATAAGGATCCCAAATCGCCCAAGCATCGAGTGATTTTTTATCAATAGCAGCTCGTGCATCTGCAGGCGTTAACCAGACGGGTTGAATATCAGACCAACTCAATTGAGCTTGATCTAATATTTGTGAGAGAAAGTAATGCGCACTTGAACCTTGTGTAACACCAATACGCTTACCTTTTAGATCCTTTAAGCTTTGAATCGTGCTGTCTTTGGGTAACAGCAAGCTGTGTGCATTTTTAGATCCATTTTCATACGCTAAATATTGAATTGGTTTACCTGCAGAAAGTGCGAAAATTACAGGTGTATCTCCTGTATACCCCACATCTATAGCACAGACATTTAATGCTTCTAGTGTTTGAGGACCTGCCGGGAATTCTTTCCATTGAATTTTCACACCAGGAAATGCCTGCTCAAAAGTTTTATTTTGTTTTGCAACGATGAATTTAAGCGCCGCTTTTTGATAGCCAATATTCAAGGTTGTTAATTTTTCATTTGATTCATCTTGCCCCTTAAGATCAGTAGGCTTTTCTTTTGAGCATGCAATGAGGCTAAAACTCAATGTCACAATAGTACTTAGTACAAATAATTTTTTCATTGTCTTGGTAATTTTTTGATTGGAATAAAAAAATAAGCCAAACTTCGAAAAAAATTAAATCACTATTTGCGCTTAGTTATTCAGTTCAAGATCTAAGCCATCCTGCTCATAAAATACGGTTTTATCCTTAAAAATTAAATTAATCTATTTTGAAATCAATTTTTTATTTTATCTGGCATTACAGTTTTTCTACATTCGGCCATGTTGCAACTTTAAGTGCAATGCTAGAATCTTTGAAATAAATGGATGTATAGATTAGAGCAATCCTAAATGACTGAAAACTTAGAAATACACTGTCCAAAATGCGGTTCAACTGATATTGAAAAACGCAACCATGAACAATTACTGCAAAAAACAGGTGGTGTTCTTCTTTCCGCAGCGGGTACGACTGCGGGTACTGTGGGTGGTGCTGCATCAGGTGCTTCTATTGGTGCTTCCATTGGTGCTGTTGCGGGCCCTTTAGGTGTAATCATGGGTGGCACAATAGGCACTTTTGTTGGTGCAATCAGTGTGGGTGTGACTGGTGGCTTTTTAGGTCATCGTTTTGGAAAAAAAGCGGGTGAAATCGTCGATAAGAATGTTTTCCTCGATTACCAATGCAAAAAGTGCAAACACCGGTTTGAACAAAAACATATTTCAAAATAAAAGTGAGCGAGAAGCTCACTTTTTTATGCCTGATAAAATAATCTTTAAAATTATTTCTTTAACATTTGCAACGCCACTTCACCTAATCGTTTCCCTTGCTCGATACATAGTGATTTTTCATCTTGGCTTAGAGATTGATCGTGTCTAGGACCACTGACATGTGTAGCACCATAAGGTGTCCCACCTGATTTTGTATTTGATAAAGCTGGATTGGCATTGGTTAAACCCAAAATCAGCATTCCATGATGAAACAAAGGTGGCAACATGGTCAGTAATGTACTTTCCTGCCCGCCGTGCATAGACCCCGATGAACCAAACACACAAGCAGGTTTATTATGCAATGCACCATTGAGCCATAAGCTCGTTGTTTGGTCCCAAAAATATTTCATTTCTGATGCCATATTGCCAAATCGAGTTGGTGATCCTAATGCAAGTCCCGAACAATGTTGAAGATCATCCAAAGTCGCATAAATATCGCCCTCCTCTGGAATACTCGGTGCTGCTTCGGTCACCACTGTTGCCAACTGTGGGACTGTTCTAATTTTCGCAAGCATTCCAGTAGATTCAATTCCTTGAGCAATTAAATGTGCCATTTCCTTGGTTGAACCATATTTGCTGTAATACAGAACCAGAACATATGCTTGCATAAAAAGATCATCCAATGAAAAAAGAAAACTATACGGTATTTTTTTTAAAATTTGGTTAAGCTGTGCAACGAACGTACAGAATTTTAACTAAAAAATACTCGAGACTCATTATTTATGGCGGAAATCTTAAAAAAGTTACCTTTCTACAATAAAACATGGTTTCAGTTTATTTTGTTTGTACTACGACGCTTTGAAGCTAACAATTGTCGTGAGCAAGCAGGCTCTTTAACTTACACCACACTTTTCGCTGTCGTGCCGATGTTGACCGTATTCTTGGTTATCATTTCATCGATTAAAGCATTAGAACCTGCTCGGCAACAATTACAACAATTGATCTACAGTAATTTTCTGCCTAAAACCAGTATCGCGTTTGACAAAGCATTGAATGCATTTACTGACAATTCGAGCAACTTAACCATTATTGGTGTGCTGTTTTTATTCTTTACCACAGTAATGATGCTCACTAGCATTGAGACAGCATTCAATCGTATTTGGCGTGTGACAGAAACGCGTAATGGCATTATTGGTTTTATGCGCTATTGGACCATCATTTCACTGGGACCAATCCTGCTGGGTTCGGCTTTTGTGATTTCATCGACTTTAGCGTCTATGAACATCCTAAGCAATAATTTTGCAGGTTATGAATTGAATGGCACGTTTATTTTATGGGTCATCTCATTTGCACTCACCGCATTTGGTTTTTTCGCCTTGTATTGGACGATTCCAAACCGCTCTGTTCCAATAAAAGCAGCCATGATTGCTGCGATTTTTAGTGCTGTTACCTTCGAGTTACTGAAAAATTTATTCGGCTTCGTGATGACTAACTTTACCAGTTATCAGTTGGTTTACGGTGCTTTTGCAGCAGTTCCAATTTTCCTGTTGTGGATTTATCTCTCTTGGAACATCGTACTGCTTGGTGTTGAGATAAGTTATGCCCTCACAGCATTTCATACAGGTAAGACCGAAACGCGCCATCCAATTCTCATGCTTCTAGATATGCTTGAGTTATTCTATAAAAAACAAAAACAAGGTAAAACCGTAACCGATCTGGAGGCACTTGATATTTTAGGACGCGGTGAAATTGGCCGCTGGCCTAAATATGTCAATCTATTGGAACAGCAGAATATTATTAAACGTACAGATAATAATGAATATGTTTTGGTTAGAAATTTAGATCATCTTGATTTTTGGTCATTTTATAAATCATTGCCTTATACGCTACCTGATAAAAATGATATCGGACAAATCCATGAAGATGACGTATGGATGAACCGTATTGGCCCTGCACTGATTGAAGCTGATGATTATCTTGCTGCGAAGCTCTCCGTTCCGCTATCGACCATACTTGAAGAAAAGTAAGCTCTTGCAATAAGAAAAGACCTCTATAGGTCTTTTCTTATTTCGTAGACGGATTATATGGACGTGTAGATTGCCAACAAATAAGTGCGCCTAAGGTCACTAAGACACAACCGATCCAAAAGCTCATTAGAGGTTGCACATCTAGAATCAGCATCGACATCAGACTTGAAAAAATGGGCATAAAATACGTTGCCAAAATTAAAATTTTGAGATGTCCATATTGCATGCTTTGGTTCCAATTGCTATAAGCCAAGCCAATTAAGCTGCCAATGACTACAACCATCAGCCATGTCATCAAATTCAGCTCAACAAAGGGTTCTCGCATCACAAAATGTACAGCCCACAACCCAACTGCAGTCATTAGAAAAAGAAACGGAACAGCATTATGACCTTCTGCATATTTCTTGGTAAATATACTGTACAAAGGCCATAGCACGGCGCCAATAAAAGCAAATGAGTACGCGAATGGATTTTCAAGCACAGCCACCAATATGCGTTTCGGCTCGAGAATATTTGGATTAACAACCATCATTAACCCAAGAATGGCACATGCAAAGCCAGCAATCACCCAAATATTCGCGCTCAATTGCCGTGCAAGAATCGAAAATACAATCAGCAAAGGAGGCCAAAGATAATTAATCATTGCAATGATTAATACCTGTTCTCGATGCGTTGAAAGTGCAATCGAAATTAAAAACAGGATCTCATAGCCCACAAAAAGAGCACCACAGCCCCATAAGTATTTTTTAGGCATGAGTGAAAGCTTGGGAAAACCATTTTTCCATAACATGAACAATGCACTAAAACTATAGATCAGTGCCACCGCCTGTACCGGGCTTAATGATTCAGTTACAAGTTTCACCACCGCAACCAACGAGGCCCAAATTAAAATCGAGCTTAATCCCAGCCATGTATACTGATTCAATGGAATGCTCCAATTCTTGCGCTGATTCGATCAAAATAAATTCTCAAATAGCGGTGCAAAGATACAATCATAATCCCTGCAAGAACCATACAAGAACCGACCAAGAAACTCGTTTCGATCTCCTCATCTAACAGCCATACACCAAACAACATGCCGAACATGGGGGTCAAAAATGAAAACACACCTAAGCCATTTGCTAAATAAGTTCGTAACAACCAAAACCATAGCAGCAAACTTAAAAAAGACATTACCACCGCATGAAATGTTAAGCTCAGAAACGTCAGTTGTGACCAGCGCACATCTGCTTGTCCAGTCCAAAAAGCTAAGGGTAATAAAAAAATAAAGCCCCCAAGCAATTGATAAAATAATGTTTGAGTAGGCGGTGCCTCTGAAAGCGTTGAAAATTTTAAAGAAATCGTAGTCAATGCCCACATCATCCCCGCCATTAGAGCAAGAAAATCTCCCCATAAAATAAGGCTGAGTTGGCTCTGAGCTTGATCACGCACTAAAAAAGTATAAGCGATGCCAAGAAATGCGAAACAAATACCAAACCACTGCAGATTATTCAATTTTTCAGCTTTGACTTTCCAATGTAAGCCTAAAGCCACAAAAATAGGCGCGGTATAGAGCAGAACAACAGTGTGCGCAGCACTGGTGTACCTGAGTGCCTCAGCAACCAAATAAAATTCTGCAGAAAATAAAAAGGCTAACCAAATTCCAGGAACAACATAACGGTAATTGAACAGTTGTTGCACTCGTTGTCGATACAATAATGGAACGACAAGCAAGGTTGCCAAACCACAGCGCAATGCGATTTGCATCAGAGGACTAATATCAGTAGCTGCAAGTTTCAAGACAATTTGCTGTAAACCCCAGACTAAACACAATACGATCATTAAGCTTGACGCCTGAAGGTCAAGACCTCTTCGCTCACCCATGAGTGGCACTCTTCACACAAACAAGTCGTCACTATACTGCTGACTGAATTAGAATATATAATTCAAAATAGACAACAAATACATTTATTCAGGCAATTTAATATGCCAAAACGCCATCCACATGAATCATTCGTTCAGTTAGATAATTATGATCATATCCAAGAGAATCTTTGGCTAACATTCCGTAATGATCCAGCCCATTCGGAATATCCTAAACACGGTCATGCATGGGGCGAATTTATCTATGCATTTGATGGTGTAATGGAAGTTCATATTGATCAAAATCAATATTTAACACCTCCGCCCTACGGAATTTGGCTACCACCGCATCTGCATCACAGCAGTATTAATCTCACAGCTGTTTCTCATGCCACCTTATACGTGCATGAAAGCCTGTGTGATGCACTGCCCAAACAATCAGGTATTTTACTAAGCTCCCCCTTAGTGACGGCGCTACTCAATGAACTCAGAAAAACTTATTTCAAATATGATCAACCCGAATATCAACGACTCTTAATGGTTTTGCTGGATCAATTAAAAAGTTCACCACTGCTCAAAAGCTACTTACCCCATTCTGATCATCCTGCATTACAAACGATATTTACCTACATGCATGAGCATCTCAGTGATCAGCGTCCACTGAGAGATTATGCTCAAATGGTGAATATGAGTGAGCGCACTTTATCGCGCCTATGTGAAGCTGAAATTTCGATGTCGCTCAATGAATGGCGTCAACGCTTTAAAATTACACGAGCATTAAGCTTATTGTCTGAAAATAAAACCGTTGAACATATTGCTCTAGATTTGGGCTATGCCAACGCCTCAGCCTTTATCAATATGTTTAAACGCTGGATGCACATCACGCCCCAACAGTTTCGTAAAAACATCAATTCAGACAATCTCTAACCATAAAAAAAGGATGAACCATCATCCTTTTTAATTGAGCTTGATGCATCATTAATGCACTTGCGTAGTCCACACAAAATCTTGTTTTAAGCCAGTCAAAGTCATTTTGAGCTGATCACCCGATTCTAATGGTCCCACACCTGCAGGCGTACCCGTCATGACAACATCACCAGACATTAAGCTAAAGTTTTGACTGATTTCTGCCAAAAGCGCTCCTAATTTAAAAATCAGTAACCCCGTATCACCATGTTGCCTAAGTTGATCATTAATTTCGAGCTTAAACTGGACTTGATCTAATGCTGGGACCTGATCAAGCGAAATCCAACCTGCCAAAATACAAGATCCATCAAATGCTTTCGCACGTTCCCAAGGTTGTCCTTTCTTTTTAAGCTGATCTTGTTGATCTCTTAAAGTCAAATCCAAACCAAGGGTGACTGCACCTACTGCTGCTAATGCCTCTTGAGGATCCGTAACGTTTTTGAGCGGTCGATCTATTCGCAATGAAAGTTCACATTCATGATGACACTGTCCCAATGCACGATTCCAATCAATCCCTTCTGCTAAGGACACCAAGCTACTCGGCGGCTTGATAAATAAGACAGGTTGATCAGGAATCGCATTACCTAATTCTTGAGCATGCGCAGCATAACTGCGACCGACACATACAATTTTTGATGGAACTGCACTCATGAAAATCTCTCTTATTTATAGTTTGAGTAATGAACTCATCAAAACTTAACGTTTTTGGAATGTATTTTCAAACAGTGTTCTGTCTACATCAGACTCAAATGCACGTTTTGGAATAATGACCACTGTATGATTTTTGAGTTCAAGCATATAGGTCAATTTACCCACTACAAATTTTTGTACTTCACTGTAGGCAAATGCTTGTTTAGGACGACCACTTGAAAAAAGCTCGGCAGAGTTTTGAAACAAATCAATACCTTGTTCAGTCTTACCAAATTGATATTTTTCAAACTGACGCTTGAACATCATAGGTAAGAACCAGTAACGCATAACGATTTGTAAAAAGATAAAGAACGTGCCTAAAGCCATGTAATAGCGCCCTACTCCCTCTAATCCAAGATAAAGCCCCCAAATCACGATCGCAATACTGACAAGTGGCGTTAAAAAACGCGTAAATTGTTTTTTGCCAAAAGTAGCTAATGCAAAACCATCCTGAGACTCTTGTAAATTTAAGAAGTAACGGACAGATAAAACTGGTTGAGTATCAGACATAGGGGATTCAACAATCGATTTTCTTAAGCAAAGATATTACACCACTTTACCTGAAATCGAATTGTCGTTTTAATGAATACTGTTGATTACATCATCGCACTATTGATGAAAGCATCACACGATTTACAATGACACAAAATAAAAAGTCTAAATTCATAGTTCAGGATGAAAATGAAATACTTTAACTATCGAGCATTGTGCTTAAGCCTTATTTTTATACCCAGCTTGTCGTACAGCGCGATTATTGAATGGAAAGAAAATATACCCAGTGCGTTAAAACCATTTCAAAATAATAGTACCGAACTCGCCAGCATCGCCAAAGATCAGATTCTCATCTATGCGCACACAAATACCCAAACATCTATTCCGACACGCAAAAAACAACCCAATCCAAATGTGAAGTTCACATCATCTGCCATCGTATTGCCTGTTAATGAAGAAAAGGTCGCCAAAACGCTTTCACAGTTTGAAAATTTTGTTGGATTATTCCCGACATTGAAATCAGCTAAAATATTAAATCAAGAAAAAAATATCACTCAGGTTCAATATAAAATTTCCATTCCAACACCAATACCAGTGCTCAACTTTAATGAGACCATAGTGTTTCAGCATCATATTGAAGCCAATAGTATTTCGAGTTTGATTGTGGATGCACCTGTTCCTTATGGTCTAGGCAAATTTGAATGGTTCAAATTGGATCAAAATCATACTCTTCTGACCCTAACGCAATGGGGAGATTTGAACCAACCTAAAGGTTTTCTATTTAGCAAAGTTCTGAATGCAGTGCCTGAAGCAAAAATGGGAATTCCAAGTGGTACACATGCATTTTTACTTGAATCAATTCGAAAAAAATTAACAGCGCCTTCTTCGAGTGCGCTCAAACCAGAACAATTTCCATCCGACCAATTAACGACAAATCAAATAGCCAAAATCGCACAAATCAGTCGTATCACCGAACACCCTGTAAGTTTTGTCCATACACCGACAACCGTGCCTTATCAACACGGTGCAGAATCAATGCGTTTTGTGACGACGTATCAGTATTATTCCCAACCAGTGCAACAATTACAAAAATGGACACAGCCTGTACATTATAAAAAGTTGTTTCCCCGCCAACTCAAATCTATTGATATCGAAACCCTAAAAGACCAAACACAATTGGCAGATTTTAAAGTTGAACTCGGGTTAGGAGTTATTCAAATTCCATTCCGATTTAAACTAAATTTTAGCTTTCCTCAGTCGAATCAGAATAGTTTTTATGCTCAAGGCGGTGATCTGAAATACATTAAAGGAAAAATGCAATTTGATAAGTTTCAACAAGGTACTTTATTGAAAATGACGAATGCTGGAAAAATAGATGAAAAAGCACCGTTCCTGATTCGTGCAGCACGGAGCTTGCCTTATCATGATGTGCTCCCTACAGTTGGGGCGAATGTCGTCTTTGCATTGAAAGTCAAAAACGAAGAGCAGAAGAAATAAGATAAAAAAATAGACACAAAAAAACCGCAATTAAGCGGTTTCTTCTCTTTTTTACATCTTATAGATGATCAAGTTGGTGCGCTCAGAGAGATTCGAACTCCCGACCCCTTAGTTCGTAGCCAAGTGCTCTATCCAGCTGAGCTATGAGCGCGACGTCTTGATGGAGTGCATTATATATGAATATTATTATTTGTTAAGTACTTTTTAATAAAATTTAAATCAAGCGAACAGTATTTATACGTAAATGTAAATTATGGCTAGATAATCAACAACTTAAGAGATGATCAACAAGATCAATCCAAATTCCAAACAATCCTGAGTTGGATTGATGATGTTTTTATAAGAGCTAATATCTATTAATTAAAAATAATATGTGTAGAAATTTTAAAATTTATTTCTTTCTTAAGTAGCTAATAAAATATGATGATTTATAGCATCACTTCATTCTAGAAACAAAAAAACCGCAATTAAGCGGTTTCTTCTCTTTTTTACATCTTTATAGATGATCAAGTTGGTGCGCTCAGAGAGATTCGAACTCCCGACCCCTTAGTTCGTAGCCAAGTGCTCTATCCAGCTGAGCTATGAGCGCGTACTTGAGTGTCTTACGACTTCGTTACATCGATTAACTTGATTGGTGCGCTCAGAGAGATTCGAACTCCCGACCCCTTAGTTCGTAGCCAAGTGCTCTATCCAGCTGAGCTATGAGCGCATTTCAAGTTTATCGTTGGCGGTGAGAGAGGGATTCGAACCCTCGATACCAGTAATAGGTATGCTTCCTTAGCAGGGAAGTGATTTCAGCCACTCATCCACCTCACCGTAACGAGACGCCATAATACAAACTTCGTCCCTACTCTTCAAGTGAGAATTTAAAAAATTCTATGTTTTTTGTTCAATCATATATTTTTTAAACAATTTTCAGGTTTTTTACCTTTAATCTGCATTAATTTCACTTTAATACTGTCTATTCTGCATCTCTTTTATAATTTATGAACTAAAAACACTTTATTGCAATCATTTACGTGCAGTATTTCTTATCATGTCTTATGCTAAACTTATCTTCTGATATGAAGCCAAAGACATTATGAAAAATTGGGTCGACCCTGAAGCCAAAGCGGAAGCTGAACGTTACGATAATCCTATTCCAAGCCGTGTTCTGATTCTAGAAACGATTGAGAATAAGAAAAAAGCATTGTCTCATGCAGACCTTGTGGAACACTTCGAAATTGCGGATCAAAAAAGTATTGAAGCACTTAGTCACCGTTTAAGTGCGATGGTTCGTGATGGTCAATTGACGAAAGAAGGTTATAAGTTCCAGCTTATGGCAGATCAACCTGTTCATGATGCGACCATCTATATCAATAGCAAAGGTTTAGGGGTTGCGAGTATAGATGGTAAGAAAGAAGAATATTTGTTACCTGAGCGTGAATTACGTCAAGTCTTCCATGGTGACCGAGTTAAAGTTCAACAGACCTCTGTTGACCGTAAAGGTAAACCATGGGGTTTCATTACTGAAATTACCCAACGACGCGTCAAACAAATCATTGGGAAACTCGCAGAATATGAAGGTGAATACTTCATTCAACCAGCAAATCCAAATGCGCATCAACCGATTACCTTAGAAAAAGAACTCATTGCGCATGCGAAAGCTAAAGTTGGTGATTCTCTTCGAGTTGAAATTGATGATTTTCCAAATCGTGAAGAGTTTGCTACAGGCCATATTATTCAATCTATGGCCGACAAATCTGATACTGAAATTATTATTCCTCAAACCATTTTAGAATATGGTTTACCTTACGAATTTCCAGAAGCAGTAGTTCAAGAAGCTGAAAGTTTTAAAGAACCGACAGCACGAGATCGTCAAGGACGCATTGATTTAAGAGATTTACCCTTAGTCACAATTGACGGTGAAGATGCTCGTGACTTCGACGATGCTGTCTATGCAGAAAAACGTCCTGGTGGCGGCTATCGTGTCGTGGTTGCGATTGCAGATGTCAGTCATTATGTTCGTATTGGTAAACCTTTAGATGATGAAGCACAAGAACGCGGTACGTCTGTGTACTTCCCTCACTTTGTCTTACCGATGTTGCCTGAAGCACTTTCAAATGGCTTATGCTCACTCAATCCAAATGTCGATCGTCTATGTATGGTCTGTGATTTGAATTTAAGTCGCGCAGGTAAAGTCACAAAATTTGAATTCTATCCGTCGGTGATGCACTCTAAAGCACGACTCACCTATGACCAAGTTGCAAAATATTTTGAAGGTGATAGTCAAGCTGTACCTGAAGATCGTACAGTGCGTAAATCACTGAATACATTATTCCAACTTTACCAAGTATTAAAAGGTTTACGTGCAGAACGCCATGCAATGGAATTTGAAACCGTTGAAACGTACATGACCTTTGATGAACTTGGTGGAATTAAAGAAATTCTACCAAGATCACGTAACGATGCTCATAAACTCATTGAAGAATGTATGTTGTTAGCCAATGTCGCTGCTGCTGAATTTGCTTTAAAACACGAAATTCCAATGTTGTATCGTGTGCATGAGCCACCTGAATTCTCACGCATTCAAAAAGTTCGCGACTTTGTTAAGTTATTAGGTTTGAAATTCCCTGATCAACCTACGCAAGCGGACTACCAAGCGGTCATTGAAGCCACTAAAGACCGTATTGATGCGCCAAGTATTCATGCTGTGCTTCTTCGCTCCATGATGCAAGCTTATTATGGGCCAAATAACGCTGGTCACTATGGTTTGGCGTATGAGGCATACACTCATTTCACCTCTCCAATTCGTCGTTATCCAGATTTATTATTACATCGTGCTATCAAAGCACACCTCAAAAATAAACCTGCACCAGTCTCAGGTGGCGCACTAGAAGAAGCCGGTAATCATTTCTCGGCAACAGAACGTCGAGCTGATGAAGCTTCTCGCTCAGTGACCACTTGGTTAAAATGCCATTATATGCAACAGCATCTTGGTGAAGAGTTTGTTGGCGTCATTAGTGCTACGGCTGAGTTTGGTCTATTTGTCACTTTAAAAGATTTATATGTCGATGGTATGGTCCATGTAAGCCAGCTTGGCGATGACTTCTTTGTCTTCGATCAAGCGAGTCAAAGTTTAGTTGGGCAAAATCGTGGTCAGACCTTCGGTTTGGGTGATGAAGTACGCATCAAGGTTGCAGGTGTCAATTTAGAAGAACGTAAGATTGATTTTGAATTGATTCAACAACTCAGCCATGCAGGTCGCGCTATTCGTAGTCGAGCACCACGTGTCGTGAAGGAAAACCCGGTCACCAAGCAAGAAGCGTTAAATCGCATGTTGAATGAGCCTGTCGAACTCCTAAAAGATAAAGATGAAAGCGGTGAACGCCCTGTTCGTAAGAAAAAGTCCAAGGCAAAACCAAGCTCTTATACTAAAAAATCAGACAAAAAATCTGATGGAAAAGTAAAAGACAAAGCGAAAAAGAAAGCTAAAGTAAAAAAGAAAAAGTCGAATGCGAAAGCTAAATTAGACTAAATCTTTAAAGAGCGCTACGGCGCTCTTTTTTTTAAGCTTTATTTTTTTAATTTATAATCAAGTGCACCGATTCTTTATTTAGCACTTACGTAAATAATTGAATGTATCACTTGATTTAAAGTCCATAAACCCCTACATCTAAATGAAGTAAATGAATCAATTAGGTCCTTGAATGACTTTAGAAAAGGCAACTTTGCCTGTACCCGATTTTTCTCAAATTACACTTGATCAACTTAAAGCACAGATTGAACAAGCGATTCAAAATGGTCAACACTTTATAAACCAACTCGAGAAAGTCCCAGACACGGTACAATTACAATTAAATGTGCTCGATCAAATCGATCAATTAGAAAACCAAATGAGCGAATCTTGGGGTATTTTGTCTCACTTAAATGCTGTGATGAACAATCCTGAAACCCGCGAGATTTATCAGTCTCTTTTACCTAGCTTAAGTGAATACTACACACAATTAGGGCAACATACTGCGCTCTATCAAACCTACCAATATGTGCATGATGCACCTATTTTTTCGGATTTACCAGAAGCTCAACAGAGTGCGATTAAACTTGCACTTAGAGACTTTAAACTCTCAGGCGTGGCTCTAGAAGGCGAAGCAAAAAAACGCTACGCAGAAATATCAGCTCGTTTATCGCAGCTTTCTTCAGATTTTTCTAACCACGTTCTTGATGCCACACAATCATATTTCAAACCATTAACTGAAGATGAACTTGCTGGTTTACCTGCGAGCAGTATCGAACTGCTAAAGCAATACGGTCAACAACGTGAACTCGATCAAGCCGTGGCGACATTGGATTTCCCTTCTTATCTTGCGATCATGACTTACGCAGATAATCGAGAGCTTCGCGAAGCCTTATATAAAGCATATACCACGCGAGCGTCGGATCAGTCAGATCACCCTGAATATGACAATACTGCGGTGATGGAAGAAATTCTCAAATTGCGCCAAGAAATGGCTCAACTTTTAGGTTTTGATCATTATGCAGCATATTCACTGGCAAGTAAGATGGCTCCAAGTGTTGAAGCTGTAGATCAATTCCTGATTGAGTTGGCAGAACATGCTCGTAAACCTGCCCTACAAGAAATTGAGGCATTAAAAGCAATTGCTCAATCTCATGGTGTAGATGAACTACAACCTTGGGACACGACGTATTTCTCGGAAAAACTCAAAGTTCAACAGTTTAATCTGTCTCAGGAAGCACTTAAGCCATACTTCCCTACCCCTGTCGTCGTTCAAGGTTTATTTAAAATTGTGGAGCGTTTATATGGTATTCAAGTCATTGAACGTGAAGCACCTGTATGGCATCCAGATGCACGATATTATGAGCTTGAAGATCAAGGCAGTGTCATAGGTGGATTCTATTTTGACTTGTACGCTAGAAGTGGGAAACGTGGTGGAGCATGGATGAGCGGATTCCGCTCACGTATGCAAACCAACAATGGCATGCAGAAACCGATTTGTTACATGGTCGGTAATTTTACACCACCAATTGGTCAACAGCCTGCGCTTTTAACACATGATGAAGTCGTTACTCTTTTCCATGAGTTTGGACATGGTCTGCATCATATGCTCACAGAAGTAGATCATATCTCTGTAGCAGGCACACATGGTGTCGCTTGGGATGCCGTCGAGCTGCCAAGTCAGTTTATGGAATTCTGGACTTGGGATAATGAAAGCTTGGCTTTAATCAGCCAACACATTGAGACCAAAACACCCTTACCTGAAGAACTCCTTAAGTCGCTTTTGGATGCGAGATTTTTCCAATCAGGCATGCAAACCCTTCGTCAACTAGAGTTTGCCATGTTTGATTTGAATATACATAAACAATCTCCTGCTTTAGATGCAATAGCTATTCAACACACTCTAAACGAAATTCGTGAACAATATGCTGTTCTCCCTACAGCACCTTACAACCGATTCCAAAATAGTTTTAGCCATATTTTCGCAGGGGGTTATGCCGCAGGCTACTACTCTTACAAATGGGCTGAAGTTTTGGCAAGTGATGCATTCGATCGCTTTGAACAAGAAGGCATCTTCAACCAAGAGACTGGACTTGCTTTCCGCAAAGCAGTGCTTGCTGTAGGCGGTAAAGATACAGCGCTTGATGCCTTTGTTAAATTTAGAGGTCGTGAGCCTAAAATTGATGCATTATTACGCCATCAAGGTTGGACGAATGACACTAAAACTGCTTAAACTACGCTACTAATTTTTGAAGGTGAGTGTCATTATGTCGATCAAACGTCGTTTCATTGCAGGTGCAAAATGTCCGAAATGTGAAGCTATGGATCGTATTGTCATGCTCACTTCAGGTGATTCAGAATGGATCGAATGTATTGAATGTAACTATTCTGAAAATCGTCCGACACATATAGATGAACCTCAAATGCCTGAGGTTGCAGACGAAATTGGTGTTATTCAATTTAAGCCGCGCCCAAGAAATTAAGATGTTTTAAAAATCAACAAAAAATAAGCACCCGAAGGTGCTTATTTTATTTAATTATTGATACCAACCGAATAACTTAAAGATATAAGGTACATAGGCGATAATTAACATAGCTGGAATCATCACAATCAGAGGAAGAATCCAACGTTCGTATTTGTAGTAGAACGTTTTATCTTTCACTTCTGCATCGGCAGCAGCCACCTCTTCATCACCAATCGACTGCCTTGCGAGCAAGTGATTGAGTGCAACTGGAGGTGATACATAACCCAATTCGAAACCAATTAAAGCAATCATCCAGAAGTGAACAGGATCTATACCATAAGCGTAGGCGACAGGCGCAACTGTTGCTGAAATTAAGATGACAGCACCAAACGGATCCATAATCATCCCGACGAATACCATGAGACATACGATCAAGGTAATCACGATATAGATATTTTCAATATCCGTTGGGAAGTGTTCCATCAACTCGATACGCTCTAAGTATCCACCAACGCTGACAGACAATGCCATTAAGATCACAAGCGCCCCGATATGTCCGACTGTTTCACTTGCAGATACATGAATTGACTTCCAGAAACTCACTTTACGTGCAGGATTGTCTGGACTATCCTGTGCTGCAATTTCAGATGCTGACACTCGCGCCTTAGCTGCTTCTTGTTCAACCGAAGTATGGCTTAATGTCGTATCCCAATGTCCTACTGGTGCGAGCGGTGCTGGTTCATGACGTAATTTTTCATAAAGCACCATGACAAGTAAGATGATTGGCATCATGACTGGTGCAGTAAACTCATTCAAGTTGGTATTTAACGCATACTTGTAGAATGCCCACACAATCAGGAATACGATCACATAAGGAACTACTGCCACTAATGCCTTAGCGGAATTCGGGAATGCAACTGATGGCGCTGCAATACGGAATTTTTGCTCAGCAAAGAACAGTGAAATTAATAAGAACAAAGTTGAAGTGATGAGGAAAACACCAATACCATATTGGTATAACAAGTCAGTCGTCACTTCTTTGTTCAGCGATGCAACAACAACAATCAATAGACATGGACGGAGTACCACACCAAGCGAACCTGACATTGCAGCCGTAGCCAAAGCGAATTGACGGCGTCCGCCCGCATTCCAAACTTCTTTATAAATGATCGCACCTGCAGCGATTACAAAAATACCTGATGCACCTGTATAAGCTGTAGGTAATGCAGCAGCAAGTAAGATTAACCAGGTAAGCGTTTCAGGCGCTAGATTCCATGGACGTAAAATGTTTAGGAATTTATCAACAATTAATGTCTGCTTTAACAGCATACCTGCCCAAATGAACAGTGATAAATTAAGGAAAATAGTAGAGAACTCAACCAGCTGCCCTAAATAAATCCCTTGACCCATTGGATAGTCCATCACAAAGGTAAAGTTAAATCCTGTTGTGATCGCCATATAGGCATAAAGTGGGACTGACAATAATGCCATGCCAATCGTACCACCTGGCTTCGCATTTTCTGGTACACGGAACAATTGGTACAAACTAATTAATGTCAGTGTACTGAACAAGATTATCCATAACCAGTAGATGATTGTCATCTCACTGGTTGGCGGAACACCAGAGTTCAATACAGATCTATACTGACTGATCGCTGAACTGGTTAAGAAACTGTTCGCAAGTATCATTGCGACAGCGTAAACCCTATAATCTAAAACAGAACTTGGACCGCGTAGACCAATGTGGTGGATTTTAAGTGTTGCAGTGATCGCTGCAAGTACCACCATGATAATCAATAGAACTGCCTTATTTTCCGTACCAAATTGGAAAATACCAAAGAAAGTTGTTTCCATGGTTCGGTAAGTTCGTATTGAAGGGTTATCTTCTAAATACTGAATTGACTTATCGTAGAAGGCATATTTTTCTTCACATAACTGTTGACCAGCCAACACAGAGGCACGAACATCTTCTTCAGATGTTGTGCCAAAAATATCTGCAAATTCATCCTTTGCATTGGCTTGCATTTGGTTTTGAACCAGAAGGTCAATATTTGGATTTCGATCACAGACTGGCTTTTCAGGTTCAGCACGCAAGAATGAATACTGCATACCAATTTTTTCGTCACCGTATAGACTTTCACCTAAACGTAACATCTGCCCGTGAATCATTTCTCCTGTCCCGATGATGAGCGTCAGTAACAGTAGAAGCAAAATCGTAAACGCAGATATCCACTCAGTCCATATATAACTAAGTAGACCTAACCCAGATCTCTTTTTAGAAGGCTCTTGCATTGTTATTCCATTATTTAATACTGCTATACATTGCCTGTACAGCTCATCTTTTCTAATTCGGGCTTAGGCAAAATCCTTTACCTAATTTCCTTACCTCTTTTATCACATGAATCTGACTGATTTTTTTTTAAAAAAGAATGACTGACTTTTCCATTTTTTTTAAATTTATGCCAATTTTCATCAATTCACCTCTTAAGAGCGAGATAAAAACCAACTAAATCAGTAGGCTATACCATACTGTATTTCTTTTTTTAAACAAATATGACCTTAAAAAAATAAATGCAAAAGATTCGAATCTGATCACACATTAAAATAAGTGATAATTAAGTATCAGAGTAATTAAGAGATGTGTGTGTCCTTCACGGAGATGTGCTGATAAATTAAAAAGAGCATGCTGAGTAATGCCCCCCATATTGCACCTGTTAAATGTGCTTCAACCAATACTGGGCTACCAATCATTTGCGCAGTATCGAGAGAACCAAAGATATTTTCCCACAAAATTTTGCCCGTGATTAAAGCTAATACAAGCAGCGAGAATTTACGTTCTTTTTCAAATTTAAAAAAATAAACTGCCAAAGCCATATACATACCATGTAGTACCCCTGATAGACCTGCATAAGCTTCAACGTGAGGATAAACATAATAAAAACTTAAACTAACTAATGGCGGGAGTGCGATCAACAAGTACAACATGTACCTAATTTTGACATATGGGAAGATGAAAGGCAGACAGGCTAAACCCACCATATTCAATGCATAGTGTATCCATCCCACATGTACATAGTGAGCTGTCCATACTCGCCAAATTTCTTCATCCAATACAGGACGCCAATAGAAAAAATACTCCTGAAAAATCTGCAGACTAGCGGAAATACTGATACAGCATGCAATAAACAGTATTTTTCGAATCAGGATAGTATCTTTCATCTTTCGTATTCCTAAAAGAAAAAGAGCTTAAAAGCTCTTTTTCTTGAATAACTCCATTTTTTAATTTTGAACAAAATTAAAAAAATCTTATTCGCCTAATGTGTTCTCGAAAAGATCATCGGCTTCATTGGTCGCTTGATCATCCCAGAAGCTCGACATTCCATCAGCTTCAGTTCGTACACCTGTATTCTCCGTCCAATAACGGTCTGAGATCGCTTGTATCATTTGTCCTGCCATATTATCCAATAACTTAAACTCTGGATTTACAGGAACTTCTTCAGCACGTGAAGCGGCATAAGAACGTAATGCATCACGTATTTTTGCATCGTCACCACTGGCTTGTGCTGCAACAGCATACAAGGCATGCGATAAGCGTACTCCTTTTTGCTCACCAATTTGCATAGATTGTTTAAGCGTTTGGTATGGATCTGGTTTGCCTGCATCAGCTCCAGGTAATAATGTCCAAATCACTGCTCGAGTAGCATTCGGTACACCCCAAAACTTGTTGTTATCAAGACAGACCATGCCACGTTCAACAATTGCTGCGATATCTTTAGGAACATGCACTTGACCACCAGAAGCAATATCATTGGTCATCGCTTGTAAGCCACTTAACATCCCTAACAGATATACTGTTTGGTCAAGATTACGACGCATAGTTGGACATGAGTCACCTAAATTATATTTATATTTAGACTGCCAACGCTCCGCAAACAATTGATAACCCGTATATTGACGTTCGGCAGCAACAGCAGCCCAGCGCTTTTGTTCAATACGCGCATCTTGTGCTTCTGTCACTTGACCTGCTTTTGATGCTCTTAGGTATCTTAATTCTGCATCTAAGGCACGATTTTCTGCGCACATCCCTGAAGCTGAATATAAAAGAACTGCCATACGGGTCGGATCAGCACCCATATCTTTAGTCGCCATAATCACAGGAGTCAAAGCTGTGCCCTGATTACACACCATATCCACATCACCCATTGAGAGTACTGGCGGTAAGATGTGTTTTTCACTAAACGCAAGTGATGCATTCGCACCAGTTTTGATTACGTATGAACATCCAGATAAAGTTGTAGCTGCTACAACCGCAATTGCCGTGAAAAGACCTTGAGTCTTTAATTTAGACATACTTCCTGTCCTCAATTTTATAATTTTGTCATCCTTGCGATTTAAAATATCAGATGCAATCGCTGAATAAAAGTGCAGCAATGCACTTCATTAACAATTAGTCTGTCATTGATCTGAATTGAAATGATTGACTTATTTTTTGAATTGTTAAAATTTTGGGCAAAAAAAAGTAGCATTGCGACGGTTCGGCACATGCTACTTATTAAATGGTAAACTCAAGAGAGTTTATTTTGTTCGTTGTTGTGGTGTTCAATTCGTTCCTTCAGCACAGTTCCTAGTCTTCCAATTATAATTGCCATAACAGCAGCAACCACTAGAAACAACCACATATGAATTTCGCTCATTTTGAAATTCCTCATTAGCTGTTGGTATGTTTAATGTACTTTATAAATTAAGATTTCATCGTGTTTTTGTCTAACAATTTGATTTTCTTTCATTTTCGTCAAACAATTCATTTTTTATTCATATAATATATTTTTAAATAATTGTTTTTTATCATGTTTTAAATTTAAAAATAAAAGACTTATTGTCTAACAATTAGCCAAAACTTGCATGAGTAATCAAGCTTTTCCATTGTTTTTCATCTATTTGATCTCTCCAAATCACCAAAGAATCGAATTTATTTTCGTTAAAACTGAGTACTACGAAGTAATGAAAATGAAAAACTCGATTCAGTTTTGCTTGGTATATTTTTGGATTTGAAGTCATTTGAATCGACCATAAATCTTTGTCTATTTTTTGTAATTCTTTTAATTGTGGTTTTTTTCTAAAATTCCACCAGATAATCAGTATAAATATAATACTGCCCAAAGCATAAATGAGCTTAATACTGATTAATAAAGTAATACTCATGATGAAAATAGAGAAAACATGAAACACAGCCGAATAAGAGCTGTGTTTCAGTGAATAACGCTCATGGATTATGGACATAATCTTTTAATTTTTGAATAAATTGGCGCAATTCAGGTCGAGGTGGTTCAGAAACCTCCATAAACCAATCCAATAAATCAGGATCTTCTTGTTCAACCAGTTCAGCAAACATTGCTTTCTCTTCTGGTTCAGCTTGCAAATAGTATTGCTTTACATAAGGATCAAAATACACGTCAATTTCTTTTAAACCACGACGTGCGCGATAGATAACTTTACGCTCTTCAAGCGTTAATTCATCGTACATTTTTATCCCCTAATCTGTGTTCATTCCATTTTAACTGAAGCCATGAGCTTTGTGTTTTAAAAATATCAATTGACCAAATTCATCAGCAATTCTTGCGATTTGAGCATTCAACACATTGCACCAATGTTCAGGCTCTCTTATGTTGTGGCTAATCTAATAAAACTTATGGAAATATAAATATGCAATCAGGCGCAATTCGACCAATTCCTAATATGTTACCTCGAAAATTATTCAATGCAGAGCATGAAGCGTTTCGTGATACTGTCCGAAAATTCTATGAAAAAGAAGTCGTTCCAAATATTGCAAAATATGAAGAACAACAACATGTAGATCGTGACTTATGGAATAAAGCGGGTGAAATGGGTCTATTGTGCACCACAATGCCTGAAGAATATGGTGGATATGGTGTAGATCGACTCTACAGTATGATCCTCATTGAAGAACAAGCTTATGCAATGGATTCATCAACTGGTTTTTCATTGCATTCGGATATTGTTGCGAATTACCTGAATAATTTTGCCAACGAAGAGCAAAAGAAAAAATGGCTCCCTAAAATGGCTTCTGGCGAAGTTGTCACTGCCATTGCGATGACTGAGCCTGGTACAGGTTCAGACTTACAAGCTGTACGAACTTCTGCAGTTTTAGATGGCGATGAATATGTCATCAATGGTTCTAAAATTTTTATTACCAACGGTTATCTATGTGATATGGCAATTGTTGTGTGCAAAACAGGTAATAGTGATAAAGGTTCAGCCAACTTATCTCTCATTATTGTCGAAGCTGATCGAGCTGGATTCACCAAAGGTAAACCACTCAATAAAATTGGTATGAAAGGACAAGATACTTGCGAATTGTTCTTTGATAATGTTCGTGTACCAAAGGAAAATTTGATTGGTATGGAAGGCATGGGCTTCATCATGCTTATGAAAGAACTCGCTTGGGAACGTATGCTTGTTGCGATTATCTGCCAAGCAGGTGCAGAAGCTGCCTTTGCACACACAGTACAATATACAAAAGATCGTAAAGCATTCGGCAAGCCAATTGGCACATTTCAAAATACACGTTTTAAGCTAGCAGAACTTCGAACTGAAATAGACTTCTGTCGTTCTTATTTAGATCGTTGTATGGAATTACAACTTGAGGGTACGTTAGGTGTAGATGCGGCCGCAGCTGCAAAATATAAAATTTCTGATATGTTCTCTAAAGTCGTTGATGAGTGCTTACAGTTACATGGTGGCTATGGCTTCATGCTTGAATACCCTATTGCACGCGCATATATCGATAACCGTGCAAATCGTATATATGCCGGCACCAATGAAATCATGAAAGAACTCATATCACGTTCTTTATAAATAGAAAAAGGAAGCTTTCGCTTCCTTTTTATTTTAATAGCTATTCATTAAGATACTAATTTAGGCTTTTTTACTGACTGTGCAGGAGCCTTCGCAAATTTTAAAATACCATCATTAAAAGTCGCATTTTTGAGATCTTTACGATCAGCTAAATAGTTATGCGTTGCCATCCAAGGTGCCTTAGTACCTTGTTTTGGAAGTTGATCAGCCGCACGCGCAATATAACCTGATGACATTTCACCCATAACTGTTTCATCGAGCATTGCAGAATGGTCAGTTGGTGCGACAACTTCATCATAACCGTTCTGATCCATAAATTTGAATAGACGGCAAATATAATCAGCAATGACATCTACTTTTAATGTCCATGATGCGTTCACATAACCAATGACCATCGCCATATTTGGTACATCACTTACCATCACACCATTATAAAGCATATGTTCGCTAGTCTTGATCGGCTGACCATCAACAGTCGCTTTGATACCGCCCATAATTTGAATTTCTAGACCAGTCGCAGAAACAATGATATCTGCATCTAAGTGTTTACCAGATTTCAATTGAATACCATTTTCAGTGAATGATTCAATATGATCTGTTTCAACACTTGCTTTACCACTACGTAAAATTTTGAATAAATCACCGTCTGGCACTACACATAAACGTTGATCCCAAGGATTGTAACTTGGGGTAAAGTGTTTCATATCCACTTTACCTTTCAACTGCATTTCAATAGATTTAAGAAGTAACTTGCGAACCAGTTGAGGTTGTTTTTTTGACAAAGCAAAAATTGCACGTTGCATTCCGATATTACGAGCACGCGTGAACTTATATGCCATGTCCTCTGTCATAAATTTACGTGTTTTGTCATAAACAAAATCAATCGAAGGAATTGAAGCAATATAAGTTGGTGAACGTTGTAACATTGTTACATGCCCAGCCCCACCTTTTACCATTGCTGGTACTAAAGTGATTGCAGTTGCTCCACTACCAATGATAACTACTTTCTTGCCGGTATAATCTAAATTTTCAGGCCAAAATTGTGGATGAATCAATTGACCTTTAAATTTATCTTGATTTGGAAAATCAGGTTGGAAACCTTGGTCATAGTTATAATAACCTGTGCAGCCTAAGACGAAATTAGCTTGCCAAGTTTGTTTCTTTTGATTTTGATCTTCGATTTCTACAATCCATTTTTTTATTGAAGTATCGTAATTCGCAGAAAGTACACGATGCTCAAAATGAATTTTTTCTTTAATATTGTACTCACTAACAACTTCACCCAAGTAACCTTTAATCGAAGCGCCATCTGCAAGCACATTCGCTTTACGCCATGGCTTAAAATTGTAGCCAAAAGTAGACATATCTGAGTCGGAGCGAATACCTGGGTATTTAAACAAATCCCACGTTCCACCGAAACTTTTACGACGTTCGAGTATTTCAAATTTACGGTTCGGATTATTTTTAATTAAATGTGCTGCAATTCCAATTCCAGAGATACCAGCACCAACAATAAGAATATCGACTTGCTTATCCATTTCTTTTATTAACCTTTTTATAAGAACATTTTTATTAAAACATATTTTTGACAATACACAATGTCAAGTTTGACTAAAAGTTGCAAAAAACATGTCAATTCAGGTCAAGTAATGCCAATTGTTAGACAAAAAAAGGCCGGTTTATTCAACCGACCTTTTTTGAACAACTTGCGATGTTCTACACGAAATTATTTAACTTCGCGATCTACTAGCTCAACGTAAGCCATCGGTGCAGCATCACCTGCACGGAAGCCCGCTTTAAGAACACGTAGATAACCGCCGTTACGTTCTTTGTAACGAGGGCCAAGAACGGTAAATAATTTACCAACAGTTGCTGCTGAACGAGTACGAGCAAACGCTAAACGACGGTTTGCTACTGTATCGACTTTAGCTAAAGTGATTAAAGGCTCAGCTACACGACGTAACTCTTTTGCTTTAGGCACAGTTGTTTTGATCAACTCGTGTTCAAACAAAGAATTAGCCATGTTTTGGAACATCGCTTTACGATGACTGCTTGTACGGCCTAATTTCACACCACTATTACGATGACGCATGGTGATAGTCCTACTTAATTAACGACTACGATAGGCAAAACGATCGTCCATACGTAAACTAGCTGGTGGCCAGTTTTCTAAACGCATGCCGAGTTGTAAGCCTTTTGAAGCCAGAACATCTTTGATCTCAGTCAACGATTTTTTACCTAAGTTAGGAGTTTTTAACAACTCAACTTCAGTACGTTGAACAAGATCACCAATGTAGTAAATATTTTCTGCTTTCAAACAGTTAGCAGAACGAACAGTAAGCTCTAGATCATCTACTGGACGAAGCAAGATTGGGTCAACTTCTTCACGAGGTTCTTGAGCAACTGGAGCTTGATCTTTCTGAAGATCAACAAAGATTGCAATTTGTTGTTGCAAGATTGTTGCCGCTTTGCGGATCGCTTCTTCAGGGTCAACAGTCCCGTTTGTTTCAAGATCAATGACCAACTTGTCAAGGTCTGTACGTTGTTCTACACGAGCATTTTCAACTGTGTAAGAAACACGTTTAATCGGGCTATAAGACGCATCTAATTGTAAACGTCCCACTGGGCGAGTTTCACCTTCTGGGAAGCGAGAATCAGAAGTCTCATAACCACGACCTTGAACAACTTTCAAGCGCATTTTCAATGAGCCTGAAGCACTTAACGTGCCGATCAAATGTTCAGGGTTAACCACTTCAACATTGTGAGGTAAACGAAGATCAGCGGCAGTTACATCGCCAGGACCTTGTTTCTCTAATGTCAAATATGCTTCATTTTGATCGAACAGCTTAATAGACAATCCTTTAAGGTTCAGCAAGAGCTCGACGATGTCCTGCTGCAAGCCTTCTAAAGTACTGTACTCGTGCTCGACGCCTTCAATCTCAACTTCAACCACAGCAGCGCCAGGTAAAGATGATAAAAGAATGCGACGTAAAGCATTACCTAGAGTATGACCAAAGCCACGCTCTAAAGGTTCTAGAATCACTTTTGCCGAGGTCCCGCTTGCCGCTTCGACCTTGATCGCTTGCGGAGTTAGAAACTCGTTTGCAGTACGCGTCATTATTGCTACCTCAAGGATTATTTAGAATACAATTCAACAATCAAGCTTTCGTTGATTTCAGCAGGTAAATCAGAACGATCAGGTGCAGATTTGAATGTACCTTCTAATTTAGAATGGTCAACTTCCATCCAAGAAGGAGTTCCACGTTGAGCAGCCAATTCAATTGCGTTTTTAATACGTAATTGTTGTTTAGCGCCTTCGTGTACTGCAATCACGTCACCAGCTTTAACTTGGATTGACGCGATGTTAACACGACGACCATTTAAAGTGATTGAACGGTGAGATACAAGCTGACGAGCTTCTGCACGTGTAGAACCAAAGCCCATACGATAAACAACGTTATCTAAACGGCTTTCAAGCAATTTCAACAAGTTTTCACCTGTTGCGCCTTTAACACGAGCAGCTTCTTTATAGTAGTTACTAAATTGACGTTCTAAAACACCGTACATACGACGTACTTTTTGTTTTTCACGTAATTGTAGTGAGTACTCTGATTGTTTACCACCACGAGCTCCACCATGTTGGCCAGGAGCTTTAGCATGTTTTTTTGTCTTAACATCAAACGGTTTAACGCCTGATTTAAGTTGCAGGTCTGTCCCTTCGCGGCGAGAGAGTTTGCATTTTGGACCAATATAACGAGCCATGAATGTTTCTCCTTACACGCGACGTTTTTTAGGTGGACGGCAACCGTTGTGAGGAATTGGAGTCACATCGGTAATGCTATTAATTTTATAACCCACTGCACCTAAAGCACGAACCGCAGATTCACGACCTGGACCAGGACCTTTAACAAGGACGTCCAAGTTTTTCAAACCGTAATCTAAAGCAGCTTTACCAGCAACTTCAGCAGCTACCTGAGCAGCAAACGGAGTTGATTTACGTGATCCACGGAAGCCTTGTCCACCTGAAGTGGCCCAAGCCAGTGCATTACCTTGACGATCGGTAATAGTCACAATGGTGTTATTAAAAGAAGCGTGAATGTGTGCAACACCTTCAGAGACGGTACGAGTGACCTTCTTGCGTGTGCGAGTATCTTTAGCCATCTTTTAGCTTCCAGAAATCTTATTTCTTAATAGGTTTGCGCGGACCTTTACGGGTACGTGCGTTAGTTTTGGTGCGTTGTCCGCGGACAGGCAAGCTGCGACGATGACGAAGACCGCGGTAGCAGCCTAAATCCATTAAACGTTTAATGTTCATGGAAATTTCGCGACGTAAGTCACCTTCGGTCGGAACCTTAGCAACTTCTGCACGAATCGCATCAAGCTGAGCGTCATCTAATTCACGGATCTTAGTAGTTGGTGCAATACCAGTTGCAGCTAAGATTTGCTTAGCAGTATGGCGGCCAATACCAAAGATATACGTAAGAGAGATAACAGCATGCTTGTTATCCGGAATGTTTACACCGGCAATACGAGCCATTCACTTTCTCCAAAAAGGCAGTAGAGATAATCAACCGCCCCACAAAATCTTTGAGGGGCGGATAATAACCTAATTAGCCTACTGAAATCAACAGGTCTTGATCAGATTAACCTTGACGCTGCTTATGACGAGGTTCAGCGCTACAAATCACGCGGATTACCCCATTACGACGGATAACTTTACAGCTACCACAAATTTTCTTTACAGAAGCTTGAACTTTCATGATGAAACCTCTAAGTGCGCTTATCCCTTAGGATGAGCAGTCGTTTTACTCATTAGTGTTTGATTATCATATTGGCGCGATGTGAGGTGTGCCTGTAGCTGAGCCATAAAGTCCATAACTACAACAACCACGATCAACAGCGATGTACCACCCAAATGGAATGGAATACCAAAAGAACTTTGAAGCACCATCGGCATTAAACATACAACAGTGATATAAATCGAACCGATAAATGTTAAACGACTAAGAATATGATCTAAATAACGAGCAGTTTGCTCACCTGGGCGGATACCAGGTACATAAGCTCCACTACGCTTTAAGTTTTCTGATACTTCTTTAGGACTGAAAACTAGTGCCGTATAAAAATAACAGAAGAAAATAATAAGCGCACCGAATAGCACCAAATATAATGGTTGTCCAGGCGATAAAACTAATGCCAAATCTTGTAGTGTACGCTTAACGATCCCTGCATTAGGATCAGAACTACCTAACCATTGACCTAAACTTGCAGGAAACAGCAATAACGAACTTGCGAAAATTGCTGGAATTACACCCGCCATATTTATTTTTAATGGTAAGTGAGTCTGCTGTGCAGTAAATACTCGGCGACCTTGCTGCTTTTGAGCATAGTTAACAGGTATACGACGTTGTGCTTTTTCAATAAACACAATCGCAGCTAAAACAGCTAAAGACAATAAGCCAAATATAGCAATACCAATTAAGCTTGATTGACCATTTTCCACAAGGGTAAATGATTGCACAACCATACTTGGTAAACCAGCAACAATACCTGCAAAGATGATCATAGAGATCCCATTACCAACACCACGTTCGGTAATTTGCTCTCCCAACCACATTAAGAACATGGTACCTGCAACTAAAGACGTTAATGCAGGAATATAGAATGCTAAACCTGAAGTAAAGGTAATCCCTTGACTGATCAGACCCGCACACATACCAATACCTTGTACAATTGCAAGGAATAATGTGCCGTAACGCGTATATTGGTTAATCTTACGCTTGCCCTGCTCGCCTTCTTTTTTCAATGCTTCCAGCGAAGGAACAACCGTTGACATTAACTGCACGATAATCGATGCAGAAATATACGGCATGATCCCCAACGCAAGAATGGACATTCGTTCCAATGCCCCGCCTGAGAACATATTAAACAAACCAAGGAAAGTACCCTGGTTTGCATTAAAGAAACGTTCTAAAGCGACATTATCAATACCTGGCAGCGGAATATGCGCTCCTAGTCGAAAGACCACCAAAGCACCAATTAAAAACATTAATCGGCGAATAATTTCACGATATTTCACGTGAAATGGTTGACCTTTCATCATGTGAACATGACCTGTAGAACTAGGAGACATAGACACTCGCGATTACTCCTCGACTTTACCGCCAGCAGCTTCAACAGCAGCTTTAGCGCCTTTAGTCAATGCAACACCTTGAACAGTGAATGCACGAGTGATTTCACCAGAAAGAACGATACGAGCACGAATCATATCTTTACGTACAACGTTCGCTGCTTTTAAAGTTTCAAGAGTAACGATATCGCCTTCAACTTTGTTAAGTTCAGACAAACGTACTTCAGCAGTTTTCAAAGCCAATTGGCTAGTGAAACCGAACTTAGGTAGACGACGATATAACGCAGTTTGACCACCCTCGAAACCTGGACGAGTACCACCGCTCTTACGTGAGTTTTGACCTTTGACACCACGGCCACCAGTCTTACCAACGCCAGAACCAATACCACGGCCTAAACGAAGGTTTTCACGCTTAGCACCTTCTGCAGGTGCAATTGTATTTAAACGCAGAGTCATGGCTTATTCCTCTACACTAACCATATAGTAAACTTGATTGATCATACCACGGTTAGAAGGAGTATCTTGAACTTCTACAGTGTGACCAATACGACGCAGACCTAAACCTTTAAGGCTAAGCTTGTGATTTTTCAAGCGATGCGATGCAGATTTAGTCTGGGTAACTTTAATCGTTTTCATGATTGATTACCCTTGAATTTGTGCTACTGAAAGACCACGTTTCGCAGCAACTTTCTCAGGAGAAGTCATATCACGCAGACCATTAAAAGTCGCGTTTACTACGTTCGCAGCGTTAGTAGAACCATAACATTTAGTTAATACGTTACGTACACCAACAGCTTCTAAAACAGCACGCATAGCGCCACCAGCAATTACACCAGTACCTTCAGAAGCAGGTTGCATGTAAACACGGCTAGCACCGTGACGAGCGTTGATAGGGTGCTGAACAGTACCATCAACAAGTTCAACAGTAATCATGTTGCGACGAGCAGCTTCAAGTGCTTTAGAAATAGCAGCTGGAACTTCACGAGCTTTACCACGACCAAAACCTACGCGACCATTACCATCACCCACAACAGTTAATGCTGTGAAAGAGAAGATACGACCACCCTTAACAACTTTGGCTACACGATCAACGGCAACCAGCTTTTCAACAAGACCTTCGTTTTGTTCAACTTTAGCCATGATTAGAACTCCAAGCCGTTTTCACGAGCAGCATCAGCCAAGGCTTTGATACGACCATGATATTTGAAACCAGAACGGTCAAATGCAACTTTAGTTACGCCAGCTGCTTTAGCACGTTCAGCGATTAAAGCACCAACTTTAGTAGCTGCTTCAACGTTACCTGTAGTACCACTACGTAACGTAGCATCTAAAGTAGAAGCTTGCGCTAATACTTTGCCACCATCTGCTGAGATTACTTGAGCATAGATGTGACGCGGAGTGCGGTTTACACACAAACGAGTCGCACCCAATGCACGGATGTGCAAGCGTGTGCTTTTCGCACGACGCAAACGGGTTTGTTTCTTTTCGTTC
The DNA here is from genome assembly GCF_056779765.1 of Acinetobacter sp. 24-47-62. Classification (NCBI taxonomy): domain Bacteria; kingdom Pseudomonadati; phylum Pseudomonadota; class Gammaproteobacteria; order Moraxellales; family Moraxellaceae; genus Acinetobacter; species Acinetobacter sp. 24-47-62. The sequence continues at coordinate 46,879 of NZ_JBWYIN010000014.1, forward strand.
ATAAGAACCTCGCGCCTTATTTCTTCTTAGCTTCTTTACGAAGTACAACTTCATCAGAATAACGAACACCTTTACCTTTATATGGCTCTGGCGGACGGTAACCACGGATATCTGCAGCAACTTGACCTAAAGCTGCTTTATCAGCAGATTTAAGCACGATTTCAGTAGCTGTAGGTGTTTCAGCAGTTACACCTTCAGGAAGGTTGTAATCGATCGGGTGAGAGAAACCTAGGTTAAGGTGAACTGTGTTCCCTTTAACCGCAGCTTTATAACCAACACCGATAAGTTGTAACTTACGTTCGAAACCTTCGCTAACACCTTTAACAAGGTTGTTAAGCACAGCGCGAGCAGTACCAGCTTGCATCCAAGCATCTTTAGATTCAGCTTTAGGAGCAACAGCTAGAATACCGTCTTCCTGTTTTAGCTCGACCAGCGCATGCAGGTTGAAAGACAAAGTACCCTTGCTGCCTTTCACTTCGACCTGCCGGCCGTTCTGAGTAACTGTTACACCGTTAGGTACAGTTACTGGGGCTTTAGCCACACGAGACATGAGGAATCACCTATTAAGAAACAAAAGCAATAACTTCACCACCGATACCTGCAGCACGTGCAGCGCGATCAGTCATGATGCCTTTGCTTGTAGAAACAATTGCAATACCTAAACCTTGCTTAACGCTTGGAAGGTTATCTTTACCGCGATATTGACGTAAACCTGGACGGCTAACGCGCTTCACAGTCTCAATAACTGGTTTGCCTTCGAAATATTTTAAAGTCAAAGTAAGTGTTGGTTTGCCTTCAGCATCTGCAACAGCTACATCAGCGATATAACCTTCTTGTTGAAGAACGTTAGCAATCGCAACTTTTAACTTTGAGTTTGGCATAGAAACAGTTTGTTTCTTCGCCATTTGTGCGTTACGAACACGTGTTAACATGTCGGCAACGGTATCTTGCATACTCATTTATAGTGCTCCTTACCAGCTTGCCTTAACAACGCCCGGTACATCACCTTGCATTACTGTGTCACGTAATTTGTTACGGCTTAAACCGAACTTACGGAAGTAACCATGAGGACGACCAGTTAAACCACAACGGTTACGAAGACGTACTGGAGATGCATTACGTGGTAATGCTTGTAACTTCATCATCGCTTCGAAACGCTCTTCGTCGCTTGCATTTACGTTTGCAATAACAGCTTTTAATTCAGCACGTTTTGCAGCGTATTTAGCAACAGTAGCTTCGCGTTTCAATTCGCGATTAATCATACCTTTCTTAGCCATATCGACCTCTTATTTGAACGGGAAGCCGAATGCACGCATAAGCGCACGGCCTTCGTCATCGGTGCGAGCAGTCGTAGTGATGGTAATATCCATACCACGAATACGGTCAATCTTATCAAAATCGATCTCAGGGAACATAATCTGTTCTTTAAGACCCATAGAGTAGTTACCACGACCGTCAAATGATTTCGCAGAGAAACCACGGAAGTCACGGATACGAGGGATCGCGATAGAGATCAAACGGTCTAAGAATTCGTACATGCGTTCGCCGCGTAAAGTAACTTTACAACCAATCGGCCAACCATCACGGATTTTGAAACCAGCGATAGATTTACGAGCTAACGTAAGAACTGGTTTTTGACCAGCGATAGCTTGCATATCAGAAAGAGCACCATCAAGGAGTTTTTTGTCAGCAGCAGCTGCACCAACACCCATATTGATCGTGATTTTAGTGATGCGAGGGATCTCCATCACATTCTTAACGCCCAATTGTTCTTGTAATTGAGCTTTAAGTTCGTCGTTGTAACGCGCTTTAAGTCTGGCCATTGCCTATTTCAACCTATTACTTCGCTACCGCCACTGATTCACCATTTGATTTGTAAACGCGAGTTTTCACGCCGTCAATCACTTGGTAACCAACACGGTCAGCCTTTTGGGTTGTAGCATTAAAAATTGCCACGTTAGAGATATGAAGCAAAGCTTCTTGTGTAACGATAGCGCCTTCAGCACCTGTTGCACGGTTAGGCTTTTGATGCTTCTTAACTAAGTTAAGACCTTCAACCTTAACTCGGTCATTAGAAACAGACAAAACAGTACCTTGTTTGCCTTTTTCTTTACCTGCGATCACGATTACTTGATCGCCTTTTTTAATCTTAGCCATGATTGCCTCTATTATAGAACTTCAGGAGCCAATGAAATGATTTTCATGAACTGTTCAGTACGAAGTTCACGAGTCACTGGTCCGAAAATACGAGTAGCAATCGGAGCTTTGTTGTTGTTCAAAATAACAGCAGCGTTATCATCGAAACGAATAACAGAACCATCTGGACGACGGATACCGAATTTTGTACGTACAACTACTGCATTCATTACGTCGCCTTTTTTAACACGGCCACGTGGAATTGCTTCTTTTACAGTAACTTTAATAATGTCGCCAACTGAAGCATAACGACGATGTGAACCACCAAGTACTTTAATACATTGTACGCGGCGAGCACCACTGTTGTCTGCTACGTCGAGCATAGTTTCGGTCTGAATCATTGCCCTACTCCAAAACCGAGCATCACCGGTCACAATTTCGAAAGGCTCAAAGAGTACTCGAAATTGACCGATGATGCAACAAGAACGTTATTTACTCAGCAGCTGCTTCAACAACTTCAACTAAAGTCCAAGACTTAGTTTTAGAAATTGGGCGGCTTTCTTTGATAGTTACAACATCGCCAGTTTTAGCAGTGTTGTTCTCATCATGAGCGTGTAATTTTGTTGAACGGCGGATTGATTTGCCATACAACGGGTGTTGAACGCGGCGTTCGATAAGAACAACGATAGACTTGTCCATCTTGTCGCTTACTACTTTGCCTGTTAACGTGCGAACTGTTTGCTCACTCATTGTGCGTTCCCCTGTTTTTCGGTAAGGAGGGTCTTGATGCGAGCAATAGTTTTACGAGTTAATTGCACTTCGTGCGATTTACCCAATTGACCAGTTGCTTTAGCCATGCGAAGACGGAATTGGTTCAACTGTTGCTCATCAAGCAAAGCTGTCAATTCTTCTACCGACTTTTCACGTAGATCTTTAGTTTTCATTACATTACCGTCCGAGTCACGATAGTGGTTTTAAACGGAAGTTTAGCAGCAGCAAGCGTAAATGCTTCACGCGCTAATTCTTCGTTCACACCTTCCATTTCGTACAGGATCTTACCTGGTTTGATTTCACAAACCCAATATTCCACAGAACCTTTACCTTTACCCATACGAACTTCTAATGGTTTTTCAGTAATTGGTTTGTCCGGGAATACACGGATAAAGATCTTACCACCACGTTTTACACGACGGCTGATTGTACGACGCGCTGCTTCAATTTGACGCGCAGTCATGCGACCACGTTCAACTGATTTAAGTGCGATAGTACCAAAAGATACTGTGCTACCGCGATGTGCTAGACCAGTGTTACGGCCTTTTTGCACTTTACGGAATTTAGTACGTTTAGGTTGCAACATGGATTATTCTCCTTTTTCAGCAGAACGATCATTGCGACGACCACGACGCTCTTGACCTTCACCACGACCGCGACCACGTTTAGCTGGACGTTCTTCAGCTGGAGCTGGGTTCATGACTTGTTTCATGCCGCCCAAGATCTCACCACGGAAGATCCAAACTTTAACGCCGATCGTACCGTAAGTAGTTTCTGCGCGAACCGCTGAATAGTCGATGTCAGCACGAAGAGTATGTAGAGGTACACGACCCTCACGATACCATTCAGTACGTGCAATCTCTGCACCGCCTAAACGACCAGAAACTTCAACTTTGATACCTTTCGCACCAGCACGCATAGTGTTTTGAACCGCACGCTTCATAGCACGACGGAACATTACACGTTTTTCTAATTGAGAAGCAATTGCTTCACCAACTAGACGAGCGTCTAAATCTGGACGATCAATTTCGTTGATGCTTACTTGCGCTGGAACACCCATAATATTGGTAAGTTCGCGCTGTAATTTTTCAATGTCTTCGCCTTTTTTACCGATCACGATACCAGGACGAGCAGTGCTAATTGTTACTTTAGCAGCGCCTGTTGGACGTTCGATAAGAATATTGCTCACCATCGCATTCTTAAGTTTTTTGTTTAAAAACTCACGAACTTGAAGATCTTTAAGCAAGTATTCAGCGTATTGTTTCGGATTCGCATACCAGTTAGCGTTATGACGTTTCACAACACCTAGGCGGATACCGATTGGATGAACCTTCTGACCCATATCAAACCCCTACCTTAACGGTGATGTGACAAGTACGCTTAGTAATACGATCTGCACGACCTTTAGCACGTGGCAAAATACGTTTAAGGCTCATGCCTTCATCAACGTAGATCGTAGAAACTTTAAGATCGTCTACATCTAAACTGTTATTATGTTCAGCGTTTGCAATCGCAGATTCCAACGCTTTCTTAACTAAAACTGCAGCTTTTTTGTTGCTGAAGTTTAGTATGTTAAGAGCGTGCGCAACAGATTTGCCGCGAATCAAGTCTGCAACCAAACGAGCTTTTTGTGCCGAGATAGCGGCACCGCGTAATTTAGCAGTTACTTCCATCATAGCACCTATTAACGTTTAGATTTCTTGTCAACACCGTGACCACGGTAAGTACGAGTCGGTGCAAATTCACCAAGCTTGTGACCAACCATATGCTCAGATACGATTACCGGAACATGGTTACGACCATTGTGTACAGAAATTGTTAAACCAACAAAATCCGGGAGGATCATCGAACGACGCGACCAAGTTTTGATCGGCTTACGGTTATTAGCCGCGATAGCCGCTTCAACCTTAGCGAACAAGTGCGCATCGACGAATGGGCCTTTTTTCAGAGAACGAGGCATTGTCAGATTCCTTTACTTGTTACTTAACGCGACGGTCGCGAATGATCATCTTAGTCGTACGCTTATTGGTACGTGTCTTGTACCCTTTAGCTTTTTGACCCCATGGGCTTACAGGTTGAATACCTTTGTTACGCCCTTCACCACCACCATGTGGGTGATCTACCGGGTTCATCGCCATACCACGAACGGTAGGACGAACACCACGCCAGCGTGAAGCACCAGCTTTACCTAGTGAACGTAAGTTGCTTTCTTGGTTAGAAACTTCACCAAGAACTGCGCGACATTCAACGTGTACTTTACGCATTTCGCCAGAACGCAGACGAATAATTGCGTAAGAACCGTCACGACCCAATAACTGAGCAGAAGCACCAGCAGAACGCACTAATTGAGCGCCTTTACCGATTTTAAGCTCGATATTGTGAAGAGTAGAACCGATAGGCATGTTACGAAGTGGTAAGCAGTTACCTGGACGAATTGGAGCATCGTTACCAGATTGAACTTTATCACCAGCACGTAGACCTTTAGGCGCAATGATATAACGACGCTCACCGTCAGCATACAAAACTAATGCAATGTGTGCAGTACGGTTAGGATCGTATTCGATACGCTCTACAGTCGCAGGAATGCCATCTTTGTTACGTTTAAAGTCAACAATACGGTAATGTTGCTTGTGACCACCACCAACGTGACGTGTAGTAATGTGACCGTTGTTATTACGACCACCAGTACGTTTTTTAGCTTCTACCAACGGAGCATAAGGCGCACCTTTGTGAAGATGGTCGTGAACGACTTTCTCTACAAAGCGACGTCCTGGTGACGTTGGCTTACATTTTTGAATAGGCATAATTCTCGTCCTTATTCCGCTGTGCTTTCAGCGGTATCGCCCAAGTCAGCCATTTCTACATCTTGGCCAGCTTTCAGGGTGACGTATGCTTTTTTAACATCAGAACGACGTCCGATAGTTTTACCAAAGCGTTTAGTCTTACCTTTAGTGATAGTCGTGTTAACTTTAACAACTTCTACACCAAATAATTGTTCAACTGCTTTTTTGATTTCAAGTTTGTTTGCATCGATAGCAACTTTAAACACTTGAACACCAGCAGTTTCACCTAAAACTTGTGCTTTTTCTGAGAATACAGGTCCTTTTAGGACTTGATAGATACGTTCGTTGTTCATCCGAGTTCTACCTCAATTTTCTTAGCAGCAGCTACAGACATAACAACTTTATCGAACGCGATCAAGCTAACAGGATCGATAGCAGCAGCATCAACCACATCAACGTGTGGAAGGTTACGAGCAGCTAGATACAAGTTCTCATCAACAGCATCAGTAACGATTAATGCACGAGTAGCATTCAAGTCGTTAAGTTTTGCAAGCAATTCTTTAGTTTTTGGAGCAGCTACAGCAAACTCTTCAACTAAAACTAAGCGATCTTGACGAACAAGTTCAGCCAGGATGCATTGCATAGCACCGCGATACATTTTACGGTTTACTTTTTGAGACCAGTCTTGTGGACGAGCAGCAAAAGTTTTACCACCGCCAACCCAGATTGGGCTACGAATAGAACCAGCACGAGCGCGACCAGTACCTTTTTGACGGAATGGTTTTTTACCACCGCCAGAAACGTCTGCACGTGATTTCTGAGCTTTTGAACCTTGACGACCACCAGCTAAATAAGCTGTAACAACTTGGTGTACAAGAGCTTCATTGAATTCACGACCGAACGCAACTTCTGATAATTCAACAGCAGAGCCGGAAACAGTATTTAAATTCACGTTATTTCCCCTCAAGCCTTGATAGTAGGACGAACAGTTACGTCACCACCGGTAGCACCAGGAACCGCGCCTTTAACTACAAGAACTGAACGCTCTGTATCGATAGCAACGATTTCAAGACCCTGTGTAGTTACGCGTTCAGCACCTAAATGGCCAGCCATTTTTTTGCCTTTGAATACGCGACCAGGAGTCTGGTTTTGACCTGTAGAACCTAGAACACGGTGAGAAACAGAGTTACCGTGAGTAGCGTCTTGAGTACGGAAGTTCCAACGCTTAACACCACCTTGGAAACCTTTACCTTTAGACTGACCAGTTACGTCAACGATTTGACCCACTGTGAACAAATCTACACCGATAGTTCCGCCAACTTCACGACCTTCAAGATCAGCTTCTGTAACACGGAACTCTTGAACTAAACGACCAGCAGCAACACCCGCTTTAGCGAAGTGACCTTTCTGAGCATTAGTAACGCGAGATTCGCGACGTTCACCAGTAGTGATTTGAATCGCTTGATAACCATCAGTTTCAAGCGTTTTGATTTGAGTGATGCGGTTAGGATCAACCTCAATCACTGTAACAGGTACAGAAACACCAGCATCTGTAAAGATACGTGTCATACCGCACTTGCGACCGACTAAACCAATAGCCATGTGCATAAACCTCTAAAAAAGCGGCTTAATTAACTTAGAGTGTTAATTAACCGAAAGCCTTAACCCAATGCGATCTGAACGTCTACACCAGCTGCAAGATCTAATTTCATCAATGCATCTACAGTTTTGTCTGTAGGTTGAACGATGTCGATCAAACGCTTGTAAGTGCGGATTTCATACTGATCACGCGCGTCTTTGTTAACGTGCGGTGAAGTTAGAACGTTAAAACGCTCGATGCGAGTTGGCATCGGGATTGGACCACAAACTTGTGCACCAGTACGTTTTGCTGTTTCTACGATCTCTTGAGAAGATTGATCAATTAAACGGTGATCAAAAGACTTCAAACGGATACGGATTCTCTGGTTAGACATACCAGTAAACTCCAAGCCAAATATATAAAGAATCACCCATGACGCATCTCCCCCTGTCCGAAAACAAGGCAAGTGTCAGAGGCAGTGAAAATCACTAAGGTCGTGATCGATGCCACGACTGTAACGATCTAAACAACAATCAACGTTGTTTAGCCCTTAATATCAAAGGGTCGCCCATTATAACGATTGTTTAACTGTTAAGCAAACCTATTTATCATTTTTTCTCAATTTACGGTTAAGCGTTGGCGGCTTTCTTTTGTACACCCTGCCCGAACCCCAATACATAATTAATTGCATCGATCAGCAATTCATTCCCTTTTTGGAACTTAGTTTTTTTTGTTTGTTTTAAGGTATCTAAAGATTGTACATAAGCGCCAGAAAATACCTTCTCATGCTCTTCATTCTCAATATACATTTGTAAAACTTTCGGCGTTATTTCTGGATGAAACTGAAAACCCAGCACATTCTTTCCAATTTGGTACATTTGGTTTGCACACACATTATTTTCAGCCAGTCTGACGCCTCCTTTAGGAATCTCAAAAGTCTCACTGTGCCATTGCATTATTTCCAATTCTTTAGGTATTTCAAAGTAATCTGATAAACCATGTTGAGTTCTGAAGACTTTAGTCCAACCTAACTCTTGTTGCTCATTTAAACGTACACTTGCTCCCAAAGCATTGGCTATAAGCTGACCTCCGAGACACAAACCAATTGCAGGCTTGCCTAGTGATAAATATCGACGGATCCATCTTTTTTCTATTTTTAGCCATGGATAATTAGCCTCATCATTTACACTCATTGCTCCACCCATGATGATGAGTAAATCAATATCTTCAATTGCTGGTAACGCCTCGATTTCTAATGCCATCTCAACAGGTAAGGCAAAAAATTCCGTAGCACTAATTTGTGCTCCAATTGATTTTAAATATTCATAACAACTTCCGAACCCTTCACCAGCAATATGCTGAAAGTAATGCACTTTTAATGGCTTCATTTTCCAACCCGAACTTTTCTTATATTGCACTAGCAGTTGCAAAAATGAAGCCAACCTATAGGTTGTTAAATAATTTTAAACAAAGCACAGCTATGCAGTTTTTTAGTAGTATGTTTTGTTAGTTATAAAATGACGGTTTATACAGGTAAATTGTGAAAATAAATACGCAAACTCAACTCATACATAGCCCTAGAAAAGCACCTCAACTTTTAAATAGTATTCAACCCCCTATTTATCGCGCATCAACGATCATTTTTGAAAATACCGATGCTCTTTTCAATCGCCATTGGACCGATCCTTATGACTATAGTTACGGAACGCATGGCACCCCTACCACGTTTACGCTAGGCGACAATATTGCACAATTAGAAGGCGGAGAATACTGTCTACTTGCACCAAGCGGACTCTCTGCAATCAACTTGGTGAATTCTTGTTTTTTAGCACATGGTGATGAAGTTTGGGTCGCGGACAATATTTACGGTCCAAATATGGAGCATTTGCGAAACCTAGAATCACGTTATGGTATTGTCGTTAAGGTCTATAATCCGATTGATATTGAGAGCTTTAAACCCAGTGATAAAGCTAAGTTAATTTGGTTAGAAGCTGCAGGATCTGTAACACTTGAATTTCCAGATTTAACGAATCTGGTGAAAAAAGCTCAAGCTCATAAGATGCTTACCGCACTTGATAATACTTGGGGAGCGGGTCTAGCTTTTAATGCTTTTGATTTTGGTACAGAACACTTAGCAGTCGATATTACCATCCATGCACTCACCAAATATCCAAGCGGTGGTGGTGACATTCTCATGGGAAGTGTCGTAACAAAAAACAAGGATTTATACCACAAGCTATTTCGCATGCATGCAATTCAAGGAATTTCTATATCAGGCGATGACACCGCACAGATTCAGCGCAGCCTATCTTCAATGGAACTCCGTTATACGCACCAATCTAAATCAGCGCTAACTTTATTAAACTGGCTTCTACAGCAAAATGAGTTTGCACAAGTATTGCACCCTGCCAATCCAAAATCTGCAGGTCATACTTTTTGGAAAGAAGTTTGCCTAACAGAATTGAGCGCAGGTTTGATCAGTGTAATTTTTGATAAAAAATATAATCTTCAAGATATACGCAATTTTTGTGATGCGCTTAACCTGTTTAAATTAGGTTTTAGCTGGGGTGGCCCAGTGAGTTTAGTAATGCTCTATCAAATTGATCAAATGCGTGAGCTTGCACATACACATTTACAAGAAGGAATATTGGTTCGTTTTTGTATAGGACTGGAACATCCGCAAGATTTGATAGAAGATATTCAACAAGCACTCAAAATAATGCAACAACAAAAGATCGAATAAAAAGGAATAATTATGGGCACACCAATTGTCATCGCAAAAAAAACCTCAGATACATCCCAAGAGATTGTTTTACATTCGCAACTGGCAAACCGACATGGCTTGATTGCCGGCGCAACAGGAACAGGAAAAACAGTCACTTTAAAGGTCTTGGCAGAGAGCTTTTCTCGTATTGGTGTGCCGGTATTTTTAGCCGATGCAAAAGGTGATGTCTCTAGCCTTGCCAAAGCAGGTGAAAATAATTCAAAATTTGATGAACGCATCAAGAGCCTCAATATTGAATCAATCCCATTTAGCGCATCACCTGTGGTTTTTTGGGATTTATTTGGCGAACAAGGTCATCCGATTCGGACTACAGTATCAGAAATTGGTCCATTGCTTTTAGCCCGAATGCTGAATTTGAATGACACCCAAGAAGGTGTGCTTTCTGCGATTTTCCGCATCGCGGATGATCAAGGTTTATTACTGATCGACTTTAAAGACCTCAAGGCGATGATCACTTATGTGACTGAGCATGCAGCTGACTTTAAAGCAGAATACGGCAATCTTTCTCCTGCCAGCTTGGGTGCAATCCAACGTAATTTGCTAGCACTGGCCGATCAAGGCGGTGATCAATTTTTTGGTGAGCCTGCATTAGACCTCATGGATTTTATCCAAACCGATACACAAGGACACGGCAATATTAATTTGCTCGCTGCCGACAAATTAATGAACACACCAAAGCTTTATGCGACTTTCTTACTGTGGATGCTTTCCGAACTGTTTGAACAATTACCTGAAGTCGGTGATATGGATAAACCGAAATTGGTATTTTTCTTCGATGAAGCTCATTTACTGTTTGACAATGCCAGCCCTGCTTTGCAAGAAAAGATCGAACAAGTGGTACGCTTAATCCGCTCTAAGGGAGTAGGTATTTATTTTGTCACCCAAAATCCTCTGGATTTACCTGAAAGTGTTTTAGGACAACTGGGCAACCGTGTTCAACATGCACTTCGTGCCTTCACACCAAAAGATCAAAAAGCAGTAAAAACTGCAGCTGATACTTTTAGACCCAATCCTGCATTCAAAGTACAGGACGCCATTACGGAGTTGGCAGTTGGTGAAGCGCTAATTAGCTGTCTAGATGAGAAAGGCACGCCACAAATGGTTGAACGCGGTTGGGTTATGCCCCCATATTCATCTTTTACACCTATCACGCTTGAAGAGCGTAAGACGCTCATGACAAACAGTGTGGTTGCGGGTGTTTATGAGCAAGTACTTGATAGAGAAAGTGCTTTTGAAATACTGCAAAACAAAGTAGTTCAGCGTCAACAACAAGCCAAACAAGAAGCGTTAGCAAAACAACAAGCTAAGGAACAAGAGGCCTACGCGAAGCAAATTGCTAAAGAACAAGAACGCCTTGCCCGTGAACAACAAAAAGAAGCAGAACGTGCAGCCAAACAACGCGAAAAACTCACCCAAGATATTGTCGGCACGTTTGCTAAAAGTGCTGCACGAAGCCTCGGCGGAAGCACTGGGCAAAAAATCGTACGCGGTCTACTGGGCTCATTATTTGGAAAAAAATAGCCCTCCCTTTACCCATCATTTTTAACTTCATTATGGGATATTTCAATATCCCATAATTATTTTAAGGTTTTCTATGCAAGTCATATTGCAGCTCGATCATAAAAGATGTATTTTAAATATATCTTTTAATAAAACCAAAGTTAAAGCTCATGACGCCACAACATATTGAACTTGTAAAAGCGACTGTTCCCGTCCTGCGTGAGAATGGTGTTGCCCTTACAACCTATTTCTATAATCGCATGCTAAACAACAACCCCGAGTTAAAAAATACATTTAACATGGATCATCAAAGTACTGGTCGTCAGCCACGTGCTTTAGCCGCTGCCGTTTTGGCATATGCTGAAAATATTGAAAATCCTACAGTTTTGGCAAAAGCCATTGAGCGAATTACCACTAAACACGTAAGTTTAGACATTCAAGCGGATCAATACTCGATTGTGGGTGAAAACCTTCTGCATTCAATAAGCGAAGTATTAGATGTGCCAATGGACTCTGATCTGATTGCTGCTTGGAAAGCCGCGTATATGCAATTGGCAGACATTTTAATTGGTGTCGAAAAATCAAAATATGAAGCTTTGACTGCACAAAATGGCGGTTGGGCTGGCTGGCGTGAATTTAAAATTACAGCGATTGAAGCTGAAGCTAACACCAAAACCTTAACTTTAGCTGCCAAGGACGGTCACACCATTGCGACGGCTGAAGCAGGTGAATATATTTCAGTACGAGTCCAAGTACCGGGGCAAGAGATGCGCCAACCACAACAATTTAGCTTTGATGCTGCACAAGCTGACCAGTATCAAATCACAGTAAAAGCGGTAGATGAAGCAACTGAATATTCTGTGGCAAATATCTTATTAAACCACTATCAAGTAGGTGATGTGGTTGAGGTATCTGCACCACTAAAAAATTAATTCATCTAAATCTTTAACCGAAATAAGATTTTAAGAGATCATTAAAAGCTCCGTTCGCGGGGCTTTCAATGTTAAGATAGAAATAAGCTATCTTTTATGATGATCTATGCAACTGAATAAATTTACCGACTATGCGCTGCGTATATTGATGTATGTCGCACACCCTCGCGACTTGCCTTATACCATTGCAGAGCTGGCAAACCAATTGCAGGTCTCAGAAAACCACGCCATGAAAATCGTTCACTTTATGGCAAAACAAAATTGGCTAATGACCACTCGAGGCAAAGGTGGCGGTATACGTCTAGCCCCTCAAACTCTGAATATCTCATTAGGGACTTTAGTGAGAACACTTCAAGGCGATCAGCAAATTGTAGAGTGTCATAACCCACCATGCGTATTAAGAAGTGACTGTGGCTTAAAAGGCATTTTAGATCATGCAGTCAAACAGTTTTATCAGCATTTAGATCAATTTAAACTGAAGGATGTTATACCCACCTTAGGTATAAAATTCAATTCAGATTCACCCATTCCGTTCATTCAAGTTACACCATAGATTTACTCAATTCGATTGAGTATTCGCTTGCATGCGCGACTTCCTTTATAATAGCTGATTGTAAATTGAGTTATTGAAGTTGAGCTATGCATCACAGCAGAGGAAAGTCGAAAAACAGTAAGGCGTCAAATGCCCCAAAGCAAAAGATCAGCTATGAGAAAAAAGCCGATCCAGCGATTACTGAATATTCGGTTCAAGCGCTCAACTGGTTGCGCAAAGCCGAATTCTTAATGAGTGCACCAAAACTGAATTTATGTGTCGATGACACAGGTTATGAGATTGCTTTTGCAGGTCGTTCGAATGCTGGTAAATCGAGTGCGATTAATGCATTAACTAATCAAAAACAACTTGCACGTGCGTCTAAAAAACCTGGTCGCACACAAATGATTAACTTTTTTAGCATGGGCAATGCCGAACAAAGATTAGTTGACCTTCCTGGATATGGCTATGCTGCTGTACCTGAAAGCATGAAAATCGTTTGGCAAAAAGAGCTTGAAAACTACCTCATTCATCGTGAAAGTTTACAAGGGCTTGTATTGTTAATGGACATACGACACCCTTTACAACATTTCGATGTCATGATGTTAGAATGGGCTTATTCACGTAAATTATTTGTCCATGTTTTATTAACAAAATCAGATAAGTTAAATCGTGGTCCAGCTTCCAAAGCATTGCAAGAAGTCAAAGCTCAATTAAAGAAAATGAAGCTTAACTTCTCTATCCAATTGTTCTCATCCCTCAATAAGCAAGGTCTTGAAGAACTCGCAAGCGTTATTGCTGGTCGTTTAAATTTTACGCTTGAGCAGCCTAACGGATTTGATCTAAGTGCAATTCCTGAAGTAAGTGAATCAGACATCGATGAAGATTTTGAACATGTTATTCAAGAAGATGATGAATCACCAAGCGAAACAACCGAACTAAAATCCAACAAAGCCGAATAGTATCTACCCTACCGAATGGTTAAATCATTACATTCACTAATTGATATATCAATGTCCTCAAATGCTAAGGTTATTTGAGGGCATTTTTTTATACTGAAAAATGATAATCACAACAAAAATTCAGGAAAGTGTGATGAAATTATTGTCTCGATTAAGAAATAGTAAGATTGGATCTTCTATTGAGTATCACATCAAACCTCGTAAAGTTAAATTTGAGTGGGCGGATACACCAGTAGATTGGGTTCCAAATCAGCCTTTCGTTAGTTATTTTATCAATGAAATCAATAACATCTTACCAGCAGGCGAATTTTGGTTTTGTCGTCTGTACAACAAAGTTTTGCCCAAAATTACTGATGAAAAACTTGCAGAAGATGTGAAAGCTTTTATTCGCCAAGAAGCGATGCACGCTCAAGCACATAATTCAGCAAATAAAGAATATCTCAGCGCACGTCATATCGATATTCAACGTAACCTCGATATCATGGACTTTCTTTTTGGAAAACTTTTAGCGGATAAACCTTTAGGTCTAAACATCCCAAAAGCCTTAGATCATCAGTGGGATTTATTCAGATTAGGTATTATTGCTACTGTTGAACATATGACTTGTGTCCTCGGCAAATATGCCTTGTACAACAAAAAATGGGGTGAATTGGGCGCTGATGCCAATATGCTCGATCTCGTAAAATGGCATGGTGCTGAGGAAATTGAACACCGTACCGTTGCATTTGACTTATATCGTCATCTCGGCGGTGGTTATATTTCTCGTTATTATCAAAGTGTAGTTGTGATTGCTGCTGTATTAGGTTTATGGGTTGATGGTGCTGCTCATATTATGGGTCAAGACCCTCGCTTTAAATCAATTAAACCAGCTGTTTACAAACCTTGGATTTGGCGTGAATGGGCACGAATTGCCCAAAAAGACAATGGTTTACTCCCACACCCATTCTGGCTTGTTTCTCAACAACTCGGCTATTTAATGCCTTGGTACGACCCTGTTCATGAAGCAAAAACTGAAGATGCGATCAACTATCTAAATCAATCACCAGCAGCGGAACGCGCAGCACTGAAAGTTGCATAATGTATTCAATAAAAAAGCAGGGTGATCCCTGCTTTTTTTATATCTGATCTAATCTTTTAAGCTGTATTTTTTTCAATAGGTTCATGATCAGGATTCGTGTAACGATCTACAACAACACTAATCATCATATCCCCCTGCACATTCACCACTGTTCTAACGGTATCTAACAAACGGTCAATCGGCAATAATATCGCGATTGCTTCTGCCGGGAGTCCAACTGATTGTAAAACCATAATCATGGTAACCATACCTGCGCTAGGTATACCTGGTGCCCCTAAAGATGCAATCATTGCTGTCGCACACACAATCAATTGTTGTCCTAACGTTAAGTCAAGCCCCATTAAATTCGCAATAAACAGCGCCGCCGCAGCCTCATACAATGCCGTCCCATCCATATTCAACTGTGTCCCGAGAGGGATCACAAATCCTGCAGTCTGGGGTCTTACTCCTAAATTTTCCTGAGCACACTTCATTGATAGCGGCATGGTTACGGAACTTGAGCTAGTAGCAAACGCCGTAATCAAGGCTGCTCGTGTTCCCTTAAAAAATGTAATTGGATTCATTCTCCCGAAAATCCAGAGCAACAAAGGCAAAACAACTAGGCCATGAAAGATGGTCGTTCCCGTGACTACTGCTGCAAATTCTGCTAATCGACTCAGAACAGATAGGTCCTCCGTCGCGATTAACTTTGCCAGTAACGCAAAAATCCCTATTGGTGCGAGCTTCATCACCCAACCAATCATCAACATCATGATTTCAAAAAATTGCTGACTCAACGCTTTCACTGTTTTAAATTTTTCACCACCTTTAACGAGAGCCACCCCAATTAAAAGTGCAAAAACGACAACGGCTAACACATTACCTTCAGCAAATGCTTTAAACGGGTTTATTAGTGTATTTTGGATAAAGTTGGTAAAAAAACTCGAGGGCGTCAAAGTATCAGGCGTCTGATGCTGATTCATGGTCTCTTGAAAAATAGTGATGTCTACACCTTTCCCGACCTCAAAAAGATGCGCACACGCAAGCCCCAAAATCAGCGCCAACGTTGTGGTTGTGACACAACAAGCAAGGGTAATTTTCCAAGTTCTACCAAGTTGGCCACCAGTCTGCAGATTGGAAACTCCGACAACAATAGAACTAAAAATTAGAGGAATCAGTAATAGTTTAAGTAGACCAATAAAAATACTACTGGCAATCCCTAAGCCATATAAACTTCCGTTAAAAAATACTGTATCAGGGAATACATTTAACAAGATGCCAAAAGCCACACCTAAAATTGCAGCAATTAAAATTTGCGTATTTAGACTCATGTCCTGTGCTTTTCATTTTGATTTATTAGTCGCACTATGCCATGAGCGACTTCAAGAATCGATCATTTTTTCTTGTTAGCTTTGCAACCGAAACGAATAATTTATAAATACAAATATGAAGTAAAAAAGCCAAATCTGAAGATTTGGCTTGAAGCATAGATCAATTATCTTATTGCGTTTCGATTTCACGAATTCTAATTAGACCTTCTTGTACTGTACTACAGACCAATTGTCCATTTTGCCACATTCGTCCAAAGTTCAATCCTCTAGAACTTGCACTAATCGTTGCCTCCATATCATAGAGCATCCAATCATCTACACGAAATGGTTTATGAAAGTACATGGTATGGTCAATGCTGGCACACTGTAAACTCGGTGAAATATAACTGAGTCCATGTGGTCGTAGCGCGGTTGTCATCAAAGTAAAGTCTGAATAAAAAGCAGCGATCGCCTGATGTAATGCATTTTCATCTACATCATCAGCCAAACGATCGTGTGTACGAATATAGTGCGCGTAAGACGGCGCTTCAGGTTGTGGTTGGAATGGATTGACTGGCATTACAGGCTTAATTTCAACATGACGATCACGCATAAAGCTGGCACGCACATTCTCTGGTACGAAATCGACAATCATTTTCTTGAGTTCAGCTTCAGATTTTAACCCATCTACTAGCGGGTATTCGGGTTCAGCAACTTGATAATTGAGACCCTCTTCTTGGTCTGCAAAAGATACCATACACATGAATATCGTCTTGCCATGTTGAATCGCACGAACTTGGCGACTCACAAAACTACGCCCATCTCGGATTCGATCTACCTCATAAATAATGGGTGCATTAACATCTCCACCAAATAAGAAATATGCATGCAATGAGTGTGCAGGGCGATCAGTTGTATATGAAGCAGCACGTAACGCTTGACCTAGAACTTGCCCACCAAAGACACGTTTGCCAACCAAATTTTGGCTTTTGCCTCTAAAAATGTTTTCTTCAAGTCTTTCTAGCGTGAGTAAATCTACGAGTTCTTGCGTGAGCTGATTCATATCGGACCTATATATTTCATTGCTACGACATTAAATTGGGCCTGTTGAATTTAAACAGATTTTCCAATTTAATGACTCAATCTCTATATTGCCATAATTTCCGAGTAAACAACTAAACTTTGCTTGACTATATTGTCATAAAACAAATTTGATATTTTGGCTAAAAATACGATTATTAACGAAAATTCATCCAAATTCTGTGCATTTTGTTAGAAAATGACATATTGTTTTGATCACAGATTTAAGAAAATAATTGCCTTCATTCGCGTCATGCGAAATTCGTCTTTGGCTAGGAGTATGTATGTCCAAGAATGGCTTTGGTCAAATGTATCGTCGACTTTCCAGTAAGTTGCTTGACCTCGTAGTAACACCGCATGTTCTTGGAGAGGTTCCTACTGAAACCCAACCTTCAACACCACCCACTGAAAATAACACGACTCACAAAAAAGTGGTGTGCTATGTATTACAAAATTACTCGCGTAGTAATGCGTTAGTGGTTGACGGCGAAACTCGTCGATTAAATCTCGCGCCAGCACTTGACCCACTCATGATCGGGGACCATAAAGAGAAAGCTGCTGTATTATTTTTACAACACCAAGATGAAACAAACTTACTTAATCCGCCACCCCATGCATTTCCACCTCGTCTCCTCAGATTGATCGAGATATTGGATAAGCATCCAGATACTGACATTGAACTTATACCTGTGACTGTATTGTGGGGCCGCTCACCGGACAAAGAAGATTCATTATTTAAATTGCTATTTACGGACACTTGGGCAACGCCAAGTACTGTTAAACAACTGATGAATATTGGTTTACATGGTCGCCAATCTTTTCTTGAATTTCATGAACCAAAATCACTGCGCGAATTGGTAGATTACGCACGTGTAACACATCCAAACTTGTCTCCTGCAACATATATCGTCAATCAACTCAATGATTATCTAGATCGTCAGCGTGAAGTTGTATTAGGTCCAGATTTGTCAGATCGTCGAAACGTGATGCAATCATTGATTAAATCTCAAGATGTTCAGGACGGAATTCGCAAAGAAAGTATTCGCTCTAAAATCAGTTTGATTGAAGCTGAGCGCCGTGCGATCGGCTACGTGAATGAAATTGCATCAGACTATTCTCATGCAACCGTACGTTTTGCAGAACAAGCCCTGACGCGTCTTTGGACTCAACTCTATGACGGCGTAGAAGTACATAATTTCAATACAGTTCGTGAATTAGCGAAAGACTACGAAATTATTTATACACCTTGTCATCGTAGCCATATTGACTACCTATTACTCTCTTATGTGATTTATAAGCGTGGGATGATGGTACCGTACATTGCTGCAGGTGATAACCTGAATATGCCATTCGTTGGTCAGCTTTTACGTGGTGGCGGTGCATTTTTTATACGTCGAACCTTCCGTGGAAATGCGTTATACACCACTGTATTCAAAGAATATCTATACAGTATCCTATCGCGCAACACGCCATTAGAATACTTTATTGAAGGTGGACGTTCACGTACTGGACGTTTATTACCGCCGAAAACAGGTATGTTGGCAATGACTGTGCATAGTCATTTGCGTGGTCGTGCTAAACCTATTGTATTTGTCCCGACCTATTTTGGTTATGAACGCCTGATGGAAGGTGCAACTTACGTCGGTGAAATGAATGGTAAGCCTAAAGAGGCCGAATCTATCTTTGGTATTTTACAAACCTTAAGAAAGATCGAACGCATCTTCGGTAAAGTACACGTAAACTTTGGTGAACCCGTCTTCCTTGATGAGATTTTGAAACAGCATGGTGCTGAACATATCAAAATTGAGAAGAATGATGACCCGATTCCTCAAGAAGTTTCTGATGCAGTCAACACCTCAGCAAATGCAATTCTTGAAAATATTAACCGTGCTGCTGTTATCAACCCAGTTTCGTTATTGTCACTTATTCTTCTATCGACTTCCAAGCACACGCTTGATGAAGAGATTTGTATTAAACAGTTAGATACCTATCGCAATCTTCTAACAGCTTTACCTTATGATCATCGAGTTCAAATCACACCACTGTCTGGTAAAGAAATCATTGCTTATGGTTTAAAACTCAAGTTGATTAAGCGTGTAAAACATGTCCTTGGCGACATCATTGCGATTGAAGATGGTCAAGCAGTATTACTGACATATTTCCGCAATAATATTTTGCATGCTTATGTCTTGCCATCACTGATTGCTGCGATGGTCGAGCACAATGGTAAAATTTCACAGGGCGATTTGATTAATGTCATTCGTACACTTTATCCATTCTTGAAAGCTGAACTTTTCCTTAAGTGGAATACGGATGAGCTTAAAGAACAGATCTGTAACTATGTTCAAGGTCTGGTAGAAGCACAGTTGATTACGATTGATGAACATGGAAATTTATGTAGCCCTGCACCTAACTCTGAACAACACAATCAGTTAGTCGTGCTTGCTGCTCCAGTGAAGCAAAGTATTGAACGCTACTACATGACACTTGCCCTAATTACTCAACGTGGCTCTGGAAATATTACGACCAAGCAGGTCGAAGATTTAAGCCATCTATTAGGTCAGCGTTTATCTGTACTTTATGAGTTCAACTCACCTGAATTCTTTGATAAAGCGCTCTTCCAAAGTTTTATCAAAGTTCTGACTCAACAAGGCTATATCAGTAATAACGAAGAAGGCGCAATAGTCTTTGATGCACAATTCAAAGAGGTCGCTCAATATGCCAACTTGGTACTAGATGATGTAACCTTACAAATGTTGCAACATATCACTTCATTTAACGATGAAGAGCTCAAAGAAGCTTTGGATGCAGTTGCTGATCAACAAGCCAAAAAACGCTTAAAACGCAAGAAAAAATAGTATCTAAAACCCTCCCCAGCGAGGGTTTTTTTATGTCTAAATGAGATCTCGATAATCCTTAAAAAATTGATCATATCTCAATTTAAAACCAGTGCTTAACATTCGAGAGGCATAAATTTTCTTTCCACGCTGTGCCTCACTCAATAATTTTAATGAAGGGATGTTTAACTGCTTTTGGAACCACAGAATAATTTCATGTAATGGAATAGGTTGATTATTACTACAAATATAAGTTTTTTCTGGATGTTCCACGTGAAGTAAATGGACAAGAAAACCCGCTAAATCTTCGATATGAATTCGATTCGACCAATGCACATTGGGATAGGTCATTGTATTTTGAGCAAGCTGCATCATTCTCTTCACGGATACGCCATAAATACCAGTGGGTCTCACAATGATACATTGCAGTGGGAAGGCTTCTTGCCAAAGTTTCTCCATTGTGGCTAACACTAATGCTTTCTCATCTTTCGGATTGATCTCTGTTTGGTCATCAATCTCCTCCCCTTGATCTTGTCCGTAAACGCGTGTTGATGAGACAACAATAATCTTTTGGATGGGATGCAATGCCAGCTGATTTCTCATATGTGGAATCGCATCTATGAAAGCAGCTTTATACCCGTCTAGTGATGGGTCTTTGGGTGCAATCAACACGTATACTGCATCAATAGGCGACAATGTCGATAAATCAAGTTGGTGTATATCTTGTTGAAGATGCATAGCACCTGTTTGATCTTTCCTGCTTAAACTGACTGTAGTAATTTGATGTCTTTGTTGAAATAATTGTTTAGCAACATGTTGGGATGTTTTACCATAACCGATAAATAGAATATGCATGTAAGACCTATTCTCTAGTGTTATAAATTCAATTTAAGCAAAGTTGAGGGGACATGACTGCAGTCCATCAGTTGCAAGGTGTAGGAAACGCCGCTGCCGCTTTACTCGAAAAATTAAATATCTGGAATACGGATGATCTTTTGTTTCATCTGCCTCGAGATTATGAAGATCGCAGTACTATTGTGCCCATGAATCAACTTCAAGTAGGTCGAAGCTATTTACTTGAAGGCACTGTCGCATCAATGGATATGCCGCCTGGTAAACGCAAATCCATGGCAATATTAATACAAGATGATTTTGGAAAAGTCACCTTACGTTTTTATCATATTTATAAAGCATTGATGGATCGCGCAAAGCCTGGAAATCGTTTAAGAGTGTTTGGTGAAGTACGAGTAGGCGCTCGTGGCCTAGAAATGTATCATCCAGAAATTCAATTGATTACGGATCATACACCACTTCCAAAAACGCAGCTAACCGCAATTTACCCATCAACGGAAGGACTCACTCAACCTAAACTGCGTGAATATATTAAACAAGCTTTAGCACAACATGCCCATGATTTACCAGAACTGATTCCTGCAAAATTTACCAATGGGTATGCTTTAAAAGAAGCACTAGAATATATTCATCACCCTCCCACCGATGCCAATATGTTGCAACTGGCTGAAGGACAGCATCCTGCGCAGCAACGTCTCATCTTTGAAGAATTAGTCAGTCATCAAATTAGTTTGTTGACTCGTCGTGCATACATTCAACAGATCTCCGCACCTGCATTTTCAGCCAGTCGAACATTTGCCAAACAACTTCTCTCCACACTTCCCTTTGAAATGACAAATGCTCAAAAACGTGTTTCAAATGAAATTGTGAAAGATCTTAAACAAAACAAACCGATGCTCAGACTGGTGCAAGGTGATGTAGGCGCAGGCAAAACCCTAGTAGCAGGCATTGCGGCATGTCATCCACTCGAAGAGGGATGGCAAGTTGCTCTTATGGCACCGACTGAAATCCTCGCAGAACAACATTATTTAAATTTTAAAAAATGGTTCGAACCACTCAGCATCCAAGTTTCTTGGTTATCAGGCAAACAAAAAGGGAAAGCACGCGCTGCTGCAGAACAGCAGATTAGAGAAGGCTCTGCCCAATTGGTCGTCGGCACTCATGCACTATTTCAGGATAACGTCCAGTTTCATAAATTGGGTCTTGTCATCATTGATGAACAGCATCGGTTTGGAGTTGACCAGCGTCTAGCATTACGAAATAAAGGGGCACAGGATACGACACCACATCAGTTAGTAATGACCGCCACCCCTATCCCACGTACGTTAGCAATGTCAGCGTACGGAGATTTAGATACTTCTGTGATTGATGAGTTACCCCCAGGGCGTACCCCAATCCAAACAGTCACTATTCCACTCGATCGTCGTGAAGAGGTCCTGCAGCGTATTGCGACAAACTGCGCTGAAGGTAAGCAGGCTTATTGGGTCTGTACATTAGTGGAACAATCAGAGACGTTAGATGCCCAAGCTGCTGAAGCGACTTATCAGGAGATTAAAGAACGCTTTCCGCACCTCAATATTGGTTTGGTTCATGGCAAAATGAAAGCTGATGAAAAACAAGCTGTCATGCAACAGTTCAAAGACAATCAATTACAACTGCTGATCGCAACAACTGTGATCGAAGTTGGAGTGGATGTACCAAATGCATCCATCATGGTCATTGAAAATGCGGAGCGACTGGGTCTATCTCAACTACATCAATTAAGGGGGCGTGTGGGTCGAGGTGCTAAAGCAAGTTTTTGCGCATTATTGTATAAAAGTCCTTTATCGCAGAATGGACAAGAGCGTTTACGCATTATGCGTGAAACTAATGATGGCTTTTTAATAGCAGAAAAAGATTTGGAAATCCGTGGCCCAGGCGAACTGTTAGGAACGAAACAAACTGGAGACATGGGCTTTCGCGTGGCTAAATTGGAACGTGATGACCATCTGTTAACTCAAGCACACTATGTCGCGACTCAAATTTTAAAAGATTACCCACATCAAGCGGATGCTCTTCTTAAACGATGGTTACCAGAAGCACCTAGATATGCGTATGTTTAATATGTTCCTTAATCAACGAACTCAGTTATAATCATAGGTACTCACAATAAAAATAACTTGAGCCATGATGCTGAGCCCTATTCATAACCTCTATCACACATTATTATCACGACGCGCTTGCCAATTATGCGGATTCTCTCCAACTCAAACCCACAGATTATGTGATGACTGTTGGACAATGCTCCCATGGAAAAGCCCTTCACTCATTCATCGACATGAAAGAAATATTTATGCTTGTTTCGACTATAGCTTTCCTATAGATCGCATTATTCACTTATTCAAATATGAACAACAACTTCATTATCAAACTTTTCTAGCACACACATTGCTAGAACTTAAACTGAAACGTTTTCAAGCGATTGTACCTATGCCTATTTCAAACGAGCGCTTGAAGGAGCGTGGTTATAATCAAATGATGGTCATCGGAAAAATTCTTTCCAAAAAACTGCAAGTACCCATTTGGCAGCCAATTGAACGTTCAGCACAACACTCACAGAAAGGCTTAACACGTGTAGAAAGAATCGAGGATATTCAATCTCAATTCAAACCTATACGTTCAGAAAAAGGAAAGTTTAGAAATATCCTGATTATTGACGATGTCGTGACCACAGGGAGTTCAGTCAATGCGTTGGCCAATGCACTAGAAAAGCTCGGCTGTCAGAACATTCAGATCGCATGCATTGCAGCCGCAGAATATTGACACAGTCACTTTAAGTTTTAATCGGCATTAAAATGCTGCCTACACCAAGGAATCACGATTTCTCGAGTTAACGGTGCTAAAGGCGTAGCATCATCATCTAAATCGATCCATTTCATTTCAGCAATTTCTGCATGAATGTGAGGCTCTTGTTTAAGCTGAACTCGATATAGATAACTAATCAACTGATGATCCGCTTCATTTGCAGCTTTGGTTTCAAAACGACCTATATATTGATCTATTACTGCCTCAGCGCCAATTTCTTCTTTAATTTCTCGCAGAATCGTGTCTTCAGAAGGCTCATTCTCCTCTAACTTCCCACCAACCTGCATGAAAAACTGGGTATTCTTTTTTCGAACCAACAACAACTGCTGATCCTCATTGGAAATAATCGCTGCTGCGACAGTAATGACTTTGCTCATGTATCTAGTTTCACCAAATCTTCTCGATCTTGGACACCCCATTTCGGTTGTGGTGCCTGATAAGACTCGAATTTTGACACAATATCCTCGATTGAAGTTGAATTGATTAATGCATTGGTAAAGCGAGCTCGAGTAAACTCTTGATCTGTCGTATGTTGAATGAATTGTAATAGACCATCATAAAACCCGTTAATGTTTAAAAATGCGCAGGGTTTAAGATGAATACCGAGTTGCGCCCATGTCCATTGTTCAAAAATTTCTTCAATTGTTCCTGCACCACCCGGTAAGGCAATAAAACCATCCGACAAATCTGCCATCAGCGTTTTACGCTCATGCATACTGGTAACAACGTGAAGTTCAGTCAAATTTGGATGTGCTAATTCACGATCCACCAATCCTTGTGGAATCACGCCAATGACCTTTCCACCAGCCTCTAATGCACTATCCGCAACAATCCCCATTAATCCTGAACGACCGCCACCATACACCAAGGTCTTGCCTTGTTGCGCTAAATATTTCCCTGTTTTCTTTGCTGCATCAGCATAAACAGGATCGGAACCTAATGTTGAACCACAAAATATTGCAATAGAATTCATTTAAAATTAGCCTTAAGTTTTTATAACAACAATTAAAATGATATGTTCTGTGTTTTTTAACCTAATTAATGATGGAATCAGTTTTTTTTCATGGCATCCTTGTCTAAAATACACCCATCGTTCACACACAAACTGCGCAAGGGAGAAAAGATAAAATGCTTGAAGCCTTTTATGCCACAGAGCGCGGTAGTCTAGAAGATGCAACGATCAATGGTGGGTTTGATTTACACCCTGAATTGGTTTGGATCGATTTAATTGCACCCTCTCAAGATGAGCAAGAATGGGTTTTAGATGCCTATAAACAAAATCTTCCAACACTAAAATCATTAGAAGATATTTCTTCATCTGCACGATTCTACCGTGATGATGATGGCATTTTACATATCAGTACGTATTTTTTAACGAAAAATAAAAACTACCAAGTCGATGGTGACCCTGAAGAGTCATCCAATATGCTAGGAACGGTTCAAACCGTTGCATTTATTTTACATAAAGATCGACTATTTACTTTACGTGGTGAAAAGCTCGTTGCTTTCCGTGCCTTTCGAGCACGTGCTCGCCGTAATGATTACGACATTGACTATAAAGATCCGACTTGGATACTTTTGGGTTTACTCGAAGCTAAACTCGATGAGCTTGCGGATATCTTAGAAGATATCCACAAGGATCTAGAACTCTACTCTACAGAAGTATTGAATGTTCGCCACCGTGAACAAATTCTTGATCTCGATGATATGATTACCCGTCTTGCTCAAAAAGAAGATATGTTGGGTAAAGCGCAACTCTGTTTAATTGACTTACGCCGCGTTCTGACCTTCTTAGCAAGACCCCGTGCCTTAGGCAGTCATATTTATGATGCTGATATTCGAGAACTCAGTGAGGATGTTCGCTCATTAATAGAACATGATGCATTCTTGTTCCAGAAGGTTCGATTCCTATTGGATACCACTTCGGGTTTCATTAATACTGAACAGAATGATACGATTCGTCGATTCTCGATTTTACCTAGCATGCTTGCTCCCCCGATGTTGGTGGCCAGTATTTATGGTATGAACACTGATGTACTGCCCTTTGCTCAAGGAACGACGAGCTTTGTTGTTGTCAGTTTGATTATCCTAGTGTTCTTATTTGGACCACTGATTTATTTTAGATGGAAAAAATGGATTTGAGTACGCTTTGATGTCGCGTTTTTTTAACAACGTATGAAGTACCTTCTGTTGAGTAAATTACTATTTTAAAGCGATAAAAAAGCACCCTAAGGTGCTTTTTTATTTTTCAATCAAATCAATTTTAAATCATTTTCTAAATGGCAAGATTGAATGATTTTCATCATTTTTTCTGGCACAGATTTAAACTGTAAACTCGATGTTCCAGGTGCTTGACGCAATAAACGCACTAAAACAGCTAGCGCCAGAGTACTACCATGTTCAAGACCTGATAAATTTACAGTAAGTGGAAACTGCTTTGCTTGTTGAATCAACATTAAACCTTGTTGATAATACTGTTCAGCATTGTCGAAGCTAATTTTTCCAGAAACCATAATTTCTTGATCTTTGAGTGAAATCACAATTGTTCTCTGTTATTTTTTCTCAACTGCAGCTTCAGCATCAGGCTTGAAGTTTGCAATTGCTTTATTGATATCGCCACCATTACGCTTCACAGTAGCAGCAAACTGATTACGGAATTGCAAACCTAAGTCAATTCCAGAAACGTTGATATTGCGAATCTTCCACTGATCACCTTTATCAGCCAATTGGAACGATACAGGGATCTTCTCACCCTTGTTAATAAAATCAATCGTTACAACAGGGTTTTTAGTGTTAGATGCTTTATACGGACGAATTGTATATGTCTGATTAGAAAACTTAGAGAAAGCACTACCATAGTTTTCAATCAATGTTTCACGGAAGTTCTTCTCAAACTGTGCGCGTTGAGCAGCATTACTATATTGATTCGTTGCATAAGTTCCCATCACGATACGAGTAAATGATTGCGAATCAATATATGGATCTAAATTTTGACGAACAATTGCGCGTACCGCAGCAGGGTTATTTTGTAACTTAGCTTGGTCTGCTTTTAAACGTGAAATTAAGCCATCAGCTACTTTTTTGATAAATGCAGGAGGAGTCTCCGTAGGTGCAGCAAATGCTGTACTCGCAATCATCGTCGATAAAACGCTAACAGTCAGTGTTTGCTTTACGAACGTATTCATTTATTTTTCCTCTATTTAATCATTCAACAAAAGAAGCAGTTTCATCTGTGAATTCCACAGTTTCTGCATCTGATGAACCATTTGAATCTTTTTTCGCAGCTGAATCACCAGCACCACCTGTCACAAATTTAGACACTAAGTCTTCAATTTCCATTGTGCTTTGTGTGTTGCCAATTTGATCACCACGTTTTAAATAATTTAAACCACCACCTGGAACAATTTTGAGATACTTCTCGCCCAGTAAGCCATTTGTCGCTACCATAATGTAAGCATCTTCATCAATATTGGTGATGGAGTTCATGTTAGCGATCAGTTGCTTTTCCATTTCTTTTTGTTGCGATGGCGTAGCAGCTTCATAGTCACTGCTATAACGCAACTCTTCTAAAGCACCTTCTTGCACAGTTTTAAGTTGTTCATCATTGAAAGATGTCAGCTCACCATCTAAATTAATTTTCACTGTTGCAAGACGTGTTAACGGATCTAATCTGATCGACTCAACTTCACCAACTTTTACACCGCTCAGTGCAACTTTAGCACGTGGTTTAATACCATTCACATTATCAAAAGTTGCGGTCATGCTATAACTGTCTTTTAAATTTGTCCCAGCTAAGCCACTTACTTTCATTGCCAAGAAAAATAATGCACAACCAAATAGAATCACGAATATTCCAACTGCGAGCTCACTCGTACGTGATTTCATTACACACCTCCAAACATGACCGCAGTCAAAACAAAATCAAATCCTAAAACACATAGTGATGAATACACTACCGTTCTTGTTGTTGCTGTCGCAATGCCTTCTGATGTAGGCTCGCATGAATATCCCTGATATACGGCAATCCACGTACAGATTAAAGCAAATACAAAGCTTTTGATGATCGTGCCATTAAAGACATCTTTATAAAATTGAACGGCACTTTCCATACCACTCCAATACGAACCTTCATCAGCACCTAAAAAATCCACACCGACCATTTTTCCGCCCATGATCCCCACAGCAGCAAAAATTACGGCAAGCATAGGCAAACTAAATATACCCGCCCATAAACGTGGTGAAATAATGCGTTTAAGTGGATCAACACCGATCATTTCCATACTAGACAATTGCTCAGTCGCTTTCATCAAACCAATTTCGGCGGTTAAAGCAGATCCTGCACGCCCCGCAAAAAGAAGTGCAGCAACCACTGGCGCAAGTTCACGCAACAAGGTCAACGAAACTGCTGCACCAAGCATCGCTTCACTGCCGAAAGTGACCAAAATGCTATACATCTGTAAACCCAAGACTGCACCTATAAACAGTCCTGACACCACAATGATAAGCAATGATAATACGCCAACACGGTACATTTGATAGATAAAGAGTTTGACTCCAATCCATGTCGGCATCGAAAATAAAATTTGAACTAGCATAATGGCTGCTACGCCAATACCTTGAACACGCTCTATAACGCGTCTACCTAGTGAGGCTATCGCATTCATGTACGCACCTCATCACTTAAATACGCTTGATGACTAAATTGATAATCCACAGGACCTTCGACCGAACCTGTTAAGAATTGACGAACGAAAGGCGAACTATGACTCTTTAACTGATCAGGTGTACCCTCGCCTTGTACTTTACCTTCCGCAACCACATAAATGTAATCTGCAATCGATAATGTTTCAGCAACATCGTGAGACACAATAATGGTCGTTAGGTCTAACGCTTCTCGTAAAGAACGAATCAATCGGGTTAAAACCCCCATTACGATGGGATCCTGACCAGCAAATGGTTCATCGTACATAATCAAATCTGGATCTAGTGCAATTGCACGAGCTAACGCCACACGGCGATTCATCCCCCCTGAAAGCTCAGAAGGCATCATTTGCTCAGCGCCACGTAATCCCACAGATTCGAGTTTTAAAGCGACCAGTTCTGCAATCAAATGTTCAGGCAATTGAGTATGGGCGCGGATAGGGAAAGCTACATTTTCATAGACAGTCATATCAGTGAAAAGGGCACCACTTTGAAAGAGCATCCCCATACGAGCACGTGCTTTAAACAATTCCTGACGACTCATTTGGCTAATATTTTTGCCATCCAACAAGACCTCGCCTGCATCAGGTACAAGTTGCCCCCCAATGAGTCTAAGAAGCGTGGTTTTCCCCGTCCCTGAAGGACCCATAATGGCAGTAATTTGACCCTTACGAATCTTTAAATTGACTTGGTCGTAAATAACACGATCACCACGATTAAAGCTTAAATTTTTTACTTCGATCAACGCTTGCTCATCGATTTGTATTTGATTATTCATAGCTGAGCGTGTTCCTACAATTTTTCAGCTTGCATACTATACTCTGAAATAACTGAATTTAAATGTTATTTATAAAATACAAGGTTAAGCGGACATTGTAGCATTATTGATCATTTTTATTAATTTTGCTTATAGAAAGATGTGTTTTATTTATGAAACAATGATTTGAAATTATTCTTTTTTAAAAATTTATAATGTGATACTAAAAAAATAATAGGCAAGATTAAGTAATACCAATAAAAAGAACACGTACATCATGATTGCACCAACATTCATTTGCTTCGTCTCAATCATTATAATCTTATTATTCATATTTTACATTTACCATAAATAATGTGAACTTATTCACTTTTATTCTAACAGATTTTTTTATATGAGCAATAAAAAACCAGCCCGAAGGCTGGTTTATTTAGCTATACCGATTAGTCGTTAAATTTACGACGTGGGCGATCGCTATTGAATTCACGCTTTGGACGGTCATCACCAAATGTACGTTTTGGACGATCAAAACCACCTTCACGACGTGCTGGACGGTCACCGAAATCACGTTTTGGACGGTCACCAAAACTGTTTTCACGAGGTTTATAATCTACACGGTTACCACGATTGTCATCGTTAGAACGAGGGCGATCACCGAAATCACGCTTTGGACGATCATCAAATGAACGTTGCGGACGATCACCGAAATCGCGACGTGGACGATCTTCGCCATTAAACTCACGACGTGGACGGTCATTGTTAAACTCGCGACGTGGACGATCTTCACCGTTGAATTCACGACGTGGACGATCGTTGTTGAACTCGCGACGTGGACGATCTTCGCCATTAAACTCACGACGTGGACGGTCGTTGTTAAACTCGCGACGTGGACGATCTTCACCAAACGAACGGCGTTCGCCATCACGGTTACCTTCGCGACGTTTGAAGTTTGATTCACCTTCAAAACGACGACCACCACCGAAACCACCACGGCCACGGCCTTCACCACCACGGCCACGACCGCGACCAGCGCCATCACGACTACCGCGTGCTGGAGGTGGAGATGGCTCAAGACCTTCAATTTCAGAAACTTCTAGACGTGCATCTAAGTAGTCTTCTAAAGCACGAATTTTACCACGTTCACGGTAAGTCGCTAATGTGATTGCTTTACCAGTACGACCTGCACGACCTGTACGACCAATACGGTGTACATAATCTTCGTTCTTCATTGGAAGACCAAAGTTAATCACGTGTGAAATTGTTGGTACATCTAGACCACGTGCTGCAACGTCAGTTGCAACTAAAATTTTTGCGCGACCTTCACGAATGCTGCGCAAACGACGGTTACGTACAGTCTGTGGCATTGCACCATGAAGTGCTACAACTGAAAGACCAGCTTCAGACAGTTCTTCTGCAAGCATATCTGTATCTTCTTGCGTAGAAGCAAATACAACGGCTTGATCAAGATCTTCTTCATTTAACCAATGTGTTAAAAGCTTTTTCTTGTGCTCAAAACCATCAGTCCAATGTAGAGTCTGAGTGATGTCAGTATTCGTCGTGTGACCAGTTTCAATCGCAATACGTTCTGGCTCATTCATCATACGTTCTGCCAACGTAATAATACGTGGTGCGAAAGTCGCAGAGAACATTAATGTTTGATCACGGTTACCCGCTAAATCACTGATCGCCTCTAAATCTTCAGAGAAACCAAGATCAAGCATACGGTCTGCTTCATCTACGATTAATGATTTAACTTTGTCCAATTTGATTTGACGACGGTTTACAAGATCAAGTAAACGACCTGGAGTCGCTACAACAACTTGTGCACCTTTTAATTGTTGGATTTGTTTACCAAAAGGCATACCACCCATAATCGCAGCAATACGAACACCTTTCATGTGACGTACAAATGCAATCGCATCTTGGCTGACCTGTTGAGCCAATTCACGTGTTGGGCAAAGTACTAAAATTGTAGGTGCAGTTACAGCACGCATACGCTCTTTGAAAGAAAGCAACGTATCTTCACTACCCGCTAAAGCGTGAAGTGTAGGTAATAAGAATGCAGCAGTTTTACCAGAACCTGTTTGGCTTGATACTAAAAGATCTTTACCATCTAAAGCAGCAGGAATTGATTGTTCCTGAACAGGAGTAGGCGATGTAAAACCTAATGCTTGTAATGCTTGTTGAAGTGATTCGTGTAGTGGAAAATCAGCAAAAGTTTTGCTCATAGAGTTTTTCACCCGAAAATTGGGTGCTCCATTAAATAAAGTCTGATGGACATCGGCAAAAAGCGGTACAGCAATAATCGCTGAAAATATAGAATCAGCGGCGATCCGAGAACGACGATGCGTATAACGCACACATGATTACAGCCTGAACCTGAAGGAATCGCTTTTAGCGATTGGGTGGGGCGCGAAATAATGTCCTCTCTTTGGACCGGACGCGCATACACAATATAGAAGAGAAATGTTCAGGTAATGAACGAAATTTAGTGCGTGCGCGGAGTATAACAGATTTTTTTATAATGTCATTAAGTTTAATTGCTTTTTTGGTGCATTCAAGTACAAATATTCAAATTTATCATGTTTTGGACATAAAAAAGCTCCCAGTTAGGGAGCTTTCATAAATTTGATCTGCTTATTTAGCAGCAGCACCCCAGGCTGGGACAACTGCTTGCATCAATGGTTTCAATAATTTCATAGAACAAGCCAAGACTTGACCATTTTCCATTGAATTTGAACCACCGCGCGCATCAACTACTGTACCACCAGCTTCTTTAACAATTAGCTCACCCGCTGCGATATCCCATGGTTTCAAACCAAGTTCGAAATAACCATCGTAACGACCAGCAGCAACATAAGCTAAGTCGAGTGCTGCTGAACCTAAACGGCGGAATTGAGCACCTTGCTCAGATACTGCCAACAAAGAATCGAAGTGATTTTTTGCATAAGAAACTACTTCGCCATCGCGTTTAGCACGATATGCATGACCAACAGCCAAGAATGTACGATCTAAACTATCTTTTACATTCACACGAATACGACGTTGGTTCATCATTGCACCGCGACCGCGACTCGCAGAGAACAATTCATCTTTGATTGGGTCATACACAACACCGTGTTGAGTCACGCCTTTGTGTTGAACTGCAATAGAAATACAGAAGTGTGGGACACCATTAATGAAGTTTAAAGTACCATCTAAAGGATCGATCACCCAACACCAATCAGCATCGTGACCTTTACCTTCTTGCATACCAAACTCTTCACCAAGGAAGCTGTGATTTTTATAGCTTTTGCGCAAGATATCGATCGTCAACTCTTCAACATAGCGATCAACGCGAGTTACAGGACCTTCGATACCCTTTTCTTCAACTTGCAGATCAAGTTTATGACGATTCTGATGCGCTTTTAAAAGCTCTTGACCAACTGTTTGAGCCGCACGCGCAGCCATCACCACCATAGGTTCCATTGAACACCCACTACAAATTTGAAGATACTGATAAAGAATAATGCATAAAAGCGCCGACATTTTATCAAATATCGGCGCTTTTAGGTAAAAAATGTTTCTAAAATTTTATGACTTGTATTTAAACCACCTGTACAAGCTTTAACCAAGCTTGTTGAATTGAAGCTTGGATACCTTCTGCATCCAATCCACAATCTTTAAGCATCTCAGCATGACTGGCTTGCGCTAAGAATTGATCAGGTAAGCCTATGTTCAAAACTGGCTTAAGAATGTGTTCGGCCATTATAAATTCATTCACAGCACTTCCAGCACCACCCATGACTGCATGCTCTTCAACCGTTACAAAAAGTTGGGTTTGATCTGCATATTGTCGAATGATTTGACCATCTAGGGGTTTAACAAACCGCATATTCACAACGCGTACCGCAACATCCAATTGATCAACTAAAAGCTGAGCAGCATGTTCTGCAACAATCACGCGGCTACCGAAAGCTAAAATAGTAATCACTTCTTCGGCTTTTACATTCAGCTCCAAAGTTAACTCAGCTTTACCAATTTCAAGCGCTGTCAGTTCTTTTTGAATTTCAACACCTAAACCATTTCCGCGTGGATAACGTACTGCAGCAGGACCCGGGTGCAAATAAGCGGTATGTAGCATTTGACGGCATTCATTTTCATCTTTTGGTGCCATAATCACGATATTCGGAACTGTACGCATAAATGCGTAATCATATGCACCAGCATGAGTTGGTCCATCCTCACCTACTAAACCTGCACGATCGATACCAAATGTGACATCAAGGTTTTGTAATGCCACATCATGAATGAGCTGATCATAACCACGCTGTAAGAAGGTTGAATAAATTGCCACTACTGGTTTTAAACCTTCACATGCCATACCAGCAGCTAAGGTCACTGCATGTTGTTCTGCAATTGCCACATCAAAGTAACGATCAGGATATTGTTTGGCGAATTGCACCATACCTGAACCTTCACACATGGCAGGTGTAATGGCTAACAACTTATCATCCAACTGGGCTTCATCACACAACCATTGCCCAAAAACATCAGAATATTTGGGTGCTTTTGTTGAAGCTGATGCAGCATTTAATTTAGCAATTGCGTGATATTTTATTTGATCTGCTTCAGCAGGTGCGAAGCCCTTACCTTTCTTGGTATAGATATGAATTAAGCGCGGCCCCTTACGTTTTTTTAAGGCACTAAATACATTAACAAGTTCATCGACATTATGACCATCGAATGGACCAAAATAGTCAAATCCAATCGCTTTAAATAAGTTATCTGCAGCCTCTGTAGCAGCACAATGTAAGCGTGAAGTGTAGTCCCACTCAGGATAATCCCGAATAAATGGATTACCCTGCTCATCAATGTGTACAGATTGCCCTTTTTCCCAAATCGCAGCCAAATGTTTTGCAAAACCACCCGTGCTACATGAAATCGACATATCATTATCGTTCAGTACCACCATGAGATCAGCATTATGTGCAACAGCATCATTCATGGCTTCGAATGCCATCCCTGCTGTCATTGCACCATCACCGATAATTGCAACCACTTCACAAGGATCTTTTTGATAACGACGAGCTAAAGCCATTCCCAAACCCGCTGAAATAGCAGTTGATGAGTGGCCCACACCAAAAGTATCAAACTCAGACTCTTCACGAGCGGGGAACGCCGCTAAGCCATTTTTTGCACGAATTGTTGTTAGTTGCTCACGACGTCCAGTCAAAGCTTTATGTGGATATGCTTGATGTCCCACATCCCAGATAAGACGATCATGCGGTGTATTGAAACAATAATGCAAGGCAACAGTTAATTCGATTACACCTAGATTGGCACCGAAATGCCCACCACTTTGTCCAGCAGCATACAAAATAAATTGACGTAGCTCGTCCGACACTTGACTCAATTGTTCTTTGGCTAGTTGACGCAATTGCATTGGATGATTAATCGCATCCAACAAAGGCGTAACAGGACGTTGACTAGGTATTTCGGTATACAACATATGTGGCAATGCCTTCTAAAGCCTGGCAAATCCTAAGCTAGGTAAATGGGTTAGCTCGATTCTTCTTATTGATCGAGAAATCGAAAAAAAACACCTTAAATCAACCACATTTATATTGGTCCAGTGTTGAGCTTTCGCTAAACGGGCGTTGTTAGGTAGCTAGATTATCCTGAATATCGATGCTACTTATCAACTATTATCTTGTGCTTTGCAAAAAAAAGGAAATCTTCTGTGTAAATTTGCACAATGATACTCAACTATGGTCTGATCATTCAGCTATACTTTAGCCAAATTATGAACATGTAATGGAAGTCGCTGTGCCTATAGAGTTTGTTGCCACATCTAAATTACCCACTGCCTTTGGTGATTTTAAAATCACTGTTTTTCAAGATCCTAAAACAGGTGAAGAACACGTAGCATTGTCAAAAGGATTAGATAAAGCACCCACCTCTCCTGTCTTGGTACGAATCCATTCCGAATGTTTAACAGGTGATGCTTTTGCTTCATTAAAATGTGATTGTGGCCCACAACTTCAAGCAACTCAAAAATTGATTAACGAAGCTGGACAAGGCGTAATTTTATATTTACGTCAAGAAGGTCGTGGTATTGGTTTAACCAATAAAATTCGTGCTTATGCCTTGCAAGATCAAGGACATGACACAGTAGATGCTAACCTGATGCTCAACTTACCCGCTGATGCGCGTAAATACGATATGTGCAGCATCATGCTGGATCACTTACAAGTGAAACAAGTCAAACTTGTCACAAACAATCCTCTCAAAATTAAAGCTTTAACTGATTTAGGAATTGATGTAGTTGATCGTGTCCCGTTAACGGTCGGTTTGAATAAATTCAATGAAGAATACTTAAAAACCAAACATGAGCGCATGTCACATATGTATCAAAAGGATGATTTTTAACTACAGCATAATTTAATCGCTGTAAAAAAATACCCCGATGCTTAGGGGTATTTTTTCACTTAGACTCAGCCCAATTTGTGAAGATGACTATATCGTCATAGAAAATATCCGATTTTCAGGTTTGTTTCTTTTTAACCTTAAATCGAACGCCATACAGATATTTCGTACAAATGGTTTTCCAGCTTCCGTTACCTTCAATCCATATTCACTCATCTTCACAAGTTGGTCATTTTGCATTTCAGCTAAATCTTCTAAAACTTGTGGTCGCTGTGCAAAATCCATGTCACCTTGCCAATTCGTCTCAAAGTGGCACATGAGATTTAAAATGTGTTTTCTGATTTTCAAATCTTCTTCTGTTAAAAGATGACCTTTAAAAACTGGAATTTCGTTTTGTTCTAATCGAGCATAGTAATCTTCAAGCGTCTTTTCATTTTGAGCAAAACCTTGCCAACAATCGCCAATAGCCGACATCCCTAAGCCAATCATCACTTCTGTTTTTGAAACGGTATATCCCATAAAATTACGATGTAACTGTTGGGCTTGAAATACCTGATACATATCATCATGCTCAAGCGCAAAATGATCCATCCCTATTTCATGATATCCAGCAGACAATAATTTTTGTTTTCCTTGCTCATAACACTGTCTTTTCTCTTCATCGCGCGGAACATCATGGTCTTTAAAACCACGTTGCCCATTGCCTTTGATCCATGGTACATGCGCATAACTGTAAAAGGCTAAACGATCTGGCTTAATTTGAATGGTTTGATCAATTGTGTTTAAAACATCATCTAAATATTGAAAGGGCAGCCCGTAGACCAAATCATGCGAAATAGACGTATAACCAATTTCACGCGCCCATTCTGTAACCTGCTTTACGTGTTCAAAAGGTTGAATTCGGTGGATCGCTTTCTGCACGGTTTCATTATAATCCTGCACGCCAAAGCTAACGCGTCTAAAACCCAATTCAAACAGCGTCTTTAAATGATCGTAAGAAGTATTATTAGGATGTCCTTCAAAACTAAATTGATGATCTTCAGCTACTTCTGATAGTGCTAAAAGCCCATCAATCAACTGTTTAAGATGCTGAGGAGAAAAAAATGTAGGTGTCCGTCCCCCTAGATGTATCTCTTTAATCCAAGGACGCTCTACAAATAACTCACAATACAATTTCCATTCTTTTAACAAAGCCAAAATATAAGGCTGTTCCATTTCATGTTTTTTAGTGATTTTTTTATGACATCCACAAAAAGTACATAAGGACTCGCAAAAAGGTAAGTGAACGTAAAGGCTAATACCATGTTGGCTATTCGATTTATCAAAACGTATTTTTAGTTTTTGCTGCCATAGTACTTGATCAAAAGTCGACTGCTCCCAATACGGAACTGTGGGATAGCTCGTATATCGAGGACCTGGAACATTATATTTTTGCACCAGTGAAATAACGTTTTCGAACATATCCCCACCTTTAAAATCACCACATATTAAAAGCTTAACTGCTTTCAGTCGTTCTATTTTGAGGAGCTTATTGTTTTAATTCAACCTAGTATCTTGGTCAGGATTCATAAGCAAATTCAAATCACAAAGTACGTTTACCCTGACTAAACTTAAATCTCGATCCGCTATATCGATAAAATCACCTTAATCTTTCATACAATTTATGTTTTGATGTAGCTAGTTTTTCATTGCCCAAGAGGCTTGGTATGTCACACCCGACTTCTGCAGATATTCAACGTGTCCGTGAATTTTTACTCGACTTACAAACTCGAATTTGTGCTGCGCTTGAACAACAAGAACAACAAGGTGGCGGTAATGCCCAATTTGAGATTGATGATTGGGAACGTCCCGAAGGTGGTGGTGGCAGATCACGCGTATTGCAAGATGGTACAGTGATCGAAAAAGGTGGTGTGATGTTCTCGCACATCAATATTTCAAAGTTACCAGCATCTGCTACTGAACGGCACCCACATATAGCTGGTGCACGAGCACAAGCCATGGGGGTTTCTTTGGTGATCCATCCTAGAAATCCAAATGTACCGACCTCACATGCCAACGTAAGACTATTTGTCGCAGAAAAAGAAGGACAAGATCCTATTTGGTGGTTTGGCGGCGGTTTTGACTTAACGCCATTTTATCCGAATGATGAAGATGTTAAATCATGGCATCAAACTGCGCACGATCTTTGTGCACCTTTTGGCGATCATGTCTACCAAGATCATAAAAAATGGTGTGATGATTATTTTTATTTGAAGCATCGTGATGAACAACGTGGTGTCGGTGGGTTATTTTTTGATGACTTAAATCAGTGGAATTTCGAAACTTGTTTTAAATACATGCAAGCTGTAGGCAATGGATATCTCGAGGCGATTCTAC
This sequence comes from Acinetobacter sp. 24-47-62, assembly GCF_056779765.1. NCBI lineage: Bacteria > Pseudomonadati > Pseudomonadota > Gammaproteobacteria > Moraxellales > Moraxellaceae > Acinetobacter > Acinetobacter sp. 24-47-62. Next base: position 85,081 of record NZ_JBWYIN010000014.1, read on the forward strand.
CAATCTTCCAACGTAATCAAGACAAACCCTATAGTGAAGCTCAACGCGATTTCCAATTGTATCGTCGTGGACGCTATGTGGAATATAACTTAGTTTACGATCGAGGGACTTTATTTGGATTACAAACTGGCGGTCGAATTGAGTCTATTTTAGTAAGTCTTCCGCCATTAACGGGTTGGAAATACAGACCTGAATGGGATGAAGGCTCTGCTGAAAAGAAATTAACCGACTACTATTTAAAACCGAGAGATTGGCTCGCTGAACTGCATTAAATGTAAATCACTCGCCCTGTTAAAACAGGGCTTTTTTTGTTGAGCAATATATTCACTCCATTGTCTAACGAAATTGAATAATTCCATTACATTCTCTTAGAAAAAAAGGCACAATAGATAAAATTGATTAAATTTTGTCACACTTCTGACACAGCTCTTAAGTTTAATTTAAGCAAAGTACTGTACAATCATTATTTACTTGTATTACCCATGGAAGTTTTTACTTCTGCATAAGGAATCGATATGCAACACAACTCTATTCGCGCACGTGTTGTCGTATTTTGGACACTGGTTATTGCTCTTTTGAGTGCAATCAGTACCACTATATTTTCAGAAACACTACTCAATGATAGCTTTGGTTTTAGCTTGATGGTGTTTGCAGCTGTTGGTCTACTGCTCAACATTGCGCATATTTTACTTCATACCCTATTTGAAATTTGTAACCCAAGTCATTAATACACTTCATTGAATATGTTCATATTGGGAACTTTCTGCATTTGACGTATATTGTTTGCCACTTCTTCATCAGGAATTAGAGCAATGCGCAAACAATTTGCCGTAATTGGAAATCCCATTGAACAATCTCGATCTCCAGAGCTTCATCATGCGTTCGCACAAAAGACTGGGGTGATCCTTGAATATAGCAAACGCCTTGCTCCTCTCGATGGTTTTACACAGAGTATCAATGAGTTTTTTAAGGCTGGTGGTATTGGTCTAAATGTCACGGTGCCGTTTAAAGAACAAGCTTTTGCACAATGTGATGTACTCACTGAACGTGCCAAAATTGCAAAAGCAGTGAATACACTATGGATGAAAGATGGTGTATTGCATGGCGACAATACCGATGGCCAAGGACTTGTTGCAGCCATTCAACATCTAAATTGGCCTCTTGAACAAGCAAGTGTACTTATTTTAGGCGCAGGCGGTGCAACACGTGGCGTGATTTATCCACTGCATCAAGCTGGTGTAAATAAAATCATGATTGCTAATCGAACGGTTGCACGCGCAGAGCAATTGATTCAGGACTTACAACCTGCTGTCCCAGATCTAGAGCTAAACGCTTGTGGTCTTGATCACTTAGCAGGTGAATTTGATATTGTTATCAATGCCACCTCTGCGAGCTTGTCTGGTGATGCACTCAATCTACCTCAACAGTTAAAATTCAAATATGCCTATGAAATGGCCTATGGCAAACCTTCCACTTTCCTTGATCAAGCGAAACAGCGTGGAATTCCGACTGCAGAAGGATTTGGAATGCTCGTTGGACAAGCGATTGAATCTTTCGCGATTTGGAATGGTGTGCGTCCAGAATTAAAAGATTTTATTTAGTTTTTGCACACGTTTAGTGCCTTGTGAAAAGTGCAATTTTTTAAATTGCACTTTTTTCTCTCTAGAATATCGATTAAATATCTTCGAATTGATTTTAGTGACATATTTTTAGTGCATATTCAAATTGAATAAATTCAAATTAAACATATGGTCATCCACACAAAAAAATCAACCTAAGCTTATGTATTAATAATATTATTTTTTCTAATAAACTCCTACTACAACAAATGAATTCAGTTTATATTCATTCAAGAGCCTAAACACTAATTCGCAATTCTGACATTTATTTCCGTGACTTACATCAATGTTTTTTTAGTGTTGTAGGTCAATAATCGGATCATCTAACAAGTATTTTCTCTATTCAAATTAGGAAAAGTTTAATGCCTGCATATAAAGCGCCCGTACGTGATATTCGTTTCTTAATGAACGAAGTTTTTGATTATCCTGCGCACTATAAAACTCTAAGCAACGGCGAAGCTGCTGACTCTGATACTGTCGATATGATTATCGAAGGTGCTGCAGATTTCTGTGAAAATGTATTATCTCCACTTAATCAGTCTGGAGATGAAGAAGGCTGTCATTTTAAAGATGGAGAAGTCAAAACGCCTAAAGGTTTCAAAGAAGCTTACGAGCAGTTTGTACAAGGTGGCTGGCAAGGTCTTTCTTATCCTGAAGAGTTTGGTGGTCAAGCACTGCCTATGTCGCTGAACCTGATCAAATCAGAAATGATGGGTACAGCAAACTGGTCTTTCACGATGTATCCGGGCTTAAGTATGGGTTGTATGAATACCATCATGCAATTTGGTACTGAAGAACAGAAAAACACCTACATGCCTCACCTCACTGCGGGTACGTGGTCAGGCACAATGTGTTTAACTGAACCACAATGTGGTACAGACTTGGGGCAAGTTAAAACTAAAGCTGAGCCTAAAGGTGACGGTACTTATGCTATCACAGGTACTAAAATCTTTATTTCTGCGGGTGAACACGATTTAACTGAAAATATCATTCATATTGTGTTGGCACGTCTTCCAGACTCTCCAGCTGGTACGCGTGGTATTTCATTATTCATCGTTCCAAAATTTATCCCAACTGCTGATGGTGGTGTAGGCGAACGCAATCCTGTGACTTGCGGTTCTATTGAACACAAAATGGGGATCAGAGCATCTGCTACTGCCGTACTGAACTTTGATGCTGCAACGGGTTATCTGATTGGTGAAGTCAACAAAGGCTTACACGCAATGTTTACCTTCATGAATACGGCGCGTATCGGAACTGCTGTTCAAGGTTTAGCACATGCAGAACTTGCATTCCAAGGTGCATTACCTTATGCAAAAGAACGTATGTCAATGCGCGCACTCTCAGGTAAAAAAGAGCCTGAAAAAGTAGCTGACTCAATTATCCATCATGCTGATGTTCGCCGTATGCTTTTGAATCAAAAAGCCATTGCAGAAGGTGGCCGTGCAATGATCTATCATGCTGCACAGCTAGCTGACAAAATGACTGATGCTTTAGCTCAAGGTGATCAAGCGAAGTTTGATGATTACGATGATAAATTAGGTTTCTATACTCCAATTTTGAAAGGCTTCTTAACAGAGTTAGGTTTAGAAGCAGCAAACCACGGTATGCAAGTCTTTGGTGGCCATGGTTATATCAAAGAACATGGTATGGAGCAGATCGTTCGTGATGCGCGTATTTCAACGCTTTACGAAGGTACAACTGGTGTTCAAGCACTAGACTTAATCGGTCGTAAAGTACTGTTATCTTCTAAAGGTAAAGTCGTTCGTGACTATACAGCTGAAATCTTAAAATTCTGTGGCCAGCACGCACGCAATAAATACATGCGCCGTTTTGCTTGGGACTTAACTAAGATTTGTGCACAATGGAACGCATTAACTGTACGTATTATGCTTGCTGCACGCAAAGATCGCGACATCGTTTCAAGTGCTTCTGTGGATTACTTAATGTTCTCTGGTTATGCAATGATGGCATATTACTGGGCTCAACAAGCGGCAGTGGCATCAGCGAAGTTGGCATCAGGTGATGGTCAAGAAACTCCAGAATTCTACAAAGCGAAAATCAAAGTTGCAGATTTCTACTTTGAGCGTTTACTTCCTCGTGCTCAAGGTCATGCTGAATCTATGGTTAACCCTTCGAAAACTTTAATGTCTTTAGAAGCTGAACACTTCAGTTTTGATTACTAAGCTTTCATAGAAAAAAGACCGCCAAGGCGGTCTTTTTTTATTGATCGAATAAACTATCTTACTTTAAGAATACGAAATTACATTTAGAGCAAGAATACAACAGTGGTATCTTGATCAAGCGATATAAATATTCCAAACGAGCTTTTATCAAAATACAAAAAGGAAAATAATATGCATAAGACCTTGATCTCCCTCTCTTTACTCATTGCAGTCTTTTTCGCTACAAATAGCTTCGCTGAATCAGATATTAAACATCACCAAAAAACCACGACGTATTCAACAAAGAATTTGAATTACTCGACGAGTGGATCTGCTGAGGTCATTATTCATCGCCCTGTGAGTGAAGTCTTCAATATTTTAACCAATTTAAATCTCTGGCCAAAAATTAATTTGGGTGCAACTCAAGCCATCGAGCCTAAGAATATTCGCGTTCAAAAAGGTACGACTTTTAAAGAGTTTATTAGCAGCCCGATTCCAGGCATAAAAGATTGGAGTAATGAATGGCATGTGATTGAGTTTGAGAAAGATAAGAAGTTTGTTATCGCAACCATAGAGCAATTTGCTCAAGTCCCAATCCATTCAAAAATTACCTATGAATTTGATCGTATCAACGCTAATAACACAGAATTTGAACGAACTATTGAAGTAACTTTAGACGATAAATTTATTCAAGGCGCGACAAAACAAGAAGTTGAAGCCCTATATCGTTTTATTGGTTCTCAGTGGGAAATGGCCAATCATTTAAAAAAGTATGTTGAAGATCAAAGCTCAAATTAAGGAATAAAAAAGCACCTGATTGAATATCCAATCAGGTGTTGTAAATTAATGCATATATTTTAATGCTCACGGTACTCTTTAATCTCTATTGGCTTATCTTTCACGAGTTCAACTGTTCCCTCATTCAAACCATTGAAATTTTTAAAATGAATTGAAACTCCATCTTCATTTGCAAGTTTCACACCACTTGCAGCAACCGTGCTCTTCAAGTGATAAACCGCATCCGAGTTATCCCTGAGTTCTGCCGTTTGAAAATTGTCGTTTGTTTTTAGCTCTAATGTTAAATCCATTGGTCCACTAAAATGGATCACCTGTTCACCTTCAGCACGAACAACTTGATCAACAGGCGCAGAAGCTTCAGCATTTAAATACGCTGGTCTCTCTTGTTCTGACATTTGCTCACTATTTTTGTTTTTATCAGCACAACCAACGAATGCCAATCCCAAGATTGAAGCCACTAGAACTAATTTCATTTTTATTACCTATCTTGATGAGAACCATTAAAAAACTCATCATTATTTTCACAGTAAAGGAGCGAAATAAGTGTGGATTTAACAGTTTCGCTGTTAAAAATTACATTGGAGTTTAACTATAGAACTTACAGAAACTCCTCAAGCAATGAGTTCAAATATAAATGTCCTTGAGCAGTGCATGACAAACGGTTTGGATCATCTACCATTAATTTTCTGTCAATCAAGGATTGAACTTGATCTTGGATTGATTGCAAAGATAAACCTGTACGAGCTTCATAATATGAGGTTGGTACACCTTGATTAAGTCGAAGTGCATTCATCATAAATTCGAATGGCATTTCATCAGCTTCAATTTTCTTAAACTGCAAATGCTCTGCAGGGACTTTCGCTAGATAATCTTTCGGTAATCGTGTTTTTTGGTAACGATATACACCATCACTTAGCGTCACTTTAGCATGCGCACCAGCACCAATCGCTAAGTAATCGCCAAATTGCCAATAATTTAAATTATGTGCTGAGGGTTTTTCTTTACGCCAAGCCGATACTTCATAGTTGGTAAAACCATTTTCGATTAAATAGGCCTCACCCTGTACCTGAATTTCTTCTAATACATCATCGACAGGCAATATAGGTTGAGTTCGAAAAAATACGGTATTGGGCTCAATGGTTAACTGATACCACGAGATATGTGTAGCACCGTGCTCCACGGCAAGTTTTAAGTCAAGTAATGCTTGTTCAAGCGTTTGTTCAGGTAAGCCGTGCATTAAATCGACATTAATTCGCTTAAAGCCTGCATCTTTCGCCAAACCAATTGCTGAAATTGCATCTTGGTTGGAATGAATACGCCCCAGTTTTTGAAGATGATTAGAGTTAAAGCTTTGGACACCTAAAGACAAGCGATTGATCCCCGCCTTTAAATAATCTGCGAATGGATCATGTTCTACCGTTCCCGGGTTGGCTTCTAAGGTAATTTCGCAATCATCCTCAAACGGAATCAAAGCGCTTAGCTGAGCAAAAAGCCACTGATACCCTTGAGCAGAAATGAGTGAAGGTGTACCACCACCAATGAATACGCTATGGATTTGACGACCCTGAGCAAAATTTATCTGTGTTTTGAAATCCTCAACCAATGCTTGTAAATATTCTTTCTCCAACGCCATGGACAATGCCCCATTGGGTACAGCATGCGAATTAAAGTCGCAATATGGACATTTACGCACACACCACGGCATATGAATATAAAGTGACAATGGAATATCTTGTGGATTCAAAGTAGCCAAACGTACAGCTCAAAAACTTAAAAAACTTATTTTAACATGACTACACCATAACGCTCAGAACTGATTCAGTTTTTACTTTACACTCAATATAAAACAAGGACGTGGGTGCATTTATGTTTAAAGTCGCGAGCCAATTTTTATTCTTTATCCCTTTAGCACTAGGGATCGGAATCGCAATGACCTTTCAAACTGCGATTAACACACAATTACGTGAATATTTATATTCTCCATTACAGGCTGCACTTTTATCATTTTTGATTGGTACAATAGTTCTCGCAATACTGGTTTTTTTTCAACAGACTGAAAAACCACAACTGAGCGAAATTGTACAAATTCCTTGGCATCTTTGGCTTGGCGGTTTTTTAGGTGTTTATGCCATCAGTATTAGTATTTATTCCGCACCTAAATTAGGTTTCTTAACCTTATCGGCATTAATTATTTTTGGACAGATTGTTATGTCCATGATAGTCGACCATTTTGGAATTTTAGGTACAGAAAAAATTGCCATTAATTGGCAGCGCATTTTGGGTGGCGTGGTGATTTTTATAGGTGTGCTTCTCACTTTACAACGCTAAACCTTCATTCTAAGCACATAAAAACGATGAGTAATTTTTGTGTCTAATGTGACTGCAACTTCCAACATCAGTTATGAATTAAAAAAACTATTTCATCTCATGATCCCAATCTTGATTACGCAATTTTCGCAAGCAGGATTAGGACTGATTGATACCATTATGGCAGGACATTTATCTGCATTAGACTTAGCGGCAATTGCTGTCGGGGTAGGTCTTTGGATTCCTGTCATGTTGCTATTTAGCGGTATTATGATTGCAACAACGCCGTTGGTTGCTGAAGCAAACGGTGCGAGGACTCCAGAGAAAATTGCCACTATTACACGACAAGCATTATGGGTTGCTTTAGTTCTCGGGATTATTGCTGGTCTAGTCTTACAGATTCTCCCCTATACGCTTCCTCTTCTTGGCGTTCCAGAGTCACTTCACCCTAAAGCTGGCCTATTCTTACATGCGATTGGATTCGGTATGCCAGCAGTCACCATGTTTGCTGCACTACGAGGATACTCTGAGGCGATTGGTAATCCACGCCCAGTGACTGTGATCAGTTTAATGGCCTTAGTCGTACTTATTCCGCTTAATTTTGTGTTTATGTATGGTTTAGGTCCAATTCCTGCATTAGGAAGTGCTGGATGTGGATTTGCAACGGCAATTCTACAGTGGCTGATGCTGATCACGTTGGCATTGTATATCTTGAATAATCAGGCATATCAAAAAACCCAACCCTTTAGTCATTTTGAAAAAATTGATCGCTACTGGTTAAAACGCATCCTTGCTTTAGGTTTCCCAATTGGCTTGGCTATCTTCTTTGAGGTCAGTATTTTCAGTACCGCTGCAATTGTATTGAGTCCATTGGGTGAAATTACGGTTGCAGCGCATCAAATTGCCATCTCCATTACGTCACAATTATTTATGATCCCGATGTCTCTGGCGATCGCACTTACCATCCGAGTGGGAACGTATTATGGCGAAAAGGATTACCAATCTATGCGTAAAGTCCAATGGTTGGGTTTAGCAACAGGTACTGTACTTGCAGTAATGACCATGGTTTTATTGTGGGTCTTCCGCCATCAAATTGTCGCGTTGTACACCTCTGATGTATTGGTGACTCAAATTGCGGTTTACTTGGTGCTATTCGCTGTTGCTTACCAACTGATGGACGCTTGGCAAATCAGTGCTGCAGGATGTCTAAGAGGCATGCAAGATACGAAGGGTCCTATGTGGATTACTATGCTTGCCTATTGGGTGATTGCGTTTCCTGTAGGCGTATATCTCTCTAGATTTACCAATATTGGTCCCGCGGGTGTATGGATTGGATTGATCGTGGGGTTAAGTATTGCCTGTGTACTCTTACTCGGACGTTTATATATGAATAATCAGCGACTTGAGCGTAGTCAATCATCATGAACAATAAATCCCGGATGCTCGGGATTTATTTTTTTAGCCAATCATTTACTTACAACTCATTAACAATTTCAAATATGCATCTTTTAATTTGTCGCCTATGATCAAATCAGAAGATGAAAATAATGAATCGAGGTTCTTAACTCATGGCAAACAAAGCGAGCTCTCCCGGCCGTCGTTTCATGAAACTCGCAGGTATGACTGCAAGTATTGCTACTAAAACCGTGTCCAACTCTATTCGCACCTTTAATGCAGATGATGATAAAAAAAACGAAGCACGCAGTAAGCTATTTCAAGACATTGGTGTTCAAATTGCAGATACCCTTGGGGAAATGAAAGGTGCTGTAATGAAAGTTGGTCAAATTGCATCACAATACAAAGATATTTTCCCGCCTGAAGTCGCGAAGGCTATTGCTAAATTACAACGTCAAGCCCCTGCGATGCCCTTCCAACAAATCAAGCAACAAGTAGAAAAAGAACTTGGTCAGCCACTGTTAGATGTTTTTAAAACATTTGATGAACAACCTTTTGCAGCAGCTTCGATTGGGCAAGTTCATAAAGCCACCTTAAAAAATGGCCAAGAAGTCGTTGTAAAAGTACAGTACCCAGGCGTAGATGAAGCATGCGAAAGCGATCTAAAACAAGTTCGCTTGGCCTTACGTTTGATGGGTGTACTAAAAGTCGATAAAAAATTACAAGATCGATTATTTGCAGAAATTCAAGACAGCTTACACGAAGAGCTCAACTATGAAATTGAAGCGCAGAATTTAGAGGTATTTAGAACCTTCCATCAAGCATTGGATTCTAAAATTATTATCCCACAAGTGTTCAAAGATTATTCCAGCAGACGAGTTCTAACATTGAGCTTAGAAGCAGGTGACAATATTGAAACCGCAAGCACTTGGCCGCTTGATACACGCAACGAAATTGGTCGTCGACTAATTCAAGCTCTTGGTCATCAGATTTTCTATCTAAAACGTTTTCATTGTGATCCGCATCCTGGCAATTTTGCTTTCCGCTCAGATGGTAGTGTCATCATCTATGATTTTGGTGGTGTTAAAACCTTATCTGCTGAACTGGTGGATCGATTTAAAAAATTAGTTCGCGCTGGTCGTGCTGAAAATATCCAAGAGATTGAACAACATCTATTCGCGTTGGATGCTCTTGCTGAAACAGGAAAATTCCCTGAGGAACTTTATAAACAATGGTTAGAAGTGTTGCTCAGACCCCTTACCACTCAATACAATTTTGCTGAAAACTCATCTCATCATGATGGCGTCATTTTAGTGAAAAAATCACTTAAGTATTGGGATACATTTAAGCCCTCTCCAGACACATTAATGGTCAATCGTACGATTTCTGGACACTATTGGAATCTGATTAACTTAAAGGTCGATGACAATCTCAATGATTTGTTTGAAACGCTCGTTCCGATTTGAAAAAACTAACAAGACCTTACAATCCTTATTATTATGTTATATTATAACATTATATAAATAATTCGGAGTGTTTCCATGCGTCCCAATATTCATCCTGAATACCATGAAGTACTATTTCATGATACCAATGCAGATCAGTATTTCATCATCGGTAGTACGATTCAATCAAAGCAAACCAAAGAATATCAAGGGAAAACTTATCCCTATGTCACGCTAGATATTTCAAGTGCTTCGCACCCTTTCTATACTGGTGAGGTCCGTCAGGCCAATAATGAAGGACGTGTGGCAAGTTTCAATAAGCGTTTCGGTCGCTTTAAACGTAAATAATAAAATTTTCGACTCTCACAATTTTTAAGCCTAAATTTACTCCTCCAATTTAGGCTTTTTTTTATTCTTATCGTTATTTATTGGTTAAATAAAATTGAGTAAAGGTAAAACTCAAGATCAATCCCAAGAGTCCAATCAAGATACTACTCAAAACATAAATCAGCGCCAGATTGTATTGTCCAGATTTTATCAATTGAAAAGTTTCCAAGCCAAAACTTGAGAATGTTGTAAAACCACCTAATATCCCAACCATAAAAAATAGGCGAGCTTCTTGTTGTAATACAGGATATTGTAAACTGAATGCAAAAAATCCCCCTGCTAGAACACAGCCCAAAATATTCACAATCCAAGTTGCCCATGGAAATTGATATGCATTTTGCATGAACCACATACTGGTCACATATCGAAGTGTTGCACCAATCGCTCCACCACAGGCTACCCATAACCAACTCATATTATGTCCGTTCTCGTGTATTGATCATATTTCCCCCTTAAAAAGTAACGAATTATTGTCTTTGATTCACTCATTTTTTCGTTAAGATGTAGCAAATTTAAACGTGTAAGGACTCAACTATGGCTCAAGCATTATTAGAACAATTAAAAAATGGCGAAGCAAAATTTGCCGACGTAATTTCATTTATTGAAGCAGGTTATACACATACGCCAACCGCATTTAGTAATGGTCAACAATATAATGCCAGTAATGAAAATCAAGGGAGTGCTAAAGTTTTTTCCTTTGCCAAATTAAATGGTCTTTCTCAAGAACAAACATTACAGCTTTTTGCAGAACACTACGCTTCTGTTCTGGCGACACCTGAAGCATCAGATCATCAAAATATCCGTCAATTCATGATTCATGGATGGGATGGCATTAAATTTGAAGGAAATGCACTCACTGCGAAATAATCATAAATAAAGACTAGCGCTTGGCTAGTCTTTTTCAACAGTTTTATTTAGGTATTCAATTACACCTAATCCTGCTGCTCGACCTGTTGCAAAACACGCTGTAAGTAAATAACCACCTGTCGGGGCATCCCAATCCAACATCTCTCCACAGCAGAAAACAATTGGATTACTTTTCAACTGTAACTGTTTAGTCAAGGCAATTTCCCGTACACCACCTGCGCAGCTAATGGCTTCTTCAATGGGTCTAAAACCGTCTAGTTTGATAGATAAATGTTTAATATGCTGAGCCATTTTCTCTGCAAACGCCCAATCATGCTTTGGGGTCAATTCACGTAATAAATTTGACTTTGCAGTGTCTAATCCCAATTTTCGCCAAACATTATTTATGCTTTGTTTCTTAGCATTCTTAAGTTTAGAGATGATTTCATGCTCAGATAATTCTGGCAGTAAATCTAAATTTAAAACCATGGAATCTTGATATTGCAATTGTGTTCGAAGTGCCCGACCATGCTTATAGACCAACCCACTCTCCAAACCATAATGGGTGATCACGATATCCCCCTTAGCTTTGGGCTGATGATCCACCCAAGCTTCAACTCGTTTGAGTGGCGAGCCAAATATAGGTTCCATATACGAAGACCAAGCTCTGACTACACCAGCATTACTCGGGGAAAACGCTTTTAACTCTTCTTTAGCCAACCATGACTGCCAAGCCCCATCACTACCCAACTGCGCCCATGACACAGCGCCACACGCCAATACAATCGCATCAAATTGCTCAGTTCGTATTGAATTGGATTGAGTATCAAAAACTGTCAGTTCATTTTGATTAAGCGCGGTAATTTGATGCCGATAATGAAAATTGACCTTGGTATCTACTAAACTTTTTAACCAAGCACGCAGTAATGGAGCTGCTTTCATTTCATTGGGAAATATACGACCAGAGCTTCCAACATAGGATTCAATCCCTAGGTTTTTCATCCAATTTCGAATCCAACGCGCATCCCACTTTCTCACCCAAGGTGCAAGCCATTCGGCATGATCATAACGACCAATAAATTGATCGATAGGTTCGGCATGAGAAATATTTAAACCTGTTTTACCTGCCATCAAAAATTTACGTGCAGCTGAAGGCTTTTGTTCAAAAATATGAACTTCAAATGCAGGATGAGCAGATAAAACTTCAGCAGCCATTAAACCTGCCGGACCTGCGCCTACGATTGCGATTCGCTTTGAATATTCCAAATTCATAGATCATTCGTTTGTTGATTTTCAGAAGAGATCGGTATTTGCCCCTGCAGAGGCATAAAGTGATCGAAGCGAGTTTGGTACGCTTCAGGTTTTTGAATAATCAACTGCTGGCATAACTCACCACGTTCTAGATACTTCACTTCAAAATGCGTTCTTGCCGAAGTTGAAGGGATTCTTTCTTTAACATAAGAAAGGTTCCAAACATTAAGCAGTTGTTGCTCTGCCTCTTCGATATATTCAGGAATATTGCTGGCCAAAGTGATCGTACCATTCGATTGCAATCGAGACAGTAAAAATTCAAAAAAAGGCATATTCAACCAACGTTGCGCTGGATTATGAGGTTCGGGATTCGGATATAAAATAAAAAAATCTTCAACTTGCTGTGGAAATAGCGCATGTACGATCCAAGGGATTGCATCTGCATGTACAGGTCGCAAATTGGTTTGACCCTCTAGTTGATGCTGTTTTTGCATCGCTAGAAATTTTTCTCTGGTTCGTTCAATCGCGATTAGTTGTCTTTGCGGATTTTGTTGCGTAAACAATAAAGCATGTTTACCTTTACCCGCCCCAATCTCAACACATAGTGGTTCAGCTAGAATCGGTTGAAAATCGCGTGGCGCATACATACGCTGTGCTTGAAATTGACGAATCGGCATAATCAGATCAAACTTATGAAAACGCGACAAGTCTAGCAACTCTAAATGCTTTTGCCTATTTTAGCTGTTTTATTTTACTAGGATTGATTTATGCCAAAAACATTTCCGTGCCCACGCTGTGGACAGCCTAGTCAATGGACTGGCAATGAATTTCGTCCATTTTGTTCTGAACGATGCAAACTTATCGATTTAGGAGCTTGGGCAAATGATGAATATCGCCTTCCAACACAGGATTCTCCTCAAGCTGATCAAGGGGAATATCATGAATAATGCCAACATTGCTCAATATTAAAAGAATAATTCAATTATATTTACACAAACAAAAAAAATTAGCTTTTTTAAGAAAACTCAATAAATGTGATTTTATTTAAGTTTGTGTTGTGATATTGTGATGATAATCACATTAAAACAACAATTCTACTTTCATAAATACATGAGACTTTATAAATTCACATTCATACTCAGTATAATTTTAACTTGCCTAGGCCTCCTTTTTGCAGGTCTAGGCATTTATCAACATGATTTCGTCTTGATTTTAATCTCTGCATTATTTGTGTTAGCTGCTGCCCTTCTATTTTTGGAATTGAATGACATCAATCGAGATCACTTTTTTCGTTTTTAATTAACCAGCTTTACCTGCCACAAAAGGGTTAAACTTTTTCTCATATCCAATAGTGCTGATTGGACCATGCCCTGAGATAAACTGTGTTTCATCTGGCAAACTAAAACATTCTCTCTCAATCGAATCTAACAACTGTTGATGATTTCCCTTTGGAAAATCTGTTCGTCCAATTGAACCCTTGAAAAGAACGTCGCCAGTCCATAACAAGCCATAATTAGCATTATAGAACATGACATGACCAGGCGTATGACCAGGAGCGAATCGAACCTCAAAGGACTCTTCTCCTAATTTTAAAGTTTCACCACCTTCAAGCCACTGATCAACCACAACAGGCTCTGGAATCGGAAAACCATATCGTGCTGAAACTTCCTGAATCATATCTAACCAAAATGCATCTTCTTTATGAGGACCAATTACTGGAATACCCCACTCTCGCGCCAATGCTCCAACCGCGCCAGCATGATCAAGGTGACCATGAGTTAGCCATAACTCCTTCACTGTTAAGCCTAACTCTTGCACAACTTGCATAATTTTTTCAGGCTCGCCACCTGCATCAATTAACACAGCTTCTTTGGTCTCTTGATCCCAAACCAATGAACAATTTTGCTGAAATGCTGTCACAGGAATAATTTTAACTTGAAGCATAGGAACCTTTAAATTTATGCAGAATGTTGAAGGGTAATCTTGAGTGCATCCAGTTGAGCTTCTACTAAATCGACCAACAAATCAATATGTGCTGCATCAGTGTTTAACGCTGGAATATAGGCATAATCTTTCCCGCCAGCCGTTTTAAAGGTTTCGGCATTTTCCACAGCCAACTCTTCTAAAGTCTCTAAGCAATCTGCTGAAAAAGCAGGGCTGAGAACATGGACAGATTGAACTCCTTGTTGTCCCCATTCAGTCAGCAACGCATCTGTATATGGCTTGACCCACTCTTGTTTACCGAATCGTGATTGGAAACTGATAGCCCATTCATCGTCACGTAATCCCAGAGCCTCTGCGACTTTTTTCGCTGTAACTCTACAACGGTCGGCATATGGATCACCTTTATCTGCATAAGGCTGAGGAATCCCATGGAAAGACATTAATAATTTTTCCGCTTTACCGTGTTGAGCCTGAAAAACCTGAACACTCTTTGCCAAAGCCTGAATAAATTTTGGATGTTGATAATAATCGCGTATTAAACTTAAGCCAGGTAAATTTCTCTGCGTTAAAACCCATTTCGCCAATGCATCATACAAAGGTGCTGTAGATGTCGCTGAATATTGAGGAAAAAGTGGAAATAAAATGACGTGATCTTGCGGTGTCTGAGAGAGTTTTTTTAGAACCTCATGAATACTAGGATGACCATAAGTCATTGCAGGAACGACCTGAACATCAAAATCTGGATAATCTTGAATAACTTTTTGACGGATTAAATCTGTTTGCTTCAACAGAATTTCACGCATAGGTGAATCTTCATTCCACACCTGCGCATATGCTTCAGAAACATGCTTTGGTCGAAATGGTAAAACAAAACAATGTAAGATAATTTTCCACAAAAACGATGGAATCTCAATCACACGCTGATCAGATAAAAACTGTTTTAAAAAAGTTCGTACCGCAGGCACTGTCGGGGCATCTGGTGTTCCCAAATTGGCGATAATTACGGTGATTTTCGGCTTTAACTCAGACATCTGATCCACATCAATTCACTGTTTAATTGAGAAATACTTTATCAGAGTCTAAGTAAATTCGGCGTGATTTTATGATTGCTTTTTAAAATGTGAATGACAGAGAAAAACTATCATATGAACTTGATCTATTTATTCATGCATTTCCATAACATCCGCTGACGATCATCTCGTCCTACAGGAACGATCCATTCATTATTACGCATTTGTTGCTTGATGGTATGCAATGCACGTACATTAATCTGTGCTCTAGATACCATATGTGCCTTAGGAAGTTGTAATTGAGCATCGACCAGCCCCGTATCAGTCAAATACTGATTCAACACTTTAGAATAAAAATCTTCTGGTGTTGCTTGGGAAAATTGAGACTCAAGAACAGCATAAATTTCATGCCATCGCATGGAACGTATACAAATAATTTCTTTAAAATGACTATCAACATAGGCATGCATACGATAATCAAAACTGAATTGATCATCCCACTCTATTCTAGGCAAAGATAGAAAAGGATCGACTTCAGATTTGGCTTGTTCCATTTTTGCTTGTGCCAGTTGAGCTCTTAATCGATCAATCTCATCTTGTTTTGCTTGAATGCTTTGTGGTCTTACCCAACCCAAAACAGGGTAACGCTCAAGCATTTGAGGCATATGAGACCTGAGTGCAAGCTCTAATTCACGAGCACTTTTAAAACATACGACCTGATCAACTTCTTTAATGATCTGTTGACGGAAATTTTGAAAGCGCTGTTGAAGATCCACTTCATGCTCTCGTAAATGCGCCTCACGCAATTCTGGCTGTTCATGCATAAATACAATAATGGGCTTTTGCTTAGTCACTGCATAGATATATTCTAAGTGCATGTAACTAATACCAGAGACAGATTGCTCACCATACTGGCTTCCTAAAAGCAGAAGTACATAATCACAATCATCAATTTGACGGCGCGCAAAAGCGGTTGTTACAGGTGTTCTTTGTTCTAAACCCCAGGAAAAAAAACCCATACCGATCAGCGTTTGAGACACAACCATACGCTCTGGCTGCATCTCTTTACCAGAAGTTGTAATAAACACTTGGTAACGCTTATCTAGCATGCCTTAATCCAATCCTGCATCTAGGTAAAAATGCCCTATTCATAAGGCTTAAAATGTATAGCTTGATATTGATCATTCTTCTTCGAATGTATCAGTTAAATTTTCAATTGACCATAGTATTTGATGCCCGATCATATTTTGAAGTACAGGCTGAAGTTCAAGCGCATTTCCGCCACTGACGACACAACGCAACTGCACTGATTTGTCATATGGTTGAGTAGCATTGAATTTATTTTTGATAAGGACTCTTGCAGTTTGTCGTGCAACAGCAAATCCAGAATCAACCAAAGTCAGTCGCTCTGTATAAAGATGCTCAATTGCAGATTTTAAAAATGGATAATGCGTACAACCCAACACCAAAAAATCGGCTTGATCTTGCATGACGGGATCAAGTACTCGTTGTAATGTTGCTATACAGGCTTGCGAATTTTGTTGCCCAGCTTCCACAAAAGGAACCAAATCCAAACTGGTGACTTGATGAACTTTAACACCTAAAGGATCTGCAAAATTCTGCATTACATCCTTGATTAACTGACCTCTAAAAGTCGCTGGAGTCGCCAATACAGCCACCACTTTAGACTGTGTCTGTAAAACTGCAGGTTTTAACGCAGGAACCAATCCAATAATTGGAAATCGCTCACCATAATGCGCCCTTAAGTAATCCAGACTAAAAGCTGAGGCCGTATTACACGCAACAACCGCAACTTTACATCCTTGACGATACAACCACTCAATTGCATGTGCTGTGAGCTGACGAATATCTTGATCTTCACGCGGACCATAAGGGACATGAGCTGTATCTGCATAGTAAAGGATATGCTCATTGGGTAAATATTTTGCTATTTCCAATGCAACTGATAAACCACCAATACCCGAGTCGAAAATACCAATAGGGGCATGTTCAAGTGCATGAGGCATAGGCTCATTAGAGCTCGGTTGGGGTAAAATTGCAGACATCTCAACGACTACTTTTATAATGCTTAAATGAATGGGCTAAGCTTAAACCTCAAGTCCCTAATTGCAATAGCAGATTACCACTTTTTAAATTCAAAACTGATTCACCTTGCTCATTTTCGCTCAACTCCCCCATTTCAACTAAATGAAAAAAAGCTGAACGTTGTATCAATGCGTTGATGCCAAAGCGCACATGCACATAAGGACGCATCTCTCCTTGAAAATCACGCATAAAGATCGGATGATCTTGATCCACAATAATGAGATCTTGAGTGGTCGTTGTTAACTGTAGATAAGAAAGCCCTTGAATCTCGACTTGATCTACCTGATTGACCAATAAAGGTTCATCTTCGACTTCAATTTCGATTTGCTCAACGGGTGTTTTTAAGTAAAATTTGTTGTCTTCTTTCCACAGTACTGTCGAGAATAGGTCAATGAGGCTTTGTCTTTTAATCAATTGACCTTCGTGCCACCATTCACCATTCGCTTTTACTTTCAAATCCATTGAGCCACAACGCTTTGGGTTCCATTGTTCAAGAGGTGGGACTGACCTTTTGTGACTTGACTGTGCATCTTTTAGATATTGTACGATATTGATTAAGTTTTTATCATCAGGTACAAGTGAATCAGGCTGTGCTGTTATAGAATCATTTTGTTTTACCATGGTTTATGCCCTGCTGACGGAAAATAAAGCGACTCAGCCAATTGGCTTGATCAAGGTTTGAACCTATACTAGCGCAAAATATATAAAAGGTACGAGAGCAAAATTGTACCTGCAACTAAGAACACTCATGGCAGCACCGTCGGAATTATCGGTTGCCACCCTTTACTTTATGAGGAGTCCTTTATGGAACACATCGAACGTGAATCGATGGAGTTTGACGTTGTAATCGTTGGAGCGGGCCCTGCGGGTCTTTCAGCTGCGATCAAAATCCGTCAACTTGCAATTGAAAACAACCTCAACGATTTATCTGTATGTGTCGTTGAAAAAGGCTCTGAAGTAGGTGCGCATATTCTTTCTGGTGCAGTGCTTGAACCACGCGCTATTAATGAATTGTTCCCAAATTGGAAAGAAGAAGGTGCACCTTTAAACGTACCTGTTACAGAAGATGAAACGTACTTCCTTCTTTCAGATCAAAAATCTCAAAAAATGCCTCATGCTTTTGTACCTAAAACAATGCACAACGACGGCAACTATGTCATCTCTCTGGGTAACGTTGTACGCTGGTTAGGACAAAAAGCTGAAGAACTTGAAGTATCCATTTTCCCGGGCTTCGCAGCAGCGGAAATTCTGTATCATGCTGATGGCACTGTAAAAGGTATCCAAACAGGTGATATGGGTATTGGTAAAGATGGTGAGCCAACACATAACTTTACCCCAGGCTATGAGCTCCATGCGAAATACACGTTATTCGCTGAAGGCTGCCGTGGTCATTTAGGTAAACGCCTAATTGCTCAATTCGGCTTAGATAAAGATGCTGATCCTCAACATTACGGTATCGGTATTAAAGAACTTTGGGAAATTGATCCAGCGAAGCACAAACCAGGTAAAGTCATGCACGGTGCAGGTTGGCCTTTAACTGAAACTGGTTCATCTGGTGGTTGGTGGCTATATCACGCTGAAAATAACCAAGTATCATTGGGTATGATTGTCGACTTATCTTACCAAAACCCTCATATGTATCCATTCATGGAGATGCAACGTTGGAAAACACATCCATTAATTAAAGATGTATTGGAAGGCGGTAAACGTATTTCTTATGGTGCACGTGCAGTAGTTAAAGGTGGTTTTAACTCTCTTCCTAAATTCACCTTCCCAGGCGGAAGCTTAATTGGTGATGATGCTGGCTTCTTGAACTTTGCAAAAATTAAAGGTTCACACACTGCTATGAAATCAGGCATGTTATGTGGTGAAGCTGTATTTGAAGCAATTAAAGCTGGTGTAGAAAAAGGCGGCGACCTTGCAATTGCTCGTGTGACAGAAGGCGAAGATTTCTTTGCTAAAGAGTTAACGTCATATACAGAGAAATTTAACAACAGTTGGTTAAAAGAAGAGTTATATAATGCTCGTAACTTTGGCCCTGCAATGCATAAGTTTGGTACATTCTTCGGTGGTGCATTCAACTTTATCGATCAAAATGTATTTAAAGTTCCGTTCACTTTACGTGATTTGACACCTGACTACACTGCTTTAAAAACTGTTGATGTTGTGAACTTCAAACCAAATTATCCAAAACCAGATGGTAAGCTTACATTTGACCGTTTATCTTCAGTGTTTGTTTCAAATACAGTACACGAAGAAAACCAGCCAGCACATTTAAAATTAACTGATCCATCAATTCCAGTAAACGTTAACCTTCCTCAATGGGATGAGCCTGCTCAGCGCTACTGCCCTGCTGGTGTATACGAAATCATGGAAAATGATGATGGTTCTAAGCGTTTCCAAATTAATGCTGCGAACTGTGTTCACTGTAAGACTTGTGATATTAAAGATCCGTCACAAAATATTACTTGGGTTGTACCTGAGGGTGCGGGTGGTCCGAACTATCCGAATATGTAATCTCGTTTGAGATCAAAAAACCCGCGAAAGCGGGTTTTTTATTAAACTTCGATAAATACGAAAGTTTCCCCTTGAGCGATATAGTTTTATTCTTCACCATCAAAATACCAATATACTTGACCCCAGTCTTTTTCTAAAAACGTTGGTAAAATCTCACCTTTATTAAATTGCAGACGTTGATTTGGATGAGCAGGTGTCGTCCAATAACCTGTTTTTGGACATTTACCCCCACCTTTGATTTTAATTTTTTCTACCGAATCTTATGCTTATACTTTTTCTGATTGTGCTTTAGCAAAATCGACTAAATCTTTCGGATAAAATTGATGCTCTCGATAAGTTATATCATCAATATCTAACAACCATGTAACAGCTGCCGCTTCCCATGACCAATAACCAAAATAACTGATACCTGATCTAATATCAGGTTGTGGATGTTGATCATGATAAGGTTCACGACGACTGGCTTCATACCAATCTTCTAAGTATTGCAACATCATCGCTGGACGTTTTTCAGGTGCAGCATCAAAAACTTTAATGAGCTTGCGATAAGGCAAATGTCGACGTGCATCATTCGATGGTATGCCTCGATCTGTTACAAATGGAGCAACCAATCGCTCGATTAAGCCATCTTTTTCTTGTCCTTCAGGTGTTGCTTCTGTGTAGTCGATAATCGTCATAATTCGACTCATTTGATCTGCATACCCTGTCAGTAAACCAAAGCATATCAATCGTAAAGCAATATACCAATAATCTTCAGTTCCCAAGGAAATATGCCAGACATAACGTCCACCTGCATCAGAGCTTAAATTATAAAGATGACTCGTTTCAGCATATTCTTCTGCCCAATGAAGAAGATATGGATAAAGTTCTTTTATAGAATTTAAATCCCCGCCTGCTGAATATTGTAAAGATATCAAGTTCAGAGCATCTTTTAATCTTTGATGACCAGATGCTATATATCCACCAAATTTAGAATCATTTTTATAATCGCTAAATCCATCAACAACTGTATATATACCATTAACAAACGTATCAAATCTCTTGTGATACATTTCTTGCTCAAGCAGCTTATCTCTAAATAAACTTGTATCTTTTACTTCTAAACTCAACCATTTTTGCCAATCTATTTCTTGATCATCTACTTGTGTTGACATTCTTTCATCTCTCCAACATCTCGTTTGGTAAAACAAATTCTAATTTAATACCGTGTGCAGTTACTGTCCGTGTACAATTAGGTTTATTTAAGCCTTTACATTTTTCATGATGATCGAATTTATCACCAGTAATAGTAACCAAACTTTGATCATATGGGCATCGAATTGCGATGGTTTTACCTAGTTTTCTTTCTGTGGATGGTTTGAATTTAACTCGTCGCCAATCTTCTATTTGTAAAATCAATTTTTCTTCATGTAACTCAATAATTTTGAGCTTTTTATCTTATTAGCAATCCATAAATGTGACATTTGCACCCCATCACTCACCGTTGTACCGACTGAACGCTTAACCTTATCATCTTGGTCTGATGCCATATAAACATCTAACCCTTTCTTAATACCACCATGGCTGCTTTAGGTATCATCAGTGTTCGCTGGCTCAGTGCATTTTGTCAGCTTATCTATATTTGATGCGATGTATCTTGGTTTCTACCAAAGCGACGATGATAAACCAACCATTATTTTCATAGGTTTCTGCCTAAACCTAAACAGTGAATTATTCGAAGTAACTCATTACGTTCTAGGAACTCAGTTTTATCTTTCCAAGGTTTGCATTTTTCTTAGCGAAACTACTGCAGTAATTTTGTGCACCATTGAGTCTGAAGATCGAAACAAATCGAAATATTTCCACGATTAATTAAAACTTTTTATTGTAATTAGGCCAGTTGGATGTCGAATAGATTTTAGGTGTGGGCTTACTCGTCTCACAATTATATTGCTAAATTAAACCTAACAAACAACTTTGTGAAACAAAGCCCACCAAATATCCTATCTCATATATTGCCAAACATCAGGGTCTACATAGCTGCCATCAATATGATAGCCTTCCAGTTTAATTTTTTGTTCCTTAAATTTACGATCTTTTTCATTTTCCCTCCTTTCATCTAAAAAGGCTTGTTTTAACTGTTCTGCTGTCATTTCATCTGAGTTAGAAATAGCATTAAAACCAGTATATCTAAAATGCTCAAAACTGTATCTCAGCATATACTGTTCTTTTTTATCATCTTTGTATGTTTTAGAAAGAGATATCCCCAAATTAATATTACTATTATATAAATTAAAATACATATGGCCATTAGTCAGATCCATCATTTCTTGCCACTCTTTAAAACTTAAAATATAGCTAGGGTCAATAACCTCTCCCATGTTTTGACTCATATATTTTAAATTATCTTTTTTATCTATACGTTCCGAATAAGGTAAAAAATACTGCTTCCAGTTTTTCTCACTCATTTGCTTCATAAGTTTTACATAAGCCTGATATGCATCTTCTCTAGTCGTATATTCATTAGCATGTAAACTAGCGGTTACATCCATAATCAAAACACCATCATTGCCCATTCGTGCAATTTGCGTCCCCATTACACTAATAACATTATCAATTTCAAAGTTACTTTGTTCAGTTACAATTTTAACCTGTCCCAGTTTGGGCGGTCTCCAATCTAGTGACAAAAAATTCATCCCCGCAGGTTGGCGGTCTATTGGCGCGTTACTATATTGAATAAAATCTTTTAATCCTTGCTGTCCAAAATGTAAAATAGCACTTTGTGGTGGCATGATTTCATTTCCTTTACTTTTCGTATTTGGAGTACAAGCCAATAATAGGCAACATATCGAAAATCCAAAAATTAAACTCAGATAATTTTTCATATTGAAACTTTTGTTAAAAAAATCGTTATTTTTTCCCTTCATTACTACTTGGATGTATTCCAAAGAGAAAGTTTGCTTTGCTCTGACTCCACCCCGTTATTGTTTTTAATTCCTGATGTAAAAAGGCACGCCTTTATCATCCAACATTAAACGGTGATATTTTTCCGCAGCCAAATTAATCTTAACTAAAGATCCGTTATAAAAAATTACTTAGGTTCCACCTGAGGGTGCAGGTAGTGTGAGCTATTCGAATATGTAATGTCTTTTTAAAAAAACCGCTAAAGAGCTCTTTCTCGTTAATTTATCAATCAATTTTTAAAGTTAATCGGTTAAAACTCAGATCATTGCCTTTGAATTCTATGTTTGAGAAAAATCTCATCACTACTTTCTTAGTATTTAGATTGATTGAAAATACATGTACATATATGTAATCTTGATTATTTTTTAGCTCTGTATTGATATATCTGATATTAAGATTATTAATGCAATTTGCATTTAAAATTAAGTCATTTTTGAAGTGATGCCTTGCATTAGGTGATAGAATCATCTCACTTGCAACTCCACCATCTAGATACACAACAATTTTACCAGGAGTACCCAATATACTCTTTGATAATCTATACATACCCCAACTAGAAGGACGACCATCTTTGAAAACATGCAATTGAAATGGTCCTAAATTTTTAGCACTATTTAAATTCTGACTTTCAGATACTTTAAATATCTCATTCAAAACAGTGCAGAAATTTTGATTATCTATCACAATAGCCTCACGATTTGATTCTTTAATTATATTTGATGCTGTAACATTTGAGTAAAAACAAAGTAGAGTTAGAAACATATATGTGAGAAATTTATTCATTTATATAGCCCCAATCTACTAACGGATCAACATCACCCACTCCCAAAACCCAATACTCTTCTTTTGTGGCATCATCACCTTCTCTCCAGATGATATCTTCTGAATTATAATAATGAGTCAAATTTCTTCCATAAAGTCTATGGACATAGTTTGGTTCATTATCTTTCATTATTTTTCCAAGCATTGATTTAGCAATACCAAGCTCGGGATATTGTGGATATTTAAATTTATTTAACGATGACTTTTGTAATTTTTCCCACCAAGAATATGGATTGACTGCAGGAATTGATATAGGACCGTACTTTACGAAACCTTTCCCATCTGGAATTATATCACCTAAGTTTTTTTTTAGAATTTTCTCAGCTTCTTTTGCACAAGTTGAATTCGTTAAAGCCCTATACTTTTTTTCAGAGGAATTATTTTCAATGTATTCTTGTTTTTCCTCATCAAAAATCATACTCAAGCTTTTTTTTCTAATCTGATTTACATCAAACATAATTTTTCTTGCACTATCTTCATTTATTTTAGCACGATATAAATAGCTAACTTCGGTTATAGGATAATCACAGGTTGATAAGTTGCCTATAATATTATTTCCATTAGCTGCAGGCCCAAAACTAAAAAATGTTAATACCTCTTGATTTTTCGTGATATAAAAAAATGCATGACCCCATTCGCCACTATTATTATTTTCTGGGAACTCTGATTTCAAATCGTGATGATTTTTACTTTTCAAAGCAAAGGTTCTTTTAGGTAAATAAGCCAATTCTGGCAAATTAGTCTCTGTTCCAATAACCACATAATATTCATCTAAGGCTACTTCAGATATGGGATTATCTAAATCAGTTTGATATTGTTTATTATTCATTTTAAATATCTACGTCCAAATTGAAATTTTCTTTTTCAGAAGTATAAATTCTCTTTGTTTTTCCTTCTCTGTCCGTAATACCTCTGATCAATTTACCATTTTTACCTGTTAGTACATATTTAGTATTCGTTAGAACCAACCCAAATTTGTTTTTTAAAATGAATTGATGCGAATAAATATCTGTAATAGGTAGTAACGGAATTTCATAACTTATAGAACTGGCCCCCACAAACTGATGCTGCCCTGCCTTAACCTCAAACTTACTTGCAGTCGTAGGAAATACCCCTGAAGCATTTATTTTTAGCTGTGAACCGCCTGCGGTCAGTACGATTTCTTTCGCACTCGTGATGTCGACATTTGCCTCCGTGGAAATAATCTGCACACCCTTTCTAGCAATCAGGTCAGCACCATCTCCTTGTGCTTGAATCTCGATCTTACCTTTCCCTGCATACAGTCGTGCCCCTTCTTGCGCGGCAAATAAACTGATCTTTTTGCTGGCATGTCCGATGATGCTGTCTTGGGTGCTGGTGTTGATGCTTCCTTGTGCAATTTGGTTGATCTGTCCATCTGCACTGAGGTGGATGTCTTCGTTACTTTCTACGGCAATTGAACTTGGTGAAGCCAAGAGCATGATCGCTTGTTTAAAAGCCGCGG
>NZ_JBWYIN010000015.1:0-99643 GCF_056779765.1 Acinetobacter sp. 24-47-62
CAGTAGAATTAATCCACCCAATCGCAATGGACCCAGGTCTACGTTTTGCGATCCGTGAAGGTGGTCGTACAGTTGGTGCTGGTGTTGTTGCTAAAGTAACTGCATAAGTATTGATTGTGTGAAAGAAACGCCCCTTTGGGGCGTTTTTTTATGGAATCTATAAAATTGTTAGACAATAAGAGTTGTAAGCTGTCCTTAACTGATAATGATGTGACCTATAAGGCATTTATCATAAAAATAATAAATCACTAAGATGAAGTAATGAAAAGAATCATAAAACTAGATTTGGATAGATCCCGAATAGGAGTCCAGCAATGAATGCTAAAGTAAATATTACAAATCGTGCCGGTGCATCATTTCCAGTACGTCGTATGCAATTTGATTTTGATCACGTACCAGAATATTGGATGAATGGTTCAGCAGGACTAACTCATTTCATGACAGCGTTATCTGCATTATTTCCTGCAGGTGAAAAATTCTTTATCGATTCAGTCCGTGCGGTTCGCCAACATCCAGCCATTAAAGATAATGAAGATCTCCAAAAAGAGATTTCAGCATTTATTGGTCAGGAAGCAATGCATACACATGAGCATGCTGGCTTTAATGCATCAGCACAAAAATTTGGTCATGATGTTGCTGCACTTGAAAAAGCCACAGATACGGTCATTCAAACTTTTCGTAAGTCAGCTAGCACCGTTATGAAACCATTTGGTATTTCACAAGAAATGATCGATCTGATGGGAACGACTGCGCTAGAACATTTTACAGCAACCATTGCCTCAGAATTATTGCGTAACGAACATATTCAAGCATTAATGACTGATGAAACAATGGCGACGATGTGGGCTTGGCATGCCATTGAAGAAAATGAGCATAAGGCTGTCGCATATGATGTATTTGAAGGTGTGTTCGGTAAAGGAATCAAATCTTATCTTGCTCGAACATCTTCTTTAGTGGCAGCAATGGTTGTGCTATTCATGGTGCAGACTTATTTTGTAGCGCGTTTATTGAAAGACGATAAACAGTTAAATATTGCATCTTTGAAAGATATCTATACCTATGGATATAGTCCATCTAAAGGCATTATTTCTGGTATGGGTAAGGAAATGTTGGCTTACTTTAAACCAGGCTTCCATCCGAATGATTTGGATACCGTAGGTTTATTGGCAACATGGAAAGCAAAACTCGGTTTTTAAGTATTTACTTTTGTGCATTCGGGCAGCGTAAGCTGCCTTTTTTTATTTCATTTATTTTCGAACTTTCTATAATGTACTGACTTAAAAAATGTAATGTAGTGATTATGATTCGACCGATGCTGACATCAGATGTTGATGTGGTATATGAAATTGAAAGTTTGGGGCAAACGCATCCTTGGACAAAAAAACAATTTTCAGAAGCGGTTGATTCATATCAATCCACAGTGATTGAATACCAGAATCGTGTTGTTGGTTTCTGTATTTTACAGCCTGTATTGGATGAAGCAAATTTGCTGTTGATGGCAGTTCATCCGAAAATGCGTGGAAAAGGGTTGGGATATCAATTGCTTGAAGCTTCAATGGCTCAACTCAATAATGATCCCGTACAAATCTTTTTAGAGGTCCGAGAAAGTAATAAGGCTGCGATTGCACTATATGAGAAATCCGGATTTCATCAAATTGATATGCGTAAAAACTATTATCCAACATTAGATGGTGGAAAAGAGCATGCCATCATTATGGTAAAGGCATGCAGTGATAATTTTGCAGATTTATTCAAGTGACAAAATTCAATACCTTACTTTACAATAAAGTTATTCCATTCAGAGGGAAGTGTCGTCATCAGCATATGACCTAATTGATCGATTTCTTCGTTGCTGAGCATTTTATTCACACGTCGCCATTGACCATCCAGTAATAATTCAAAAGGCGCATATTGGGACTTATAGTTCATTTTGAATGAATGGGGTACCCAATATCCTAAATATACAAACTCTTGATTGTGCTGCTTTACATATTCAATTTGCTTAAGGACTGCAAAAACACCTAAAGAACGTTTGGATTCATCTGGATCAAAAAATGTATAGACGGCGGATACTCCATCATCTAATACATCGCAGGTTGAGACACAAATGAGTCGATCATCTTTCCAAAGTTCTATAAAGAAACTATTGCTACAACTGTGAATCAAAAACTTCTCGAATTGATCATAGCTAGGGGGGAACATATCTCCATCTGAATGACGCTCATTGATGTAACGTTCATAGAGTTGATAGTGTAAATCAGTAGCATCTTGAGTTTGGGTTATTCTAACTTCTAAGTCTTGATTACGTTTCCAAGCTTTCTTTTGTTGACTGTTCATTTTAAAAGCATCAACAGGTACACGACATGAAAGGCATTGTCGACACAAATGACATTCAGGTCGATAGACAAAATCTCCGCTTCTTCGAAATCCTACACGAGACAATTCTGATAAAGTTACAACGTCGATTTTATGAGCAGGATCTAAAAAAACCATCCGTGCTGATTTCTCGGGAAGATAACTGCAGTCATGCGGTGGTGTAATGTAATACTGCAGTTCATTTAATAGGGACTGGGGTTGATAAGAATTCATGTTGTCCCTCCTATTTCTCAATCCATGAGTCGTTGATCAAATGCTATTGTTTTACTTGAAAATACACCGTCTTTATACTTTTGCCAATCAATCTGAGGCTGTTTTATCACATCTTGTAACGAATTAAGGTAGTCTTGGCGAGAAATTGTGCAAGCACCTAAGCTCATGAGATGATCATTCACCAATTGACAGTCAACCCAGGGTGCCTGGTTTTCAAGGCTGATCAACATGAGGGTATAAAAAGCCATTTTTGAAACATCAGTCTCTCGACTAAACATGGATTCACCAAAAATACCCTGACCTATAGAGACACCATACAGCCCGCCGACAATCGAATTTTCTCTGCGTACTTCGACACTATATGCATAGCCTGACTCAAATAATGAACAGTAACCCTGAATGATATCTTCATTAATCCATGTTTCATTGGCATAACTTCGTGGTAATGAGCAAGAACGTATCACATGTTCAAAATCACGGTTAATGGTAATCGTATAATCATGTTTTTTCATGTTACGAATGAGTGATTTACTTGGATGGTATGACGAAGGGTAGATAATACAGCGAGGTTCTGGACTCCACCAGCAGATCGGCTCACCTTCGGAAAACCAAGGAAATAAACCATGTGTATAAGCTTCAAATAATGTAGAAGGGGAGAGGTCAGCACCTATACAGATTAGTCCTTGACCTTCGGGATCGGATTCAATTGGATTAGGGAAAATAAATTCAGAAGGAGGGAGCATAGGGATTAAGTTCTAAAAATAATAATGAAAAACCGAAGATAAAAATGTTTAAAATGATTATGCCAAGTTGAAAGAATAAAAAAACCACCCGAAGGTGATTTTTTGGGTTTTTAAATAAATATTAGTTGTCTAAATATTTCTCAGCGTCTAAAGCAGCCATACAACCTGAACCTGCTGATGTAATTGCTTGGCGGTAGATATTGTCTGCAACATCACCTGCAGCAAATACGCCTTCAACAGAAGTCGCAGTTGCATTACCACGTGTACCACTTTGAACTTGGATATAACCATCACGTAGTTCAAGCTGACCTTCAAACATTGCAGTATTAGGTTTGTGACCTATAGCGACGAACAATCCAGTCACTTCAACGTTTTGTGTTGTAGTATCAGTTGTAGATTTCAAACGAACACTAGTAACGCCATCTTGAGGGTTACCAAGTACTTCTTCAACTTCATGGTTCCAGATGATGCTGATTTTGCCTTCTTTCTCTTTTGCAAAAATATGATCTTGAAGGATTTTTTCAGAACGTAATTTATCGCGACGATGTACAAGTGTTACATGTGAAGCAATGTTTGATAAATAAAGCGCTTCTTCAACCGCAGTGTTACCACCACCGACAACCATGACTTTTTGATTTTTATAGAAGAAACCATCACAAGTTGCACACGCACTCACACCTTGACCCATATAAGCAGCTTCGGATTCTAATCCTAAGTATTGAGCCGTAGCGCCTGTTGCAATGATCAAAGCATCACACGTGTATTCTTCCATATCACCTTTTAAAACGAATGGACGTACATTTAAGTCAACTTCATTAATGTGATCGTAAACCAATTCAGTACCAAAACGTTCTGCGTGAGCTTGCATACGCTCCATTAAAGCAGGACCTGTTAAGCCTTCAGGATCACCAGGCCAGTTATCAACTTCTGTAGTTGTGGTGAGCTGACCACCCAATTGCATACCAGCGATCAAAGTTGGTTTTAAATTTGCTCGTGCAGCATATACAGCTGCGCTATAACCTGCAGGACCAGAACCTAAAATAATCAATCTTGAGTGACGAGCGCTCATGTATAAGCATCCTTTTAATTTGATATATCGACTTACTGAAAATTATACGTGAAACTTCACCACAGTTGTGTGGAATGAATGTGGATTATATTGATCAACTAAATCGAATTGAGCTATATAGTTAAAAGTGTTAACAAGGAAACCTTAGAAAGCTGCACCTTTTTTTAATGAACAGGTGCATAATAGTAAGTTTTCTATAATGAAGAAATTGTTCCATTTCAACATTAGAACATTAATGAATAATCGTTTACAGGACAGTATATGACTGCGGTGTCGAGTGTATATGCACAGCGCTTAGTTTTAACATTCTTCTTAATATCATTTGGTATTTATCTGTTTTTAGCAACAGTGACTTATACGCCATTTGATCCGGGTTGGATGCATATTTCGAGTGATACTCAACAAGTTTCAAATGCAAGTGGTGTCGCAGGTGCTTGGATTGCAGATCTCTTATTTGGATTTCTGGGCTGGGCAAGTTTACTGATTCCAATTTATTTATTCATTGAAGCGATTCAAGTGTGGTGGCCAAGAAGTTTTTTGAGTCGTCCATTTCGTTTTGCTGCTCAATTTTTCATTCTACTTACCGTCGCGAGTTTGTTTTATTTACTTTGGTCAGTGCCTGCAGATACGCTTGCTAACGCTTCAGGTGGAATCATTGGTTACGAATTGGGTGAGAGTTTAAAACAGCTTCTGACGATTTATGGCGCCGTTTTTTTTCTGATCGTACTTAGCATCGTTCTAATCACACTGGCTTTTGGTATTCAGTGGAACAAGACATGGTCTACTTTGAAAGCGACACCCGCTTATTTGCAAGATTTGTTCTATAAAAATGTACCTGAGACTGAATCAGCTTATGATTTGACGACTCAGCCAAAAGCGAAAAAAGAAATTGAACCTCATCTAAAAGGTTCAGCCCCAGTCCCTCATCAAGCTGAGCTCAATGATGTCGATCATTTAGAAGAGAAAGATCAATTACAAGTGCGTCATGAACGTACTGCTGAAAGACTATTTGAAGATATGCGTTTCCAAGAGTCTCAACAAAATCATCGTTTTGATGAAGATGATGAGGCAGAGCTCGAGCGTACCATCGCGAAAGCGCATGAGTTAGAGCGTGAGAGTCAACGTATTGTTCCAACGGGTGAAGTTTGGAAAGCCTTGCATAGCGATGAAGATCATAAAAGAGAAATTGATGAGCTTTTGCGCGCAGCAGAGGAGGATCAGTTTGATCAACGTACTTCAGAAATTAATGATTTAAGTAAAAACGTTCGAGTAGAGCAGCGCTCAACTGTTCAAGATACTGCTTTGGACTGGAATGATGATCAAATCTTTGATGAATTGCTTGAAGTTGTTCCACAAGGACAGCATGCCAAAGATATTCATACTCCTTTTCATCATCAAACAAATCCTTCAGGTCAATCTGCTGATGATCAAAATACAGCATCCCTAATCCAAAATACCTCAGCTATTGGTGCAAGTGCTGTATACGCAAGTCAATCGAGCGCAGCTGCGGAAGCGATCACTAAAGCAGATTTGTTAGCTTCTGAGCTTGATGGTCTTGCATCACTTGCGGATGAAGCAGAAGCTTTGTCTAATCCAGAGGTCAAGCGTCCAAATTTGGTGACGCCAAATATTAAATTTATGACTTCACCTAAGTCAGATACATTCGCGGAATATGAATCAGAGCAAGACACTATTGCCCCATCACCACAAAACATTGTTGAGCAAGAGGGATCATCAATTCCTGTTACTAAAGTGAGTGATGAGGAAAAACTACGTATATCTTCAGATAAAGATGCTTTTAGAGAAGCTTGGCAAGAAACGGTAGGTAAGCCTGAAGTTGAAGAGGATGAGTTTGATTTCGATGCGCCATTAACAGATGCTGCTGGTCGTCCAATGTCTCGTGCAATGCAAGTTGCAGAGCGCCGTAAAGATTTATCACCACTTCCTGGTTTGGATTTACTTGATGAAGTAGACCCAAACAAAAAAGTAAACTTCACTGCAGAGCAATTATCAAGATTATCAGAACTGTTAGAAATTAAATTACAAGAATTTAATGTTAAAGCGAAAGTGATTGAAGCTCAACCGGGTCCAGTCGTGACCAGATTTGAACTAGATCTTGCTCCTGGTGTGAAAGCCTCGAAAGTAACTAATATTTCTCGTGACTTAGCACGATCAATGTCGATGGCATCAGTACGTGTGGTTGAGGTGATCCCAGGAAAACCTTACATTGGAATTGAAGTTCCGAATAGCACACGTGAGATGGTGCGCCTGATTGAATTGGTACAAATTCCAAAATTTAAGGATCCAGATGGAATCTTATCCATGGCCATGGGTAAAGACATTTCTGGTAACCCAGTCATTACTGAGTTAGGTAAGGCACCACATATGTTGGTTGCGGGTACCACAGGTTCAGGTAAATCTGTTGCTGTAAACTCGATGATTCTATCGATGCTTTTAAAATATACGCCAGATCAATTGCGTCTTATTTTGATTGATCCTAAACAACTTGAATTGGCGAACTATAATGATATTCCACATCTACTTACACCAGTTGTGACTGACATGAAAGATGCAGTCAGCGCTTTAAATTGGTGTGTGAATGAGATGGAACGTCGTTATAAGCTGATGTCGTTCTTAAAAATACGTAAATTGAGTGACTATAACCGTAAAGTTGAAGAAGCAATTGCCAATGGTGAAGATCTATTTGATCCAACTTGGAAAGCCAGTGAGTCAGTTGCAGGTGAACGTCCTCCACGCTTAACGCCATTGCCATCTATTGTCATTGTGGCGGACGAATTTGCCGACATGATCATGCAGGTGGGTAAGAAGGCGGAAGAGATGATCACTCGTCTAGCTCAAAAATCACGTGCTGCAGGCATTCATTTATTACTTGCGACACAGCGTCCATCCGTCGATGTAATCACAGGCTTAATTAAGGCAAATATACCGACGCGTGTTGCGCTACGTGTAAACTCTAAAATTGACTCGCGTACGATTTTGGATGCGGGTGGTGCAGAAGATTTGCTTGGACATGGTGATATGCTGTTCTTAGGACCAGGTAAAATTGAGCCTGAGCGTGTGCATGGTGCATTTATTGCCGATGACGAAGTGAACCGTATTTGTGATGCATGGCGTGAGCGTGGTGCACCAAACTATGTGGATGAAATTCTCACCCCATTTGATGAAGAGCCAGCATCACGTGGCTTTGAAGATGGGGATGGTGCTTCAGACCGTGACGCACTTTATGATCAATGTGTTGCTTTTGTTTTAGAAACCCGCAAAGCATCCACTTCATCTTTACAGCGTAAGTTTAGTCTTGGTTATAATCGTGCCGCACGTATTATTGACCAAATGGAAGAAAACGGTATCGTGAGTGCAATGGGCGCAAATGGTAAACGTGAAATTTTAGTTTAACGAAGACTGACTCAGAAAAAGCAACCATAGGTTGCTTTTTTTTATTTAACTCAAAAAAGTGTTGTTTTTGGGGGTAGTCCATTGGCTGGCAAATGTGATCAGTTCACTGACAGAGTGAACATTCAAGCTTTGATAAACTGACTTGACACAATCTTTAAATACCGCAGGGCTAATGGATAATTTTTGTAAAATTTCACTTTTATTCATGCCTGTAATTAACGAAAAAGCCACTTGGCATTCTCGGGGTGATAGATCAAGTGCTTCTAGTTTTTTTAAAATAATGAGGGAGCGTGGTAATGAGCGCTTTAAGTATAAGGCGATATTTGTATCGGTTGTATTTTGACTACTTAACCATTCAGCACGAAGGGTTAATATTCCATTAGGAATGGTCAAACTAAGCTTGGGGATTTGTTGCCCATATTTAAGCTCATTGATGACTTGATAGCATGATTTTGGCAACGCTTTATATGGTTCCCAAAATTCATAATGTATCGGGAAGAGATTCAATAAATCCTTTGCAGCATCGGTCATCATGACTAACTCATTTTGAGAATTTACGATTAACAACGCTTGATCCGATTCAATTACATCATCGCCATCCTCCATTTGATTGTTAAGCGCATATTCGATATAGACACCAGCTTGTTCTAATAAACGATGATCTTGTAATTGGAAGGGTTGTGACATACGCCTATAGAGGGTAATACCTCCTGCAGGAATATGATTGCGTTCTAATCTTAGATCTAGTGTATGGTGAAGACCGCTTTGGCGCACAATCATCTGGTAGGTTAAGCTATGAAAATAAGGATCATCTGGGCGTAAAAGATTTCCGACTTTGGGTAACATAGGGCAGTTGAGCCAGCGGATATGGCTTTCGGTTTTTAAGTTTAAGAATAATTCAGTATTTTCTTGCACATACCTCATCGACTGAGGGTTAAGATTTTTGTAATACAGGATATAAGGTTCACCATTTGGATAGGTTAGTGCCATACCGTAGGCATCATGTGGAATCAAAAAATTTAAATAGTCAAAAATACTGGGCGCAATGGTAAGTAGCGGAAGTTGAGTACAGCAAAGATTTCTCAGGCGGTGGAGGGTGCCACGCCTTGTTCGATCACTTTTACGAAAACTTATTGAATTCATCTTCGATTGAACTGTTTTGATTATAACAAATTCAAATTATAGATTTTTTAAAAAAAATTGAGATAAAAAAGTAAATATTAATCATTTTTTCATCCCCCCTTTAAGGGGGGCTTCGGCATTATCAGCTTTATGGTTTGATTTTCCTGAATATAAAAAGTCTTTCTTGCAAGCTAGGGAATATTTGCAAGTGACATGGCCATGTCAAAAACTAAGGGGAATTACATGAACCATATATACCGAGTTATCCGTAATCGTAATGGAAAATTAGTCGTAACAGGGGAACTTGGACGTACACGTTTTGCACAATCTTTAAAAAATATTGGAATGACGACAGGTTATCTGATTTTAATTGGGGCATTAACCGCAATGACGAGTCAGGTGCAAGCTGATGAATGTGAGGGTTCAACAGGCACAGCGACGAATTCAGACACTACATCTTTCATCTGTGGTGAAAATAACTCAGTGGTTGCACCGAGCAGTGTGGTTATGGGACAAAGCAATAACGTCAATATTGGGATGAATCATACTGTTTTTGGTTTGAATAATACGGTGACACCAAACGCTGTAACGACAACGCAAAATAATGTGGTCATTGGAAATCAAAACACAACGCATCATACAAGTAATATTGCCATTGGTAATAATCAAGTGGTTAAGGGGGAAGGGAGTATTGCGATCGGTAGTTCAAATACTGCTGAAGGGGGTATCTCTATAGGTATTTCAAATTTAAACTCGTCTGTAAAATCTGTTGTTGTTGGTATGAATAATACTCATGATGTCGCAAGTAATGGCTCGATGATTTTTGGTAGATTTAATGAGGTTGATGCGACGAATTCTTATGTAATTGCCTCCGACAGTAATGTGGATGGTAGCAAAAATGTGGCTGTCGGTGGTTCAATTATTATTCGATCAAGACCAAATGATGATCGACCAGTAATAGAGTCAGTCGCGATAGGTGAGCTGAGTCAGGTTTATGCGAGCAACTCTGTTGCTTTAGGTAGTGCATCGGTTGCAGATCGAGAGAATGTTATTTCAGTCGGTAGTGATCAATTAAAACGCCGAATCATGAACTTAGCGAAAGGTTTAGATACTCATGATGCTATTAATGTTGATCAATTGACACAAGCTTTACAAAGAATAGTAGGTAGTGAAGTGACTATGTTTCAGGGGAGTGTGATGCCCCTTTCATTTGAAATGCAAGGCAATACATACCAAAACATAAATCAAACTATTGGAGGGATTGATATTGAATTTACAGCGTTAAAAGACCGAGTGTCTGCACTCGAAAATAATGGTGCAGGCAGTGGAGCAGGCACGGGTGCAACAGGACCAGCTGGAGCAAGTGCGTACGAAGTTGCTGTGAATAATGGATTTGAGGGCTCTGAAACAGATTGGCTTACATCATTAAAAGGTGAAAAAGGCGATAAGGGAGATAAAGGTGATCAAGGTCCACAAGGATTGAAAGGTGACAAAGGGGATCAAGGTATACCAGGTACAAGCGGTGGACCTGGTGGCGGTGTAGGACCACAAGGTGATAGTGCTTACCAAGTGGCGGTGAATAATGGATTTGTAGGAACAGAGCAAGATTGGCTGACGTCACTCAAAGGAGATAAAGGTGACCAAGGTCCTCAAGGATTGAAAGGTGATAAGGGAGATCAAGGTGATCAAGGACTTCAAGGCTTAAAAGGTGACAAAGGTGATCAAGGATTTAGTGCTTTTGAGATTGCTGTACAAAATGGCTTTAATGGCACCGAACAACAGTGGCTAACGTCTTTGGCTAGTGGTGGAACTGTCGTAATATCTGTTGGAACAAATCCTAGTGAAAATGCAATATTACCAAATGCAACAGGTGAAGATGCTCTTGCAATCGGAAGTTCATCAGTAGCATCGGGTCGTGAGAGTATTGTAATTGGGGCTGAATCACAAGTCGCTGGTGAACATGCAACAGCTTTAGGAAATCACAATACGGTTACGGGTGAAAATACACATTCAGTTGGTAATTTCAACAATATTTCAGGAAATAGTACTGTAGCTCTTGGGAATAATATAACGTCTGACGCAAATAATGCTGTTCTTTTAGGAAATGCTTCGTCTACCGATCGGGACAATACGGTTTCAGTGGGTTCCTCTACGCAACAGCGCCAAATTGTTAATGTGGCAGCAGGTACAGTGGATACCGACGCAGTCAATGTAAAACAAATGCGTCAAGCAGATCAGAAAGTTTTGAGCGATGCACAGGAATATACGAATATACGAACCAATGAAATATTGAATCAGGCCAATGAGTATACTAGTCGACGTGTAAATGCTTTAGAACAGAGTTTTGCCGATGAACGACGTGACACTCGAGCAGCTATTGCAGCATCTTTGGCTGTCGCTTCATTACCCCAGCCAACTTATGCTGGTGCAAGTATGTTCAGTGCAGCTGCTGGTACATGGGATGGTGAGCAAGGTATTGCCATTGGATTTAGTGGGGTTTCTGAAACGAATCGCTTTGTCTATAAAGCATCTGGAACCGCAAGTTCACAAGGTGATGTTGGTGGTGCTATTGCATTGGGTTGGCAATGGAAATAATCTAAGTTTCACCCAAACGTAAAAGTAACCTTAATACGAAACTATTTTTTAACAGGTATAAGATAGATTTAAATCAAAAAAGCCTGCTCAAGCGGGCTTTTTTATCTGTTTTTTAGGCAAATTTTGCTAAAACAGCAAGGAATTCTGCACTTTGGCGTGGGAATTCTGCGATCACATCATGAATACGTTTGCCTTCAGGATTTTGAGCGTTAAGATCACGACCATCTGCTATAAATTTAGTGAGTAAACGCTCATAGTCATTAGCACGCATATGTTTAAAAGCATGATAGAGAACATGAAAATCAGCGTTTACACCTTCAGGAGGTAACTGATTTAAATAGGCAAAAACACGCTCGTCTGACCATTCTTCATTGAACGTGGCTGGCTGTGATAATGCCATCACAATCTCCTTGGTATTTTTAATCAATAAAAAAGGGCAAAATATGAGACTAGATGAGCAAAGCACTGCTTTGTCTAGTCGCAAGACTTGAAGCTCTGCTTCAAGTGGGCGGAATATAGCTAATAGCCTATTTCTGCCACTCTCATATTTTGCCCTGATTCAATTTGCTTGACTAATCAAAAATCAGATTAACGTTCTTCAGGCAAATTGATATTCATTTCTAGCATTTCGATATTTGCTTCTGATCGAACCGACATTTGTATATGCTGTTCATCTACACCACGCACATAACGATTCACAACTTGCATGATTTCTTTTTTCATTAAATCAATTTTATCTTGGCTTAAACGCTTACCTAGACCATTTTCAGATGCCACGATAACTTTTAAGCGATCTTTAGCTGTTTGTGCACTTGATGGTTTGTCATCACTACTAAAAAGTTTACTCCAGAATCCTGCCATCTTTATGCTCCAAATAAACGTGCTAACCAGCCTTTCGGCTTCACAGAGATGTGACGATATGGACGTTCTTCACCAAGGAAGCGTGCAACAAGATCGTCATAAGCTTGTCCAGCTGCTTCTTCAGTATAAAGAATAACAGGCTTACCTTCATTCGAAGCTTGTAACACGCTTTTACATTCAGGAATTACACCGAGCGTTGGCACGCGAAGGATATCTTTAGAAATATCATCGACTGTTAACATTTCTTGCTTGTCAGCACGTTCAGGGTTGAAGCGTGTGATACAAAGATGCTTACGAATACGACCTTCGTTATTTTCTACTTTCTTCGTTTTACTGTCCAACATACCAATAATACGATCGGAATCTCGGACAGATGAAATTTCAGGGTTCGTTACAATGATTGCTTCATCAGCATGGTACATTGCTAAAATCGCACCACGTTCAATACCTGCAGGAGAGTCACAAATGATGTAGTCGAACTCTTGAGAAAGTTCGTCCATAACACGTGCAACACCTTCATCGGTCAACGCATCTTTATCACGGGTTTGTGATGCAGGTAAAATATATAGATTTTCGATTTCTTTATCGCGAATAAGTGCTTGTTGTAATCTCGCTTCGTTATTTAATACATTCACAAAATCATAAACAACACGACGCTCACAACCCATGATAAGGTCGAGGTTACGTAAACCTACGTCAAAATCGATTACAACAGTTTTGTGGCCACGAAGGGCTAAACCTGTTGCAAAAGATGCACTGGTAGTTGTTTTACCTACGCCACCTTTACCTGATGTTACGACAACAATTTTCGCCACCGAATCCACTCCTGTTATGTTTATCCCCAATACTATAGGGGTTCTCATGTTTAGTTATACATTAAAATTCGAGTGCTTCAAAGACAAGCTCTTGAGCATCATTTAAATAGATATGTACTGACTTTTTTAGCATATGTGGTGGAATATCATCTGCAACACAATATGTTCCTGCGATAGATACTAATTCAGCTTCTAAAACATGACAGAAAATTCGTGCTGCTGTATTGCCACCGGCGCCGGCGATGACTCTACCACGAGCAGAGCCATAAATATGTATATTTCCTGAAGCGATGATTTCAGAGCCACTATTAATTCCAGCAGTTAAAATAATATCGCCGTGATCTTGTACCAGACATTGTCCTGTTCTAAGCACTTCATCGTGATACGAAGTTTTATGTGTGGTTGCAGGAGCTATGTGTGTTGGAGCCTTCTCAGCTTCAGGGGTATTTGCTGGGGCTTCTACCACTTGTTCTTTTGTTGCTTTGATGCGCTGCAAAGGACGATCAGCCGCAAGAACTGGGAATTGGATCGCACGTGCTTCATCACCCATTAAACCATCAACGACAGCCATGGGCTGTAACCCTAAACTGATGACCAATTGAATGAGTCCAATAAGTTCTTGTTCAACGGTTGTGTCTAGAATGACAAGCGCACCTTCATAAGAGGTTTCACTCATCATGGCACTTAATTGTTGGCGGATAACATTATGATCATTGGTGTCAAAGGTAATTCGGGTAAAATTCACCATTCTACCGGTAATCCGAATATCTGCCATATTCATTCCTTGCTTGCTTCCCGCTTTATAATCGAAGTAAAAATTGTTAATTGTGCAAATGCTAGTTCAATTCTCAAGAATTCTCTAGCGGATATATTAAATTAATAGAGAAATGATCATTCCTTGACTTGATTGTTTTTTGATAACTCTATTTGCCATTGTTTTACTGCCACCTGTTTTCTTAAAGACTCAAGACTTTCATAAACGACAGATTCAACGAGTTGTTCTAATGCATGATTATCAATATTGAGCTGGCTAATTTTTTCAGCAATGAGTTGATAATGCGCATTCGGTTTATCAATGGTTCCAGAAATAAAAGGTTCAACTAAACCGTCGGTAATATTTTCACCTAATCGTTGACCAATGTTGTGGATTTGCTGTTCTATACGACCACCCACCAATGGAATCAGCTTTAAGAGCTGTGTTAGCTCTGGTGTGTCTTCAATTGCTTTAATGACAATGTGACCAACGCCTTGCGAGATATTATCTTTTTGAAGTTTTAATTCGGTTGCTAAAGATTCTTGTAAGACTTGCGCTAATGTCGTGGCAAACATGTCTCGATGGTGATTCACCAGATCATGAATGATTTTTTTATGGGTTGAGCTAGTGTCTAACTCTTTTTTTACACTATCAATGACAGTAATCACCACACGATCAGAGAGCTCTTCCATGATCACGTTATAGTAAAAATTAAGACGTCTGAACCATTTATTAGGTATGACTTTATAGCCTAGCTCATGCAGTCTATAGGCAATCACTCCGACACGAATTAAACGTAAAAAGCGAAGGTAAGGGATAATGGCTAATATTTCATACCAATGAATGAAGGGAAAGAAAAACCAACGCTGATGATGTTTATTGACGATTGCAATCAGCCATCTTACAGCGAGTTCAACAATTAAAAATGTGATAAACCAACTTTCGGTAATGATGACCCATGGGTGAAGCTCGGATTTATAAAACTCCAGAATTTGAGGTAATTGAACCGTGTCAAATACCCATGAGCCAAAATTACTCATTAAAAATGCATTGGCACATAGACAAAACAAATTGACTAAAATAATGAGCATCATAAAGATGTCATAAATCAGGAACATCTTCCAAAATAACGTGTCATGACGCTGTGGACGGAAAGTTTTTCGAGAATTAGTCATGCGTTCTGTCATATGCAATACATTCTGAGGACAGCTTAATTTACAGATTCAGCTTGAAGCTGTTGTTTTAACTGTGTAATTAACTGATCTTTTTCTGTCCAAAGCTCATCAACCCATTTTTGGAAACGAGCGCGATAGTCGGCATCATCCTCATAATTGCCGCCATGCACCCAAGCAGGAATTTCAATTTTTCTTAAATTCACGGCAATTTGAGAAACTTCTCCTAACCAAAAATCTCCATAACCTGGCACACCATCTGGATAGACAATGGTCATATCGACTAGTGCATCAATTTCACTTCCTAGAATATTTAGGGCAAGTGCTAGACCACCCGCTTTAGGCTTGAGTAAATTTTTATACGGAGATTTTTGTTGAGCTTGTTTTTCGGGCGTATAGCGCGTACCTTCTAAATAATTTAACAAGGTAAAAGGTTGGCTGAGCAGTTGTTCACACGATTTACGCGCTTCTTCCATATCACGATATTTCAGCGCAGGATTTTTTTCGATTTGCGCTTTGGTATGACGCTTCATCATAGGAAAACCAAGAATCTTGAATGCTTGCCCAACAAAAGGAATAAAAATGAGTTCCCATTTCGTAAAAAAACGTGTGAGCGGCATACGTTTAAGACCAAAATATTGAGTAACAGTTGTATCCACCCAGCTTTGGTGATTACAGGTCATGATGTAACGACCTTGTAGATTGAGATCTAGATCTTCATCAATCGTGATGTGCCATTTAAGCTCAGGGAGAACTTTTTCAATGAGCCAGTTATTCGTACCAATCCAACCATTGGCGATATTGATATTGGTTTCATCGATTTTTGATGATTTTTTTACGAGTTTAGTCAAACCTAATGCAAGAATTGGTGGGCCACGAAAAAATGTACTTCCTGTGATCACAGAACCTACGGTTAAACCCTTAGAAATTTTTTTTAAAATAGGTTGTTTCTGCTTCTCTGCTGCCATTGCACAGTCCTAAAAAGTGATTGCATGTGATTGAAATTTTTAAAACACTATAAATCGAGTCGCTCAAATCACAAAGCCCGTTTTCTTAACTATGTATAAAATATGATGAAGCATTAACGAAAGATGCTACAAAAGATTACATATTGTTAATAAACTGTTTATTATTAACAAAATAGTAATGGTTAAATTGTTTCTAACAAATCATTATTCATCACATACAAAAACATATAAAAGGAGTCATCCCATGCGTGCATTAGCTATTTCAGCTGCAGTGGTTGGGGCAATGGTACTTTCTGGTTGTCAAACAACTGGTAACAATATTGGTGGCGTCGAGTATGACAAAACTGCATTGGGTACTTTAATTGGTGCAGCAGCTGGTTACGGTGTTTCTAAAGGTAATGCGAACACTAGCCGTCAAAATAACCGTGCAGCAGCGATTGGTGCTGTATTAGGTGGTGCTGCAGGTGTATATCTCGACAATAAAGAGAAAAAATTACGCCAAGCCACTGCTGGTACAGGTATTGATGTAAACCGTAATCCAGATGGCTCTATTAACTTAGTAATGCCAGGTGCTATTACGTTTGATACAAATAAATCAAATATCAAGCCAAACTTCTATGACACTTTAAACCGTGTTGCACAAGTTTTAACTGAAGACAACAAGAGCGGTATCCTTGTAACTGGTTATACTGATAGTTCAGGTAATGATGCGATTAACATCCCATTGTCACAAGCACGTGCTCAATCTGTTGCTAGCTATTTAGCATCTAAGGGTGTTTCTACAGCACGTATTAATGCTCAAGGTTTAGGTTCTTCAAACCCAATTGCTGATAATACAACTGCAGCAGGTAAAGAACAAAACCGTCGTGTAGAGATTGCTGTTTACGCAGTTCAATAATACATGATCAAAAAAGAGCCACCTTCGGGTGGTTTTTTTATGTCTGAAATTTATTCAAACATACCTTCATGAAATTTAACGTTAGTCATATTCGAAGCAGATGACTATAATCGAGCGCTGAAGGAAAAGAGGAAAGAATATGTCATCAGCCAGTCATTTGAACGACAAGCAACTTGAAGCCATGAAATACACTCAAGGACCCTTGTTAGTACTTGCTGGGGCAGGCTCAGGTAAAACCTCTGTAATCACGCAGAAAATTGCATATTTAGTAAAAAAATGCGGTATACCAGCACATCGTATTACTGCGATGACATTTACCAACAAAGCTGCACGAGAGATGAAAGAGCGTGTCGGTAAATTGCTTGGTAAAGAGGATGGAAAGGGTTTATCTGTTTCTACCTTTCACACCTTTGGTTTGAATTTATTAAGACTAGAATTAAAACATACGCCACTTAAAGCAAACTTTTCTATTTTAGATGCTGATGACTGTAAGCGTATTTTAATGGATTTAATGCACCGAGATAATTTGTCTGGTGCAGAAAGTAAAGAGCTGATCGCAAAAGCGATGAAGATGATCTCAGATTGGAAAAACGATCTAATTTTGCCTGAGCAAGCACATACGACTTGTGAAACGGCTGAAGATGTTCAATTTGCGCATCTCTATCAACTTTATGAGCGTAATTTACGTGCCTATAATGCGGTCGATTTTGACGATTTAATCGTAATGCCGACACGCCTTCTTCAAGAAAATGCTGAAGTCCGTGATAAATGGCAAAACCGTGTACGTTATTTATTGGTTGATGAATATCAAGATACCAATACCGCCCAATATATCTTGGTCAAACTGCTTGTTGGTGTCATGGGACAATTTACGGCTGTAGGAGATGATGACCAATCAATTTATGCTTGGCGGGGGGCAAAGCCAGAAAACATGGCCTTATTGAAGGAAGATTTCCCCAATTTAAAAGTCATTAAGCTTGAGCAAAACTATCGTTCAACCAGTCGTATTTTAAAAGCTGCAAACCATGTGATTGAGAATAACCCACATATTTTTGATAAAAAATTGTGGAGTGATAAAGGACATGGTGAGGTGATCCGTATTATTACTTGTCGTAATGATGATGATGAAGCGGAACGTGTTGTTAAAGATTTGCTGACTCATAAATTGATGAATGGCAAAAATTGGAAAGATTACGCCGTGTTATACCGTGGAAACTTCCAAGCACGTGTTTTAGAAACACAACTTCGTCAGATGCAGATTCCCTACAAACTTTCTGGTGGTCAGTCGTTCTTTGGTCGTGCTGAAATCAAGGATATTATGAGCTATCTACGTCTCATTATTAACCCTGAAGATGACAGTGCTTTCTTACGCATTATTAACACACCTAAACGTGCCATAGGACCTGTGACTTTAGAAAAACTAGGTTTATTTGCGCAAGAGAATAATCTTTCTTTACTAGGTGCCGCGAATGATCAGCGCCTAAGTATGGTATTACCGAAGAAGGCGACATCTCAATTGGCTGAGTTTGCTGATTTTATCGAAGGTTTTACGCGTGAACTGTTAGATGATGATGAACCTGTGCCTAAAGTCCGCCAAATGATGGTTGAGGCAGGATATATCGACTACATCAAAGAAACGGCAGCGACGCCAGCACAAGAAAAAACTAAAATTGACAATATTGAAGTGCTTTATAGCAGTATTCAAAGTTTGATCAATCGTGCTGAAGATGTCGATGAAAAAAATATCGAAAGTGTCATTCGTAAGATGGTGTTGCTGGATATGTTGGAGCAACAGCAAGAAGATGAAGATATCGATAAAGTAAACTTACTGACTTTGCATGCTTCTAAAGGCCTGGAATTCCCATTTGTTTATATTATGGGGCTTGAGGAAGAGTTGCTTCCGCACAAGAATTCAATTGTGGCTGACACCATCGAAGAAGAACGTCGACTGATGTACGTTGGTATTACACGTGCCAAACAAGGTCTGACTTTGACGCTTGCAGAACAGCGTAAAAATGGTGGTCAGATGAAACAAATGACACCAAGTCGCTTCTTGGACGAATTGCCACAAGATGAAGTCGATTGGCTAGGTCGAAAAAAGAAATTGGCTGAAAATATCGATCCAAAATTACAGGCACAGCATTATCTGCAAAATCTGAAAGCTTTACTCAAACGTTAATTACATTTAAAAACAGGATTGAATATGAAAGTTCAAGTGAAAGTACTCGACCAACGACTTGGTCAAGAATGGCCATTACCTACTTATGCAACAACAGGATCAGCAGGTTTAGATTTACGTGCATGTGTAGATGAAGCAATCACTATTGAGCCTGGTCAGACTGTTCTAGTTAAAACAGGTATGGCAATTTATATCGAAGACCCAAGTTATGCGGGTTTGATTTTGCCTCGTTCTGGCTTAGGCCATAAACACGGGATTGTATTAGGAAATCTCGTCGGTCTAATTGATTCAGATTATCAAGGTGAATTAATGGTTTCAGTTTGGAACCGCAGTCAAAATGCATTTACATTAGAGCCGGGTGAGCGATTGGCTCAATACGTATTGGTTCCTGTTTT
This sequence comes from Acinetobacter sp. 24-47-62, assembly GCF_056779765.1. Lineage (NCBI taxonomy): Bacteria > Pseudomonadati > Pseudomonadota > Gammaproteobacteria > Moraxellales > Moraxellaceae > Acinetobacter > Acinetobacter sp. 24-47-62. Next base: position 19,575 of record NZ_JBWYIN010000015.1, read on the forward strand.
ACATGCTGAATTTGATTTAGTTGACGAATTCAAGGCAAGTGAACGAGGAGCTGGTGGATTTGGACACACTGGAAAACAATAGTATTTTGGATAAAAGCCTGTAAAATCAGGCTTTTATTTATATGTTGCAAAATATTAACAAAGATTATATAAATTGAAATTGGTACACGTTATATAAAGAATAACGATATTTTTTATTACTCAATATATTCAAAATTTATTTGGATCAACTCTCATCACGCTGTTCTGACTCAGCAGTCAACGGTGTTAATTAAGAATGAATACCCAACCACTTATTTTTCCAAGACAAATTTTCCGCGCTTATGATATTCGCGGAAAAGTCAGTCAATTGGATACAAGAACAATTTATGCGATTGCGCATGGGCTCGCTGCTCAGTATCAATCACGTGGCCAGAAAAGTATTGTGCTAGGTTACGATGCTCGATTGACTGGGCCTACTTTTGCTTGGATTATTGAATCAGTCTTCAAAAAACAAGGGATGAATGTCGAGAACATTGGATGTTGTTCAACCCCACAAATGTATTTTGCTGCTCGACATAAAAATGGCAATGGCATCATGGTGACCGCGAGTCATAACCCTAAACATGATAATGGGATTAAATGGATTATTGAATACGAACCACCTTGTCCAGACATGATTCAAAATGTTGGGGAATATGCGGAAGGTTTCTATTTTCAACATGATCAGCTTCCAACGCCACCTCAACTCACACATCAGATTAAATCAGAGTATTGCTTGGCTTATCAGCATGCTTTGCTCAAGGATATTCAATTAAAGCGCCCTCTCAAGGTTGTATTAGATGGTATGCATGGTGCCGCTGGGCGTTGTGCTGATTTAGTGCTACAAAAAATGGGATGTGAAGTCATTTCAATACGTTGTCATGAAAATGGAGAGTTTCCAGATCATCCTCCAGACCCTTCACAAGCGAAGCATTTGACGCAGCTAAAAGAAAAAATTTTGTTGCATCAGGCGGATTTAGGGATTGCTCTTGATGGTGATGGTGATCGTGCCGTCATTTTGGACGAAAATGCTCACATTGTGTCTGCTGATCGCTTGTTAGCATTATTCGCATCATTATGTTTAAGTCAGCATCCTCATCATGAAATTGTTTATGACGTAAAATGTTCAACGATGGTGTCAAAAACCATTGAACAATTACAAGGCATCGCAAAAATGATTCGTACTGGCAGCAGTTTTATGCGCCGTTATATTTCCCAGTCCAAAGGTCGAGCTGTTTTTGGGGGAGAATATGCGGGTCATTATGTTTTTAATGATGGTCGTGGTTTTGGTTACGATGATGGTATTTATGCAGCATTACGGGTCATGGAGGCATTGAGTCAACTCAATATCACGCTATCTGAATATCTCGCCCAATTTCCAGATCGCTTTGGTACTGAAGATACCTACATTGAAACTCAAGATGCAAATCCGCAAGACGTCTTAGCCTTGATAGAGCAGAATTGTAAAAGTACTGGGGCTAAAATGAGTAAAATCGATGGTATTCGCCTTGATTTTGACTACGGATTTGGCATTATGCGAGCATCAAATACTGGTGAATACTTCACGGTACGGTTTGATGCAGATAGTCCATCAAAACTTTATGAAATTCGCCAGCATTTTGTAAAAATTTTAAATGAAAAATATCCTGTGCTTGCTCAAAGTATTTTGAATGCACACTAATGTAGGAATGAAGGAGAGGCGAATGCCACACCAACACACTGGCATCGACAAAGCTCAAATTTTGACAGAAGCTTTGCCATACATCCAAAGATTTACAGGTAAAACACTTGTAGTGAAATATGGCGGCAATGCAATGACTGATCCTGCATTAGAAAGTTCGTTTGCCCGTGATATCGTGCTTCTGAAAACAGTTGGTCTTAATCCGGTTGTGGTTCATGGTGGTGGTCCTCAAGTCGATTCATTTTTGAAACAACTTGGGCGTGAATCAGACCGTATTGATGGAATGCGTGTAACTGATCCTGCAACTATGGAAGTTGTAGAAATGGTGTTGGGCGGAAGTGTAAATAAGTCTATTGTGAATTTGATCAATCAACATGGTGGTCGTGCAATTGGATTAACGGGTAAAGACGGTAACTTAATTCGTGCTCAAAAGTTGTTGATGGAAAAAAACCAAGAGGATGGATCTGTTCAACAAATTGATCTTGGGTTAGTGGGTGAAGTGGTCGGTGTAAAAACTGACGTTCTGGAAATGTTCACTCAAAGTGATTTTATTCCAGTGATTGCGCCACTCGGTGTTGATGAGGAAGGTAACACTTATAATATCAATGCGGATTTAGTTGCTGGTAAAGTTGCTGAAGCTTTGGGTGCAGAAAAGTTAATTCTTCTTACGAATATCAGTGGTGTATTGGACGAGAATAAAAACCTACTCACAGGATTAACAACACAAGAAGTTGATTGCTTGATCGATACAGGTGTGATCTACGGCGGTATGATTCCGAAAGTGGGATGTGCGCTTGATGCGGTGAAAGGTGGTGTAGTGAGCGCGCATATTGTGGATGGTCGTGTTCCACATGCGACTTTATTGGAAATTTTTACGGATCACGGTGTTGGAACATTGATTACCAATCGTTCTAAGTCGGCGCACTAACTCATAATCACATAATAAAAAGTCACTTCGGTGGCTTTTTGTTTGATAAGAATAATCGTTTTATGTCCCATATATCCGGTATAAAACATATTCAATTGCCATATTCATATTTGCAACATCTATAAGGCTGATGCACAATAAAACTGATAACTAAAGCAAAATGAAAGATTATGTGCCAACTACTTGGAATGAATTGTGCCACCCCTACGGATATTACGTTTTCTTTTCGTGGTTTTTCTCAGCGCGCTGGAATAACGTCAGATCATTCAGACGGTTTTGGCATTGCTTTCTTTGAGGATAAGGCATGCCGCTTATTTGTTGATAACCAATCTGCAGTCGAGTCTCCAATTGCAGAATTCGTTCGTAATTATCCGATTAAATCGCGTAATGTCATTGCGCATATTCGTAAAGCAACACAGGGAAAAATTACTTTAGAAAATTCTCATCCGTTTATTCGTGAATTGTGGGGGAGACAATGGATTTTCGCGCATAATGGTGATCTGCATGATTTTCATCCAAGGTTGTCGGGACAGTTCACACCAGTAGGTAATACAGATAGTGAGCTTGCATTTTGTTATTTATTAGAACATCTCGTACAAAAGTTTGGTTATGTAGAGCCAAGTGTCCAAGATGTATTTCATGCTTTAGAAGAAATTTCGCCAACAATAGCAGAGCATGGGACATTCAATTTTTGTTTATCAAATGGACAGGCTTTGTATAGTTATGCGACCACAAAATTACACTGGATTGTTCGCGAATATCCATTTCAACCTGCACGATTAATTGATATTGATGTTGAAGTCGATTTTAGTCAGGTCACGACACCTGAAGATCGTGTGGCTGTAATTACGACAGAACCATTAACAGATAATGAAGCTTGGTTTGCATATACGCCCGGCGAAATGATTTTATTTCAGGATGGTAAGCCAACACTACGTACCATAACTCACGTTGAGCGATTAGTCAGAGAAGCTCGTGACCCAAGCTTGAAGCGTGTTACTCGCGCGGATCAGTATTAAAAATTTAATGTGAAGTGGCTAAGATCTACACTTACTTTTTTAACGCCAGACTTTGATTTTAATGATTGAGCTAGGCAAAATAGCGTAAAACTTTTTAATGGAATACCTCATGCAGGACACCGCTATGTCACGATGGTTATCGCCGCTGATGGCATTTTGTTTATCATTTATCATTATTGTGGGTCTGGCACCAAGCTTAGGCTTGCAAATTGATCGACAACTCGATTTTTGGTTGCTTTGGTTTGCAACGATGTTGTTTTTAGCGTTGCCAATTATCTATTTAGAAATTGGATTGGCGAAACGAGCTCAAACATCAGCGCTGAACGCATTATCAAAATTGACCCGTGAAGCCGATGCGCACCAACGTTGGAGAGTGGTTGGTTGGCTTGCTGTGATTTTTATTCCATTCTTAGCGGGCGGTATATTACTTAATACTTCTAATGCTGTAGCACAACAAAATGATTTTGGTATTGGTTCAAATATTTTGATGGGTATCGCAGCATTCATTGCATTTAGTTTATCATTTCTTCAACGTTCTGTATTGGTTGTACTTACTGCGATTGCAACGATTGCAAGTTTAATCGCGGCTCAAGTTTTTGGTGTCCAAGTTAATGAGTGGCAGCTGACTCCTGTTGAGTTTAAAGAGTGGGGTAATGCAACTATTCTCGCTTTAGTGGCTTCTGGTCTCGGGCTTGGATTGTATTGGCAGACAAATCTTAATCAAGAGAAACAAGATGCTGCAACGCCAAAAACTTTACCGATTTGGCTAGCGCAACTGGTGGCTGTGGCTGGATTTGGATATTTTGCAATTAGTGCTGCAATTCCAGCATATATCGTTTTAATCGCGACAATATTTGCAGTAGCTTTACTCCTGCAACTTGGCAAGGAACAACTCGTACATCGTGGATTAGCACAAGCGGTGCAATATATTTTATTGCTTGCACCACTTTTAATTTGGGTATTCCCTGCAGCCGATCTATTTTTAACTCCGATTTTAATGCTTTGGGGATTAAGCATTTGTTTAATCTATGCAATTTTCGTGGGTTGGATCATGAAAATTAGTCATTTACGTAAAGCGCTGAATTTTAGTAATGAAGCTTTTTATAATATCTGGCGTGTGGCTGTACGTATTGTGACACCTTTAGCAATTGTGGTTGCAATGATTTCTTACTTAGGTCAATTGTTACCATGATCCAAAATGCAAAAGTTTGGGTTGCTTATGCTGCTGTAGACCAGCAGTTTCACATTGAACTTGAATTTGTGGAAGGCATGTCTGTTGCGGATGCTATTACACAAAGTGGTATCGCGTCGTGTACGCAGTTGCCAGACGAGTATGCTGTTGGAATTTTTGGGACGAAAGTACAAGATCAATCGCATGTTTTGCAAGCAGGTGATCGGGTGGAAATCTATCGGGCATTAACGATTAATCCAAAAGATATACGCCGTAAGCGAGCGGCAGCGAATCCAGTTGGGCGCTATTGTCGTGGCAATCGCTTTAAACAATTGAAATGATATGAAAAACCCCTCTTTGAGGGGTTTTCTTTTATGTCTAATTCTTTATAGTGGTGGCGCGTTCAAAATCGCATCTTTCGAACCTGGTAAACCAGGTTGAGTTTCTGGGATAGTTTCTAAACCTTCGATTTTATTCACGACGCCAGAACCATCGAAATATACTTTTAGATGCTGACCTTGAGTTGCAGGAATATTTGCTTTTTTAGCATATGTACCTGGGGTATAATTGTAGATGTAATCCCAACGTAAAGGATTCAAAGGATCTGAAATGGTTGGGCTACCAAGTAAAAAACGAACTTGTTGGTAAGTCATCCCGACTTGAATTTTTGAAGCTTGCGCTTGGGTTAATGGTGTTCCTTGAGGAATATCAACTTTGTATACACCAAAGACAGAACAACCACCCAGTAAAGAAGCGACGAATAACGTCAGCATGATTTTTTGCATTTTGCTACACTATCCCAAATTAATTATGATGCAATTGATCCAAGGATAGATCATACTGCATCTCAACTCTGTTGCATATTCCAACTTAAAATTTGTTGAGAGACCTTTTTATATGCCTATTTCAAATCAAGATTTACGCAAAGCTGGACTTAAAGTTACCCTTCCACGAATCAAGATTTTGGAATTATTAGAAAATTCAAGACAGCATCATTTGAGCGCGGAAGATATCTATAAGACCTTACTTGAGAAAGGCGAAGATGTCGGTCTAGCAACTGTATATCGTGTGTTAACTCAGTTTGAAGCTGCTGGTATTATCCAACGTCATCATTTCGAGAATAATCACTCTGTATTCGAAATCATGCAAGATGATCACCACGATCATATGGTCTGCCAGAACTGCAACAAAGTTGTTGAATTCCACAATGATTTGATTGAACAAGAACAACATAATGTTGCTGAACAACTTGGTTTTGTTTTAACAGGTCACTCTTTGAATTTATATGGTTACTGCGATGCGCCTGAATGCCAAGAAGCATACCGTAAAAAATAAATCTTGATTAAAGTAAAAAAGGAGCAATGATTGCTCCTTTTTTATTCACTATTGATTAATCATCTTGACCATCAAAAGTGAGGCGGGGGCCAGAATTCAACAGATAGTTTGGATCTTCTTCAGAGAGTTTGATTTGTAAGCGTAAATCGTTGGCAGAGTCAGCATGACGTAATGCTTCGTCATAAGTGATTTTCTTAGCTTTATATAAGTCAAATAGCGCTTGATCAAACGTCTGCATTCCAATTTCACCGGAACGCTTCATGACTTCCTTAATTTCATGAACTTCGCCTTTACGCACTAAGTCTGAAATCAGTGGAGAATTGATTAAGATTTCAATTGCGGGATGACGTGATTTTTTATCAGGAGTCGCAATTAACTGTTGTGCAATGATTGCCTTCAAATTCAGTGAAAGGTCCATAAACAGTTGGCTGTGACGATCTGTCTCAAAGAAATGAATAATACGATCTAAGGCTTGGTTGGCATTATTGGCATGTAAGGTCGCAAATACTAAATGTCCTGTTTCAGCGAAACTAATCGCATAGTTCATGGTTTCACGTGAGCGGATCTCACCAATAAGAATGACATCAGGTGCTTGGCGGAGTGTGTTTTTCAGTGCAATTTCAAAAGAGTCTGTATCAATGCCAACTTCACGTTGAGTAATGATACAGCCTTGATGTTGATGAATAAATTCGATTGGGTCTTCAATGGTAATGATGTGACCTTTAGAATTTTGATTACGATGACCGATCATTGCGGCAAGCGAAGTGGATTTACCTGTACCAGTAGCACCTACAAATAAGATGATCCCGCGCTTAGTCATTGCCAGATCTTTAAGTACGGGCGGTAGTTTCAGCTCTTCAATACTTGGAATGACAGTTTCAATCCGACGTAAGACCATGCCAGGTTGATCACGTTGCTGAAAAGCACTCACACGAAAACGTGCAGTTTTATCGCGATTGGCAATAGCAAAATTACATTCGTGTGTTGCAGCAAATTCGATTCGTTGTCTTTCACTCATAATCGAGTGAATCAATTGACCTATGATTTCACCAGTGAGCTTTGTTTTAACTACAGGCACAATTTCACCATTAATTTTCATTGATGGTTCAATATCTGCACTGATAAATAAATCTGAAGCCTTGCGCGCAATCATCATGTCGAGCAGGTCATTAAAATCCATTTTGATTCCCCTAAATCAAATGACGTTCACTTTTTTATAAAAATGATTCTGGTTGTTTAGCCGCAGTACGTGCAACTTGCGGGGTAATAATGCCTTTCGCGACAAGATTTTTGAGACTTTGATCGAGAGTGGTCATGCCATAATTTGCACCGGTTTGTATTGCAGAATACATTTGTGCAACTTTGTTCTCACGGATGAGATTTCGAATCGCTGGAATTCCAATCATAATTTCGTGAGCAGCTACCCGACCGCCACCTGTTTTCTTTAAAAGTGTTTGAGAGATGACGGCTTGAAGCGATTCAGAAAGCATGGCACGAACCATGTCTTTCTCATCGGCAGGAAACACGTCGATAATACGGTCAATTGTTTTTGCGGCAGATGTGGTATGCAGTGTTCCAAACACCAAGTGACCAGTTTCCGCAGCAGTGAGTGCAAGTCGAATGGTTTCGAGGTCACGCATTTCACCGACGAGAATAATATCTGGATCTTCACGCAGTGCAGAGCGTAGCGCTTCATTAAAACCGTGTGTGTCACGATGCACTTCACGCTGGTTAATCAAACACTTTTTGGATTGGTGCACAAATTCAATTGGATCTTCGACGGTTAAAATATGGTCGTAACGGTTGTCGTTAATGTAATCCATCATCGCCGCAAGCGTAGTCGATTTACCTGAACCTGTTGGTCCTGTGACCAAAACAATTCCTCGTGGATAGGCGCAAATGTCTTTGAAAATTTGCCCCATGCCCAAGTCTTCCATAGAAATCACTTGAGAAGGAATGGTACGGAATACCGCGCCAGCGCCACGATTTTGGTTGAATGCGTTGACACGGAAGCGTGCTACACCAGGTACTTCAAATGAGAAATCGGTTTCTAATTTTTCTTCATAATCGCGACGTTGTTTATCATTCATGATGTCGTAGATTAAGCGGTGTACTTCTTTGTGTTCTAAGGCTGGTAAGTTAATACGACGAACTTCACCATCAACACGAATCATCGGTGGCATTCCTGCAGAAAGGTGCAAGTCAGACGCCCCGTTTTTCACTGAAAATGCCAGTAATTCTGTAATATCCATAAATTCCCCGAACGCATTAAAATCGTAATTATTTTGATAGAATAATAAGGCTTTCCTACAGCTTAACCAACAGTTAGCGTGCAAGAAAGTAAAAAAAGATGAATTAACTGAGATAGCTATACATGATGAGTCTAGAGCAAGCGAGAAATAGTGTCATTCAACAAATTGAACAAGCCTGTGAAGTTGCTCAACGACAATCTAACGAGGTTAAACTCCTTGCTGTTTCCAAAACGCATCCAGCGGATATTTTGAGAGAAATGTATCAGACTGGTCAACGAGCATTTGGTGAGAATTACCTGCAAGAAGCATTAGATAAAATCAAAGCGCTGAATGATTTAGACATCGAATGGCATTTTATTGGTCATGTACAACGCAATAAAACCAAACAGTTGGCTGAACAATTTGCATGGGTGCATGGGGTTGATCGCTTTATTATCGCAGAGCGACTCTCTAATCAACGCACAATCGAACAGGAGCCAATCAATATTTGTCTTCAAGTGAATATTGATGCTCAAGAAAGCAAAGATGGTTGTGCAGTTTCAGAGGTCGAAGATCTGGTTGCTCAAATGAGCATATTACCTCGACTTCGATTACGAGGATTAATGGTCATTCCAGCACCTGGCAATGTAGATGCACTCTATGATGCCAAGACACTTTTTGATCAGATGAAAGAGCATCATGCACATCCTTCTGATTGGGATACCTTGAGTATGGGAATGTCGGGTGATTTACAAGATGCGATTAGCGCTGGATCGACTATGGTTCGCATAGGGACGGCCTTATTTGGGGCGCGAGATTACTCAAAATGATTGGATTCAGTCTGCACTGAACTTTCGGGTTCAGTCACTGTTATTGTAAATACAACTTTTTATGTATAAAAATAAACCAATATATTTCACATAATCATAAAACAGGGAAGAATTGGATGAGTTCGTATTATCAGCTTTTAGAACGAAAATTGTGTGATGATGGATCAGTACTGGCTAAGTATAAGTCGACTATACATGCTCAAGGTGCATGGAATGCGCACGAACAGCATATGGCGCCCGCAACAGGGATTCTTTGTGCAGAGTTGGATCACTTTTCTGCTCGGTCTGACCTACGGATTGGACGTATAAGTTTAGATATTTTGGGCCTGATACCCGCTGGGGAGTTTCAAATTGAAACTCGAATTATTCGACCTGGAAAAACCATTGAATTGATCGAGTCGACCATGTCTGCACATGGTAAAAGCTGCATTCAGGCACGTACTTGGCGAATGATGATGAGTGATACTCAGGCAGTCGCAGGATTAGAAGATCAAAAAGTTGCTGATCCTGACGAGGGGATCTTATGGGAAGAAATTAGAAACTGGCCTGGAGGCTATATTCAATCACTTGAGGCACGCCGTTTAGATCGACGGGCAGGCAAGGGAATTGTATGGCTAACCAATCCTTATGACATGGTTGAAGGACAAATACATTCAGACTTTGTGAAGTTGATGGGAATGGTCGATACAGCGAATGGAATTGTCACACGACAAGGTTGGCCATTTAACTATACTTTCCCAAATTTAGATTTACAGATACATCTCTATCGTATGCCAATAGGTAAGTGGCTAGGTCTGGAAACAGTGCAACAATATGGTGATGACGGTATCGGGTTAACTTCATCTATTCTTCATGATCTGAACGGACCTTTTGGACGAGCTGAGCAAATTTTAACTTTAAGAAAACTAGCTTAGATTAAAGCCGTCATTTGACGGCTTTAATTTTTTTATCATTAACCATTAACCGACAATGTTGATGGTACTTGCGCCAGAGCCTAAAGGCTTGACTTGAATTTGTACAGGAATTCGCTCGTGCATTTCTTGAATATGTGAAATCAGCACCACTTTACGACCTTGGCTTTGTAATTGGTCTAAGGCATTCATTACCATATGCAATGAGGATGCATCTAAAGTACCAAAACCTTCATCAATAAACAGTGACTCGATTTTCATTGAGCCAGAAGCCATATTGGCAATCGCTAAAGATAAAGCTAGGGCTGTTAAGAAGGATTCTCCGCCAGAAAGTGAGGAAACGGATCGTGTTTCTCCATCCATATCATGATCGACAATGGCAAGGCTGAGTGAGTTTTCCAAGCGTTTTAAGGTATAACGTTGCGAGAGCATACTCAGTTGCTGATTGGCGTATTCAATCAAAATATCCAAATTATACTGCTGAGCATAATCACGGAATTTTTTACCAGTCGCATCTCCCATTAAGCACGATATTTTATTCCAACGATGTTCCTCTGTCTGGATTTTTTGGATTTGCTCTGCAAATTGCTGTTGCTTCGCCTGATTGCGTTGATGAACTTCGAGTTTTAGCTTCACGTCATCACGTTGTTCAGTGATTTTTTCTATTTGATGGCTAAGGGTCGATAAGTATTCTTTAAGTGTTTCAAATTTAATTTCAGGCAAATGAACTAAATGCTGTTCGAGTTGCTCTTGCACGGTTTTCGTTGCTGATTTTGCATCGGCAACAAGTTGTTCAGCCGTTTGCAAAGTGAGCTTGATATGCTGTTCTTGCTGATGGGAAATCTGTGAAAGTTGTTGAAGTTGGGCTTCGTCGAAGTCAGTGTGTTGACTAAGCCAATCTTGAATTTTGCTTTTTAAAGTCACGATCTGTGATTCAAGTTGACGGTATTGAGTTTTTAATTGGTTGAATGATATTTGGGTGCTGTCGAAGACTTGACGTATCTCATTAAAACGCTGGCGAGTTTCGTTAAATTGAGTATTTAAATTTTGACGATTCTGTTCAAATGTCGCTAACCATTCATGTGGTTTTTCCACATGACGATGTGTCATTTCATAAATTGCTTGAATCGCTATTTCGCTGTTTTGTTGACCATCACTTACTAATTTTTCGATTCGTGTTTCTGTTGTTTTAATTTTTTCCTGACTAAATTGAAGCGACTGAGTGATCTGCTCTAAATACTGCGCTTTTTTATTCAATACATTGTTCAAGTCATTGAACTGTTTGAGCGTGTTCAGACGATGTTGAAGCTTCACAAGTATGGCTTGAGCGCAGTTCAATGTGTTTTGAGCCCAATCTTGTTGTTGCTGTGGGTTAAGTAGACTCACAATATCCTGAATATTGCCTTCAGCTTGTTGTACTAAGGATAAATGTTGTGAGCGTTGTTGAATAAATTGTATAAGTTCGTGGCGTGTTTTCTGTGTCTGTTCCAATGTATTAAGCGAATCTTCAATTTGCTTTTGTGTTTGCTGAGTATCGGCAATTCGAGAAGTGATGGCTTGAGTTAATTGTGCATGATCAATTGAAAAGTCGACTGCGATATTTAAATGATTAAATTGCTGTTCAAGTTGAGCCTGAGCGTGTTGAAGTTGTGTTGTCACATTTTCAAGCTGTTTACGATTTGCTTCTAAAGCCGCGACATGTTGAGTATGTGTTTTTTGCACATGCTGCCAAGTATTGAAAGCCTGCTGTTCTTTTTCAAGTTCTTGTCGTTCTTGCTGCTCTTGAAGTGTGATTAACTCCTTCGAAAGAGCCTCTTTATTTTCAACATAAGGGTGGTGTGTACTTCCACAAACTAAACAGGCTTCACCTTCAATTAAATTTGCTCTTAAATTTTCTATGTTCTCAGTATGTAATAGACGTTGTTGTTGCAACAAGAGTTGCAATTGTTCACGTAAATTTTTCTGCGTTTGGTATGCTTGTTCAGCGGTTTTTAATTGAGCTTGGCTGTCTTCAATGTGCTGTTTTAAGCTGTTTTGTACGGTACTTAATTGGATATTTTCCGAATAGATACTTTGGAAACTACGCCATTGTGTTTCTAAAATATTGAGCTGATTCAGCTGATGCAGAAGTTGTTCACGGTTTTGACGCAACGATGAGATATTCTGATTTAAAGCTTCATCTTGTCCATACTGTTGAGTGAGTTGCTCAAGCTGTTGTTGTTTCAGTGTGACTTGTTCATGGGCTGTATGTACATCGCCATAATGCTGTTCAAACTGTGTGTAGCTTTGAATAAAGCGTTGTAATTGATTGAGATGAGCAGAGAGTCCATCATCTAAAGCCGTAAATTGTGCTGACTCATTTAGTTGATCTGTACACTGGGTAATGTTTTGCTTGAGTTGTTCAACTTCATGTTTCGCGTGTTGTGCATCATTTAGTAAAGGCTGTTGTTGAGCCTGAAGTGTTTTCAGTTCTTCTTTGCTTTGTATCAGTTGCTGACCTAAAACGCGTCGATCTGCAATGCGGCTGCGTACCACATCGATCTGTACTTGATGTTCAATTTCAAATTTTTGTTGTTGTTGAAGTTCATTATCGATTTTTTCAAAGGTGATTTTTTCTGCATTAAATTGCTGTTCAATCGCCGTGAATTGTTGTTCAGCGCGGTCAAGCTGAGGTTGCAACTGTGAAAGTTCAACAGTTAACGCGTTTTGATGATTGACGTCTGGTCGAATTGTTGCAAATGTTTCTAGCTGTTGGAGTTGATGTTTCTGTGCAGCTAGAGCTTCTAATTTTTGTTGTTGGACTTGTAAATATTGTTGACGTGTTTGTACATCTGCTTCGAGTTTTTGCTTTTGTTCAAACCATTGCTGTTGTTTTAAAAGGTGTTGTTTTTCAGCGTCTAATTTTTGTTGTTCTATCAAATAGGTTTGAAATTGTTGGTTGAGTGCTAAAACATCTTCATCGGACAATAGTTCAATATGTCCTAGCATATTTTCAAGCTCTTTTCGTTGATTGGCGATTAGTTTGGTTTTTTCATACGCCAATTGACCAATTTTTCCAAAAATACTTGAGTTTGTTAAATATTCTAAAAGTTCTCCGCGCTCATTATCTCGTGCTTTTAAGAAAGCGGTAACTTCTGACTGTGCCAGTAAAACTGCACGAGTAAATTGTTCAAAGCTCAGTTGTGTAATTCTTTTAATACTGTCGTCAACTGCTTTGGTTTTATCAGCGACAACGTTGCCATCGGTTAAGCTTTTTAACGAGCGTTGAACACTTTGTAATTTACCATTTGGATTTTCACGCGCACGCTTAATTTCCCAGCGTGCTAAATATACTTTCTGATCTTGTGCGATAAATTTAAGTTCTGCAAAACCATGACCCGTACCACGTCTTAAAATCGTTTGAGGTGAGTTGGTTAAAAGCTCTGAGCCATCAACATCAATCAGTTTGCCATCGCTATCTTTTAAGCGGGGAACACGATTAAACAGTGCCAAACACATGGCATCTAAAATGGTAGATTTCCCCGCACCTGTTCTGCCAACGATTGCCACTAAGCCCGCGCTGGCTAAAGGCTCACTTTCAAAATCAATAAAATGCTCACCCGCTAAAGATGCCAAGTTTTTCATATGAATCGATAAAATTTTCATGGCATATCCTTAAGCGCTGAGGTCATCTTCAAGTGATTTTTGAGCTTCATCGACCAAGCTTAAAAAATCTCTAAATACTGCATCATCTGAGTGATACCCTTGTTTCTCCCATATTTGTTGAAAGAGCTTTTCAGGAGTAGGTGGTTCTAGGCTGATTTTATTTTGAGGATCATGATCACCTTTTTGATTTAAATATTTACGTGAAATGCGGACTAAACGATAACGATGAGGGGGTAAAGCATCTTCAAATTGTTGGCGTAAATTAGGCTGGGGTGGCGTTTGAGTATGATATTCAATATCGACATATTCACGTTGATTAATGGCTTCAATTTCACCAGATGGCAATGCTTTTAATTGTTCAAACACATGTTGTAATTCACCTGATATTTTATGAAGTTGTACACTACGTGGTATTTCTAAAGCTTGAAATTTAAAACGATTTTCATCGCTAGAATTTGGGTTGATTTCAACTTCAACCACTTGATGTTTGTAGCGAATTTCACTAAAAGATAATGGAATAGGTGAGCCACTATAACGAATATGGGGTTGTCCTACTTTTTGTGGTTTATGTAAATGACCTAAAGCCACGTAATCGATCACATCATCATATAAAGACGTTGAAAGTGCTTCTTCATTGCCAATGATAATGGGACGTTCAGAATCAGACGTTTCTCCACCTTGCAGATGTGCATGTGACATTAAAATAAGGGCTTGGTCAGGTTGTTTTCGTGATTTGGCTTCGGCAATAAGTTTTTGATGCAAATAGGCAATCGCATTTTGACTATTGGTCGTTTGGTCATTGAATCCAGTAATTTCTGCTGAACGTAAAAAGGGTAAGGTCAAGCACCAAGCAACAATGTTTTTGTCTTCGTTATAAATCGGCTGTAATAAACGCTCAATATTGAGGGTTTTATCTTCATTCCAAGCAATGACCCCCACAGCTTTGGCATTATATTTTTCTAATAAAGGCTCAACTTGTTCAACGCGATAGCCTGAATCATGATTACCCGCAATCATCAGTGTTTGCATGTGCGGTGCGATTGCATGTGCATCTGTTAAAAATTGATATAACTGTTTTTGAGCGGAAGAAGCTGGGTTAATGACATCAAAAATATCACCAGCGATCAGAAGGGCATGCGGTTGTTTTTTTTTGATTTGTTCGAGTAACCACGTTAAAAATTGCGTGTGTTCATAATCGCGATCATGATTGTGAAAGAATTGTCCCAAATGCCAATCTGAAGTGTGAAAAAAACGAACCGCCATTACTGAACCCCAAAACATCTCAATTGTCATCTTATCCAATATCGGACTTTAAAACATCGAAATTTTTAACATCTCTATAAGACAGCTTTTAATCGCTATTTTTTATTCGATTTACTCTTTTTTCGTCTTTTTCTCTTGTTTCTATTTTTGATTCTCGAGTTGATCGAGATTTGCTTATGAGAAGAGGATGCATGCAGTTTAGCTGCTGTTAACGATTGATCTATTTTATGGTGGAAAAATGATTGTATGAGTAATGGTACCAATAGAATGCTTAACCAAATACTCATATTGATGGGAATTATTTGATAGATATAATTTAAAGAATAGACTGAAACCGTAAAAATGAGTGCAAACCAAGCTTCTGTTTTAGAAATTTGATCTTCTGAAAAACGTTTGATATGGATCAGCGTATTTTGTTTGACATCTGAAAAATAAGAACGCGTGTATTTATTGGGAAAATAGCTGAGAAGCAGCATTAAGTTTTGAAAAAGATATAAAGACGATAAACCGAGTAAAAAATATCGAAATAATAAAATTAAACGCTCAACCCAACGATGCTCAGATGTAATATCGCCCTGTGAATAAAGTTCTATAATTTGATCTATAGACAAAATTAAAATTGAACAACAAGTAAAGAAACTCAGTAGAAAACGGCTTAAATGATGATGCTTAATTTCAAAAAAGGCATGTAAAATCGAATAGAGTAAAAATATTAACAAGATTATTGTGATGAATGTCGATAATACTGTATCAACACCAAGCATCTGTTTTTCAAAAAACCAATAGCAAATTCCAAGTGCAAATAAGAAACTAAGCCCTTCACCAAAAGGTGTGGTCAAACTTTGATGATGCTCTACAGAAAAAATCATTAAGTAAGCACCAAGATAGAAATAGACCCAAATTATTAATGGATTCGAGCTAGTACTCTGTATAGAAATAAATGAAAGTGCACTCAGAAATAGACTTAAAATTGAATAAATTAAGATTTTTTCTTTGTTTTTAATGATTTGATAACTTTGATAAAAAACACCACAGAGTAAGCTGATGATTGTAAGCGGTATGTGAAATTGATGATTAAGAAAAGCTTTAAGAAAAACAAAGCAATAGCAAATTAATACGATACCGATAAGAAAGCGAGTGAAGGGATAATTCAATACATCCCAAAAGTATGATTTAAAATTTAGACGATTTTTTAGACTTATTTTATGTTTAATTTTTTCTTTATACATTGGGACTAGGTTTTATTATGATTGTTATTTCATCTCTATGGATAAAAGTATATTTAGAAAATTTATAAATTACAAAAATAAAGCCGACGATTCGAGTGATGTGAAATCGTCGGTCAAAATACTTCAGTCATTCAAATTTAGGCTGCTAAACTAAATTTTTCTGCAAGAAGCATGATTTATAGGTCTCATTGGGGTATAAGGTCACCGTGTATCATTGCGGATGCCGGTGCAATGACTACGCGGTTGCTACTGACCTTGTACCCTATATAACGCATAAGGTTGTGATTCGGTTGACAAGAAAATTAAAAATATTTGATTTATTTTCGGTTATGCTTTGTGACAGGATTTTATCGCGTCTGAGAGTTATGGTTTCTTTAAGAAAATATTTTTTATGGTTCTTTTTACTTTGCTTAGGATTAACGCTGGTTGCAGGTATATTGGCAGCGTTATTGCCTTCAGCAATTGCAGGAATAGTCACTGCACTTCCATATTTAATAGCGATGATTGTTGTTTTATATAAATTTATTCATCAACAACAACGCGCACCTTCGGATCAAGAACGTAAAAAATTCACATTAGGTTTTACGTTGATCTTTTGGGGCTATAACTTTCTTGGTGTTTTTTTAAGTATTTTATTTTTTTCGAGAAAAGACCCTGAAATTTGGCAGAACTTTTTACTCTATGTTCAAAATTCCAGTTTCTTAAGTCTCAGTGTAATTATGATTTTGATGCTGGCGATACCATTATATTTAATTACCTTTTGGTTTTATGGTCCACAAGCGAAGCGCATGGCGAATAAATTGGTGGTAAATAAGTAATCATGAATTGAGCTCAAAGGCATCTTTCACCATGATAGAGAGATCAGATCATAAGAGTATTTCTATGTATCATCCTTGCGTTTTGGTTACTGGTGCAACAGGTTTTATTGGATCTTATTTGGTTGCATATTTGCTAGATCAAGATTATCAAGTGATTGGTTTAAGCCGACAGTCCAATCCAAAAATGAAGCATCCACGTTTGACATGGGTTCAATCTTTCGATGATATCCAACACGCTCAAATTGATTATGTTATTAACTTAGCGGGTGAAAGTATTGGTGATGGTCGCTGGACACAAAGGCGAAAACAAAAACTCATCGACAGTCGGGTGAAGACGACCGATGCATTATTTCATTATCTGCTGACCCATCAGCAACATCCCAAGCGAATTATTTCTGGTTCTGCTGTGGGGTATTATGGTATTGATCCTGATCAAGAATGGTCAGAAAAAAACAATGAGCAGGGATCATCTCAACCGATCTTTATGTCCGAACTTTGCCAAGAGTGGGAGAGGTCGGCGCTCCAATACAAAAATCAGTTTGATATTAAGGTCATTCGTTTAGGCGTGGTGTTTGGGCATGGCGGAGGAATTTTACAACAATTACTCTTACCGATTCGATTTAATCTGGTAGGTAAAATTGGTTCAGGTCAGCAGCCCTTAGCATGGATTCATATTCAGGACGTGATTCAGGCGATTGAATTTCTGATGTTGAATGACACTCCAAAAGAAGTTTTTAATTTCGTTGCTCCTGAACAAACGAATCAGGTGTATTTTGTTCGCACCGCAGCAAAAATTTTAAACAAGAAACCGCTTTTAAGTCTGCCTGATTCATTGTTTAAAATCATGTTAGGTGAGCAGTCTCAATTGGTTTTAAATGGACAATACGTTATACCAGAAGCACTTATTCAAGCAGGTTATACATTTCAGTATCCAGAACTCAAAATGGCGTTGGAGCAACTACTTCCATCACATTAAACTTGAAACTTCAAAGATGGGTCATAGGGTCTAGGATCAACGAGGGTGGTTTGATTCAGCATGAGTTGTCGTAGTAACTGCGCTGCAGCTGGCCCCATGCATAAACCATTTCTAAAATGACCAAAATTCGCCCATAAGTTTTTCATTTCAGGCATTAAACCGATATATGGAATTCCATCAGGTGAGCTAGGTCTCAAGCCTGCCCATTGTTGCACAATCGGGAAATTTTTAAGTTCAGGTATGAGTTGAATGCATGCTTGGTAAATGGATTGTTGTGTTTTCAAATTTGGGCGATGTTCAAAACCTAATTCCGCCATACTGGAACCACAGACGATATGGCCATCTCGACGTGGAATCATATACATGACCTTGTACATACACATCGTGGGTAGCCAGTTTTCATGGGTTTTGAATAGGATCATCTGCCCCTGAACAGGTTGAACAGGGATATTGAAATCGAGTTGTGATGCCCAATGTGCCGACCAAGCTCCAGTAGCGATAACATACTGATCAGCTTTAATTTGATGTTGATCATGCAGAACAATGGATTGCACTTGCTGATTTTGAATCAGTAATTTTTCTACCCACTTATGCTCGATAATCTTTACTTTTGAATGTGATTTAAGATAAGTCAGAATAGACTTTAAAAGACGAGGATTACGAACATTAGACAATTGTGGAAAATGCAAAGCCTGCTTGAAAGTATTAGAAACTCGTGGATTCAGATTTCTTAATTGAGTCTCGTCGAGTAAATCGCAATGCTGCATCGGCTCGTTAAATTGCGCCTTATAACTGAGTCCAATCTCAAAATCATCTTCATCAAAAATTAACATGCCTGAATCGTGAATTTCGAAATCAATGCCACTCAATGGTTGAATTTTTTGATTCCAAGATTGATATAACGATTTACCATGTTGTGCCAATTGATTGACTGCTTTGGGATAACGCCAAGGATACATAGGTGACAAAATACCACCACCTGCCCAAGATGCAGCTTTACCTGCTTGTTTTTGATCAATGAGGGTAATTTCACAACCTTGTTCGAGTAATTCAAGCGCTGTTAGTAAGCCGCTAATTCCACATCCAATGATGGCAACGTGCATTTTTATCCACCTTCAAAATGACGGTGTGTATTAGACCATATTCAAGCTCTAATCGTGCAAATAATCTCAATGATGTAAAGAGATTGATGTGATGTAAGATGTTAAATGAGTAATTTAAAAGTTGGGTCTTGAATACAATGATAATAATTTTAGTAGAAAAAAGCGCTTTATGGAAAAGCGCTTTTGATTCAATTGCGTGTTACATATCTTTAAGCATTTTTGCAGCATCTTCAGCAAAATAGGTCCAAATTCCATCTGCACCAGCACGACGACAGCTCATCAGTGATTCTAAAATCACACTTTCAGAAAGCCAGCCGTTTTGGATTGCTGCTGCCAACATGGCATATTCACCACTCACTTGATAAACAAATGTTGGAATGCCAAATGTGTCTTTAACTTCACGTACTATATCTAGATATGGCATCCCTGGTTTTACGATCACCATGTCTGCGCCTTCTTGAATATCTAGTGCAATTTCGTGAAGAGCTTCTGCTCGGTTGCCAACGTCCATTTGGTAGTTGTACTTGTTACCACCTTTTAAATTAGAAGCTGAACCCACAGCATCACGGAAAGGACCATAGAAGCTTGATGCATATTTGGCAGAATAAGCCATGATATTGGTATAAATATGACCATTTGCTTCAAATGCTTGACGAATCGCAGCAATACGACCATCCATCATATCACTCGGTGCGAAAACATCGGCTCCTGCTTCTGCATGGCTTAAACCTTGTTTAATCAGACACTCAACAGTTTCATCATTCAGTACATAACCTGTTTCATCGATGATGCCATCCTGACCATGTGTTGTATAAGGGTCTAAAGCGCCATCAGTGATGAGTACCATTTCTGGTAATTCTTTTTTTAGAAGACGGACTGTGGTTTGAACTAAACCATCATCTCTCCATGCTGCTTCAGCAGTTAAACTTTTGTCTTCTTGTGGGGTAACTGGGAATAAAGCTAATTTAGATACACCTAATTCTAAAAGTTTTTCAGCTTTGTTTAACAACAAATCAGCTGAAAGACGGTGAATATTTGGCATACTAGGTATTTCTTGGGTTTGATTTTGACCTGGTAGAACAAATACCGGATAAATGAGATGTTCAGCAGAAAGATGTGTTTCTCTCACCATCGCTCTGAGTTTGTCATTTTTTCGAATACGGCGCATGCGTGTTGCAGGAAAAGCAGGGCGATTAAACGTATAAGTCATCACAATCTCGATGTTTGGTATTTTACTTGGGTCTAATTGTAGCCCCCTTAAGGCGGTTTTTGGGAAAATGCTGATGGTTTTTTCTCATGATGTTAATTTGAGTTTTGTATGAACGATTCCCAAAAAAAATGGATGGGTAACCTCCATTTAGGTGCTAAACCAGATCTTGAAGTGGTATTAAATCAACTCACTCAAGTATTTAATACCTCTCCTTATTTCGCTTACAACGAAATGCAAATGCGTGTCGTAGAAGGTGAAATCCAAGGTTATATTGAGATGAAACCTAATCTCATTGGTAATATTTCTTTCCAGATTTTGCATGGCGGTGTAGCGGCAACATTACTCGATAGTATTGGCGGGATTGTTGCAATGGGCGAGCTTTACAAGCGTGCAGAGCCTGATATGTTGCCTGAAACTTTAAAGAAAGTTTCACGTTTAGCAACAGTAGATATGCGAGTGGATTATTTATCACCAGGACGCGGAAAGTATTTTATTGCCACTGCTGAAGTGCTACGCATGGGTCGCAAAGGTTGTACGATGCGCATGAATATGGTGAATGATGAAGGTAAAGCTATTGCAACAGGCATTGCTTCATACGCATATTAAAAAATCTATATATCTCTTATTAAAAAACCGCCCTTGTAGGCGGTTTTTATATCAAACGTCTGATCTTGAACGTTTTAATGCACTATTCCATTGATGTAAATGGAATTGACGTTGATCTTCAGACATTGTTGGCTCAAAGGCTTTTTCCAATTTCCATGATGCTGCAATATCAGACGGATTTTTAAATACACCTGCAGTTAAACCTGCCATTGCCGCAGCTCCCCAAGCCGTTGACTCCAAAAGTTGCGGTCTTAACACAGGAACATTCAGTAAGTCAGCTTGAAACTGCATCAACATATCATTTTGACTCGCACCACCGTCTACACGCAATTCTTTTAAAGGGTTTCGAATATCAGATTGCATGGCATTCAAAACGTCAGCGACTTGAAATGCGATTGATTCGAGAGCTGCTCGCGCAATATGTGCTTTATTTGTCCCTCTAGACATGCCGCATAATAATGCGCGGGCATCCGTATCCCAATGAGGTGCTCCTAAGCCAGTAAAGGCAGGAACAAGTACGACACCATCGGTACTGTTAACTTGACACGCCAATTGTTCAACTTCTTGGCTAGTTTGAATAATTCCTAGTCCATCACGTAACCATTGCACAATTGCACCAGCCATAAAAACACTACCTTCAAGCGCATACGAGGTGTGTTCTTTGCATTGCCAAGCTAAAGTGGAGAGGAGTTGATTTTGACTCAGTTGAATTTGATCACCTGTATTGAATAACATAAAGCAGCCAGTACCATAGGTGTTTTTAGCTGAGCCTATGTCAAAACATGATTGACCAAATAACGCTGATTGTTGATCACCTAGAATCCCTGTAATTGGAATTTCTGCACCTAAGAGACCTTTTGCTGTATTGGCAATATGGCAATCAGAAGCCACGATTTTGGGTAGTATTGCTTTTGGGATATTAAATAGTGCGAGTAATTCGTCATCCCATTGCTGGGTATGCAGATTCATTAACATGGTTCTTGAAGCATTCGAGACTTCAATCACGTGTTCAGCACCTTGAGTGAGATTCCAAACTAGCCAGCTATCAATGGTTCCAAAAGCCACTTCGCCTTGTTCCGCACGAGCTCTTAAACCATCAATATTTTCAAGTAACCACACTAATTTTCCAGCACTGAAATAAGGATCAATGCGGAGTCCTGTGGTGTAATTTATCTTGGTTTGTAAGTCTTGGTGAATGAGGGAATTACACCAATCACTTGCTCTGCGATCTTGCCAAATGATCGCAGGGGCTAGAGGCTCACCGGTTTTTTTATCCCAAATCACTGTCGTTTCGCGTTGATTGGTCAAGCCTAAAGCTTTGATATCTTTAGGCAGTAATCGCGCATCAGCAATTGCTTGCTGCACTACTGCGATTTGTGAACTCCAAATCTCTTGTGCATTTTGCTCTACCCAGCCTGACTTTGGTGTTCGTATTTTAGTTTCTCTTTGAGCTGTTGCATGAACGTTTCCATGTTCATCAAAAATGATCGCACGACTTGACGTCGTCCCTTGATCTAGTGCAAGTAAATAACTCATAAAATATGCAATTTTGAACTTGAAAAAAGGGATTTTATCTCAATTATTGGAATAAGCGCATGTGTATGTTTAATTGTTGTGAAATTAGAGGTCGTATTTTCAAACTTTTATGCTATGATTGCGTTGTACTTTGGGGATGTTCCTGGCTTCGACGCTGGTGATGAAACTCATAGATGCATGCCGAGAGCGCATTTTCTCTCGTAAATAAAATTTGCATTTTAAATAGTCGCAAACGACGAATCTTACGCTCTAGCTGCCTAAGGGCAGCTTGTCCGCATCTCTGAATACTTGTGGTTAGAGATCCCGACTGAAGCGCACGCACACAAGTCCGTATAACATCAAGCCTTGGGGTGTTGTACTAAACTTAAAGGATCGCTCTCTTAACCCTGTTCGTCGGGTCTTTGAGGGTTAAAACAATAGACGATATCTAAGCATGTAGTAATCTCGAGTGTAGTGCTTGCGGACGCGGGTTCGACTCCCGCCATCTCCACCAAAATTCTTGTTATAAATCAGCCACTTTTTAAAGTGGCTTTTTTATTTGCCACATTTAGCGCCACATTATAAGAGCTATAATTACCCAAAAGTTCATTTTGTATATATATCAGTCTTGGTGATTTGATGATTTTTTGTGCCAGTGAAGGCGGTGTCTAAAAAATAAGCCTTAATATAAGTTCTTAATTATGGCAAAGTGATGCCATTCTAAAATAATGAATTTTGGTTGATTTTAAACATGACCCAAGTGCAACTCCAACAACTGCAAAAACAACTCTGGAACATCGCAAATACCTTACGTGGGAAAATGGGAG
Source organism: Acinetobacter sp. 24-47-62 (assembly GCF_056779765.1). Classification (NCBI taxonomy): domain Bacteria; kingdom Pseudomonadati; phylum Pseudomonadota; class Gammaproteobacteria; order Moraxellales; family Moraxellaceae; genus Acinetobacter; species Acinetobacter sp. 24-47-62. Next base: position 42,894 of record NZ_JBWYIN010000015.1, read on the forward strand.
CGGATGAGTTCCGTGATTACATCTTGGGTTTTATCTTCTTTAAATACTTATCTGAAAAATCAGTCAACTTTGCCAATGAACTACTCGACGGCGAAGACATTAGTTTTTTAGAGCTAGATGAAAATAATGCCGAGCATGTACCGTATATCGAAGTTATTAAAAAGAATGCCATTAGCGAAGTCGGTTATGCACTCACACCAAAGCAATTGTTCCATACACTAGCTGAACGTGGTCGTCAGGGTGAGTTTATTCTGGATGATCTCACAGCCACTTTAAAAGCTATTGAACAAAGCACTTTAGGCTCAGACTCAGCAGATGACTTTGCCAACCTGTTTGAAGATATGGATCTCAACTCAAGTAAGTTGGGGAATACGGCGAGTGATCGTAATGAGTTAGTGGCAAAAGTCCTTAGTCATTTAGATGATATTGATTTTGATATTTCCAATACTGAAGCCGATGTATTGGGTGATGCCTATGAATACCTGATTGGTGAGTTTGCGTCTGGTGCAGGCAAGAAAGCAGGTGAGTTCTATACACCGCAATCGGTTTCGACCTTGCTTGCCAAGATCGTGACACAAGGTAAAGAGCGTTTACGTTCAGTCTATGACCCGACTTGTGGTTCAGGTTCACTGCTTTTACGTGTGAAGCGTGAAGTGAAAGATGTAGACATGATTTACGGTCAAGAGATGAACCGTACCACTTACAACTTGGCACGTATGAACATGATTCTGCATGATGTGCATTTTGCCAAGTTTGACATTAAGCAAGAAGATACTTTAATCCGTCCTCAGCATCTGGATAAACGTTTTGACGCCGTAGTAGCGAATCCGCCATTTTCTGCAAAGTGGTCAGCCGATCCGCTATTTTTACAAGATGAGCGTTTTAGCAGTTACGGCAAGCTTGCACCAAGTTCAAAAGCGGATATGGCATTTGTTCAGCACATGCTTCATCACTTAGATGAAAACGGTACGATGGCAGTCGTCTTACCCCACGGCGTTTTATTCCGTGGTTCAAGTGAAGGTGTGATTCGTCAGTACTTGATTGAGCAGATGAATGTGATTGATACCATCATTGGTCTACCTGCCAATATTTTCTATGGTACTTCTATTCCGACCTGTATTTTGGTGCTGAAAAAAGACCGTGAGCATAAAGACAATATTCTGTTTATTGATGCCAGCAATGAGTTTGAAAAGCAAAAGACCCAGAACAAGTTATTGTCTGAGCATTTAGACAATATTATTGCTGCGTTTGAAAACCGTCAGAATATTGAGAAATATGCCAAAGTTGCCACTTTACAGGAAGTGAAAGACAACGACTTTAATTTAAACATTCCACGTTATGTGGATACCTTTGAAGCGGAAGCTGAGATTGATTTAGATGCGATTGCGAAACAGCTTCAAGCTTTAGAAGTCGAAAGCCAAAAAACTGATGCGGTGATTGCAGGATTCTGTAAAGAGTTAGGCATTGATTCACCATTTGCGGAGGTGAAGTAATGGCTACGCCTAAATTACGGTTTAAAGAGTTTAATGGGGATTGGAAAAGTTCACTATTAGGTGAATTGATAGGGATTTCATCGGCTTCCCGTGTTTTTAAGGATCAATGGCAAGAGTCAGGTGTTCCTTTTTATAGAACAAGTGATGTTGTTTCCTTTTTTAAGGGTAAAGAAAATGAAAAAGCATTTATTTCTCTAGAGCTATTTGAAGAACTTGCTAAAAAGTCAGGAAAAATTCAAAAGGATGATTTGTTAGTCACAGGTGGTGGAACAATTGGTATTCCATATCTAGTACCTAATAATGAACCTCTATACTTTAAAGATGCTGATTTACTTTGGTTAAAGTCATCAGGAATTATTAAAGGATCATTTCTTTATAATTTTCTTGTAAGTCCTAAATTTAGAGAGTATTTAAAGAGCATTTCCCATACAGGGACAATTTCTCATTTTACGATTGAGCAGGCAAAGGCAACTCCCTTCAATTACCCATCTAAACAAGAACAAACCAAAATCGCTTCTTTCCTTTCTGCAGTGGATGAAAAGATTAGTCAACTGACCCAAAAACACGAACTGCTGAGTCAATATAAACAGGGTATGATGCAAAAGCTGTTTAGTCAGCAGATTCGTTTTAAAGCGGATGATGGGAGTGAGTTTGGGGAGTGGGAAGATAAGCCATTAAATGAAATTGCATCTAAGCAATCAGGTAAGAATAAAGATGGAAATATTACAGAGGTTTTAACCAATTCTGCTACTCAAGGTATTATTAAACAAAGTGATTATTTCGAGCGAGAGATCGTTACTGAATCAAATTTGAATGGTTATTTCATCGTGAACCTAGATGATTTTGTTTATAACCCACGTATTTCTGTTCATGCACCAGTTGGACCTGTAAAACGTAATAAAAAATGTTTAGGTGTAATGTCACCTTTGTATACAGTTTTCACAATTAGCGAAGGTAATCTTCAATTTCTAGAATACTTTTTTGAAAGCAACTTTTGGCACGATTATGTCAAAAGTGTAGCTAATTCAGGTGCAAGACATGACCGAATGAACATTACAAATAAAGACTTTTTTGATATGCCTGTTCTTTATCCTTGTCTAGAAGAACAAACCAAAATCGCTAATTTCCTCTCTGGCATCGACCAAAAAATTGAAGTGGTGGCACAGCAAATTGAACAAGCCAAACAGTGGAAGAAAGGCTTGTTACAGCAGATGTTTGTGTAGAGGGATCTTATGTCTGAATGGCTGTTTCCTGTTAATCCTGCAATTTATGATATAGATCGTGCTTATCATGATGCACATCAAATATGTTGGGCAAAATACGATTTTGAATTCCAAATTAATGACATACTATTTTTATATGTGACTGAACCAATAGGAAAAATCCAATATCAATATCAAGTTATTGGTTTTATAGGTCACTCTGACTTGCCAGAAAAAGATAGAGAATATTGGTTAGATCAAAAAGAATTAGATGCATATAAAGGTGATTACTTTCTAATTCAACCAATTAAAAAAGTTGAGAAATCATCACTGTCTAGACGATATTTAGCCGAATTAGGTCTAATCACACCAAAAGATACTTTGCAGTCGCATAAGACCACTAAATTTGTGAAAGGTAAATCTTTAGATAAGGTTGAAGCACATAAAAAATTGCTTAGTTATATTGCTGACCAGTTTAGTAATGTTGAAGAGACCAACTATCCTGATGAAGCAGGTGTCAATAGCCCCAAATTTTTTGAAGGCAAAAAGATAACTGTCACTGTAAATGGCTATGAGAGATGCCCTAAAGCGAGAGCTGAATGTATTGCCATTTATGGGACTCGTTGCTATGTCTGTGGCATGAGCTTTGAACATACCTATGGCGCATTTGCTAAAGATTTTATCCATGTACATCATATTGAGCCGTTATATACGATTGGTGAGGAGTATGAAGTAGATCCTAAAGAAGATCTAAGACCAGTCTGCCCAAATTGTCATGCAATGCTGCATAAAACCGAAAATGGTATTCCAATGACAATTAAAAGATTAAAACTTTTATACAGTGTTTCTTTAAGCAATCCGCTTAGACAAATTTTTGATGATGAATGAAAAAAGTTAATACAGAATCCGTGTGGTAGAAAAATGCTTGTTACAGCAGATGTGTGTTTAAAGCATTTCAATTTGAATCACCATTCATGTTTACGGACAGTATCTCTCTTGAATAAACATGAATGGGCTTGTTATACGGTTTTATAGAATTTTTGGTATTTCATCAAAAAGTTTGAAAGGAAAATAAAGATGTGGTTTTTATGGGGAATTATTATTGCCCTATGTGCAGTACTATTATGGTACCGCACAAGAATTGTGATTAAAACAAAAGGACGTTACTCACCTGTGAAATTTTGGATGGTGAGGTAGCAAGTCTTTAGGTTGAAATTTTTCTTAGGTCCACAACTAAAGAAGCTTAAAAATGAAGGGGAAAAAGTTTATGTGACCCCAGAATTAATCTGCTATTTAGAAAGCTTACTTCCTATACGGTTTGAAGCCTTAAAAGGGTTTAACGGTATTGATGAAGTCTTAATGTATCTCGTGATTTTGGATATCCCAAATGAGAAAAAAGGTGAGTTCATTGAACTGTATAAACACTATCAGAAGGTGTATGACAGTGAAAAAGCGTTAACGATAGATTATTATTTTTATGACGTTAAAAATGAATATCACATGAACAGAAATGAAGCGATGTCTTTCTACTATCTCAATAAAAAATTGGGTAGGTATGAAAATTTCAAAAAACATTCAAATTACATCGTTGTAGAGCCTCATCCTATTTTTTAAGTCAGTAAGTAAGATATCAGCACGATCAGCAGATGGTTGTTAATCCAAATCCTCCATAAGAAGACTTATACTTTTCAACTCCATGTGTGCTTGTGGGGGATGTTTTGATCTTAAATTGAGCACTCAAAATTTATACTACCTAAAGTAGTCTTGTCTAAAAATACCTGAAAAGTAAAATATTGTGCAAAATAAAGGCTTAAGTTAGGTGAATAACATATTCACAGTCTTGTTAACTTGAAACACGCCTCTTTGTTGGTTTCCAAGGATTAATCTAAGTTAAAGATTGGGTAAATAATAATTTGGGGTAGTCATGATGTTAGATTGGCAAAAATGGAAGTATGAAAATCGCTACAAAATTCAGCATATCGTTGGGTATGAAGAAAAGTTTGTCGACGAAATTTTAAGCCAAATCCCTGGGATTACACCCGATGATGTTGTTGCTCAGTTCCCATTCAAGGACAGTAAAGCCGGTAATCGTTATATCGATTTCATGATTATCAATGAAACGAAGGGCTACAAACTACCGATTGAATTAGATGGCTATGCCAAACTCAATAACAAAGGTTATGAAAAGTTTAATGACTTTCTAGAACGTCAAAATGACCTCATTCAACAGTTTGGTATTGTGTTGCGTTATACGAATAAAAAAGCATTTAACCAACAGCAACAAGTCATTTCTGAAATACGTCAAGCTTTAAAAACACAAGCAAATCGACAAATTACTGATGCGTTAAAGCAAGAACAGCTCCAACGTCTCATTCAAGAATATGAGGCAAAAATTGCAGAGTATGAAAAACTTCGAGTCAAAGAGCATCACGATCCATCCGTAGATATGACGAATGAGTTGAGCGAAGTTCGTAGTGGTCTCAATGTATTTAAGCAAAACCATATGCAAGAGCTCGAGAAAGTTCGGAAAGAACTCTCAGATATGAAAGGTCGGCAAGATGAACATTTGGGGTCAATCAAGAAAGAAATTCGTAAGTATTTAATGGTTGGTGCTGGTGTGGTGGCTTCAATTGCACTTGGCGCAGTCGTTTATATCCAATCAAAAACATCAGTACCGAATACAGATGTTCATGTACTTAAAACAGAGACTGAATTCTCAGATCAGCCAATCTCTTTCAGTAGTGGTCATAGTCAGTCTTATACAGAAGCATCACAAGCCATTCATCATATTGGTGAAAATAAAGTCGTTTGTGGGCAGGTTGCACAGTATAAAAAATTCTCTAAAGGAGTATATTTGAATTTTGAGCGACCTTATCCTAAAGCGACTTTTACAGTTGTGATTTGGAACAATAATGCTCATATCAGTCAACAGCTTCAAAATGTAGAAAATAATACACTTTGTGTTAAAGGGTTGATTGAGGAGTACAAAGGAAAGCCACAAATAATTCTAAACTCACTCAATCAAATAATTTAAAGAGAAAAGAAATGTTTGAGTTTGCTGTTGGATTTGCAATTTTGGTAGCGGTCATCATTGTTCTAAGTATTTGTAATTTCTTTTCAGAGACATATCAGGAGCTGAAAGAAAAAGAACAATACGATCTTGAGCAAAAGAAAAAACAAGATGCATTGAATCTAGAAGCACAAAGACAGAAGGCTGAACAAGAGCTAGAAGCACAGAGAAAGAAGGATGAACTAGAGTTAGAGCTAAGAAGGCAAGCAGGACTTGAGCCTATATACCAAGAGCAAATGCGTAAGATAAAGCAATATAAAGTTATTATTGCTTGTTTAAGTGCTTTCATCGTTTTGATGCTAGGTTACTTGATAGTGCCAAAGAATGATTCGACACGAGAAACGATTTATGGTGTTTCTTCTAAGGTGGATGAAATGAATACGCCAATACAAGACGCCTCATTAAGTAGTCAGGAAGATCAAAACTTACCTAAAAGATTTACGCCATTGTTAACGAATGAAAGACTAGCAGAAATTAAACTAGTTCAAACTCAACCTTCTAATGAATCAAGAGAGATCGTTGAGCCAGTTATCGAAAATCCATTTGAAGGGAATACGAGCAATACAAAGACCATGAAATCGGATCAGATTTCGGTATATGAAGCTAGGTCACATATTGGAGACAATATGACAGTCTGTGGTGAGGTAAGTCAAATTTCACAAACATCAAAAGCAACCTATATGAACTTTGGTGGACAATATCCAAAACATAAATTCAGTGCGGTAATTTGGTCAAATAACATCATGCCAGCATCAGAGGGTAACAATATTTGTATCACTGGCTTAATCGAAAGCTATAAGGGTACTCCTCAAATTGTTATTAGCTCTATAGAAAATCAAATTTCACATCATTAAATGTATCAGGGAGTAGAGCATGTTTAAAAAAATTTTAGCGACGTCTATTTTGGCTATAGCAAGTGTTAGTGCTACAGCTCAGGAAGTTAAAATTGAGGCCATTAAAGCACCATTTCATGTTGGTAAATCAGTGATGGCATGTGGTCAATTGGCTGAAGTCAAACACTTTGACAATCGCCATTACTTGAATCTTGATAGAACGTACCCGAATCAAACACTTACGTTGTTAGTTTGGGACAATAACTATAAATGGTTTGAAGAGCGTTTTGGGCGTATTGATGGCATGGTGGGCAAGCGTTTTTGTGCTCGAGGAGCGATTGAAGAATACAAAAACAATCTGCAAATGAAGGTGAATAATCCTCAATTTTTACGCTTGATGAAATAGAAAAAAAGCTAATGTTTAGACATCAGCTCTTATTAGTTTATAGAGTTGCATAATAAGCTTTGAGGGAAGCAGTATCAAAATAGGGTCTACACCCAGGATTACCATGTTGAGTAGGATCATTGGAAGATTTCATTCTGATGGTCCCTTGGTTGGTATTCTTGAAGAACTAAAAATAAATTTGCATTTAGATAATTAAGTAAATATTAGGGTATAGGGTATGTCACAAAGCGAAGTACAACTTGAAAATGAACTCATAGCACAACTAGAACGCTTAGGGTTTGGTAGAGTTGTTATCAGGGATGAAGCTCAGCTTTTGGCTAACCTCAAGTCTCAAATCGAAAAAGCTAACGGACTATTACCACTGTCTGAAGCAGAGTGGAAACAAGTCATTAGCTTTTTAAATAACGGCACAGTATTTGAACGTGCTAAAAAGCTTCGTGATCAATTTCCTATAAAATTTGATGATGGCACAAGTAAGCATATTTACTTCTTATCTGATGATCCAAATCAAAACAGCTATCAAGTCACCAATCAAATCACGGTTGATCATCGAGATCATAATGGGCGTACTAGTCGCTTTGATGTCACGCTCTTAGTCAATGGTTTACCTGTGGTACAAGTTGAGCTGAAAAAGCGAGGCATGGAGATTGCTGAAGCATTTAATCAGACTCAACGATATACCAGAGAAGCTTATTGGGCAGGGCAAGGCTTATTTCGCTTTATTCAGCTCTTTATTATCAGCAACGGCGCAAATACGCGTTACTACTCTAATGGCACAAATCATATTGATTTCACCTTCCCTTGGGCGGATATCAAGAACCAACATATCAATGAAGTGGTCGACTTTGCTGATGTATTTCTAAATAAACAGCACCTCACCAAAATGCTGACACAGTTTATGGTCATCCATGAGACATCTAAAGAACTCATGGTTTTACGCCCGTATCAAATTTACGCCGTAGAGAAGATTGTAGAGCAGGTTAGAAATACCAAGCAGAACGGCTATATTTGGCATACGACGGGTTCAGGTAAAACACTGACCTCATTTAAAGCCAGTCAAATCATCATGCAGATGCCTGATGTGGAAAAGGTTTTATTTGTTGTAGACCGTAATGATCTAGATACGCAAACAGCAAGGGAATTTAATGCCTTTAAAGCTGAAAGCGTAGATAGTACAGATAACACATCAACCTTGGTCAATCAGCTTGATCAACGTCACGATAAGCTCATTGTCACCACGATCCAAAAGCTCAATAAAGCAATCAGTACAGACCGCTACTTAGAATATATTGATTACCTCAAAGAGAAAAAAGTCGTTTTTATCTTTGATGAGTGTCATCGAAGCCAATTTGGTGAAACCCATCAAAATATTAAAAAGTTCTTTAAAAATGCTCAGATGTTTGGCTTCACAGGAACGCCAATCTTTGAAGAAAACAGCTTATCTAAAGCAGGTTTAAAACTCACGACAGACTATTTGTTTAATGAGTGCCTACATAAGTACGTCATTGTTGATGCTATTCGTGACCGTAACGTGTTGCAGTTCCAGATTGATTATCGTGGCAAGTACACGGCGAAAGGTATGCAGGCCAATGATCAATACGATGAAGATGTAGAAGGTATTGATACCAAAGAGCTGTATGACAATCCAAAGCGTTTGGAAATGATTGCTCGTTATATCGTGAATACACACGACAAGAAAACCAAAGATCGTGAATTTACGGCAATGTTCTGTGTTAGCTCCGTGGATACTTTGACTCAATACTATGAGCTATTTGAAAAAGTCCAAGCGGAAAAGAAAATTGAGGATGAAGAGCAAGGTCGATTATTTAAGCCTTTAACCATTGCAACGATCTTTTCATATTCAGCCAATGAAGCTGTACCTGTAGAGGGGCACAATGGGCTGATAGATGAAGAGAGTGCTGATATCCCATCACAAGTGAATCAATCAAGTAGAGATAAGCTAGACCGTTATATCGCTCAATATAATGAAAACTTTGGCACAAACTTTAACTCTGGTGATCGCTTCTATGCGTATTACCGTGATATTGCTGACCGAGTGAAGAAAAAGCAGATTGATATTCTGCTTGTGGTCAATATGTTCTTAACAGGCTTTGACTCAAAACCATTAAATACGCTGTATGTAGACAAGAATCTTAAATATCATGGCTTGATTCAGGCTTTTTCACGCACCAATCGAGTATTCAATGATAAGAAGTCTTTTGGCAATATCGTGTGTTTCCGTAATCTAAAACAAGCAACTGATGAAGCTTTGGCACTATTTTCAAATAAAGATGCTAAGAAAATTGTCCTAGTTCCGAGCTTTGATGAAATCAAAAAAGATTATGAGGATGCTGTCGCTAAGCTATTGGCTTTGACACCAGGCTATAAGTCCGTTGATACGCTGATCACAGAAGAAGCTCAATTAGAGTTTATTAAGGCATTCCGTGAGGTGATGCGTTATAACGCTCAATTACAGACTTTTGTGGATTATGACCAAGATACCACGGCGTTAGATAAACAACATTTTGCGAATTTTGCGTCCAAGTATAGTGACCTATGCCGTGACGTCAGAAAGACCACAAAAAAAGAAAAAGTCTCTGTATTAGATGATGTCGATTTCCAACTTGATTTATTGCACAGTGATCGTATCAATGTGGGGTATATCCTGAATCTGCTCCAGATGATGGTCAATGCTGATACGGATGAAAAACGTCAGAAGTATAAAGCTCAGATCCATGATCTTATTGGTGGGGAGGTAACTCTACATGACAAGCAAGAACTGATTAATAAGTTCATCGAGGAAAACATGCCAAAAATGCTCAATGGGCAAAGTGTCAAAGATGCCTTTGCAGAGTATTGGGATGTGCAGAAAGAACAGGCATACCAGCATTTGTGTGAACAAGAAAATCTAAAGCCTGAAGTAATGAAAACAGTTTTGGATAATTATGAGTTCACTAAGCGTTTACCGAGAAAAGAAGAACTTAAAGACTTGCCAAACTTTAAAGTGAAGTTGTTTGAACGGGAAATTGTCTTTAATCACTTATGGATTAAAACAAAGCAATTTATTCAAATATACTACAGTGGTTTTTAAAAAACTGCATGAGTATGAATAACCTTTACTTTAATTTTGCCATTTGAATTTTATTAGAAGCACCATTTATCCATTTTGCATATCTATTTAGTAACATATCCAGACTATGACCAAGTTGTGCAGCCACGAAAAATGGATCACAACCATTCATTAACATATATGTTGCATATGTATGTCTAGTATTATATGCAACCCGATGTCTAATGTTGCAAGCTTTGAGAGCTTTATTAAACCTCATACGTGGAGGTTTTTCATTGTAAAATCGCTTAAATGTAGTTGGACAGATGAGTAAGTAATCAGACTCAATATTGTATTTTTTTTTGAATTTTTTTAAATTATGCACAGCTTCAATCGCTTTATCATGTAGATCGACAATTCTCGCTACTGAGGTTTTCGTGGTTCTTTTTTCATGACCTCTAACTAAGCTTTTAGAAACATGAAAAATATTGTCTTTAAAACAAAAGTCTGATTCTCGCAGAGCAAATAATTCTGATGGTCTGCAGCCCGTATAGAAAGCTAATTGATAATACCAATAATATAACTCTTCTCTACCGGTTAAATTTTGGGCCATCCAATCAAGAATTTTTTTTACTTCTGCCTCATTGAAAGGGTCAGGTATTGATTTTTGAATTTTTTTATTACTGATTCTATCTAATGGATTTTCACTTATTAACTCCTTTTCCATAGCTAGTCTGAAGATTCCTCTTAATGGAGTAAGACAGTTATTATGGTTTTTATTTGATGTAAAATTTCTAGAAATTATTGCTGATCTAATATCATTTACTTTAATAGTAGATATATCTTTACTTGAAAAAATATCTAACCAATGTGTATTAATGATTTTTTGATATCCCATTTTAGTATCATTATTAGCTTCACAATTGATTAAATATTCTTTCGCAAGGTTGATAAACAGATACTCTTCATTGTGAACTAAAGACTTATTATCTTTATTTAGATGTCTAATGTTATCTATATCTAATTCTGTAAGAATACCAAGTTTATCTTTTTCAATTAGTCCTGCTCTGAGTGAAGCTGCTTTCTTTAAATTCGTTGATGTTGGATATAAGTTTAACTGTAGATATATACGTTTGCCTGAACGAGAAAAATTAATCTCAATTGAGTTAGCGCGGACTCTAACACCTCTTGGCTGCTTTTCATGTTTCATTTACCGATACCTATATAATTACTTAGTACTAGTTAATTGGACAACTGCTAATTTCGTTGCAACTGATGCTTTGAAATTGGAATCGTTGTGTAAATTTTTACAAGCTCCTTTTCTTTTCTTAGCAATAGTTTCACAGTTAATACTCGAAATTAATTCGTCAGCTTTCTGAGATTGTTCATTCATCCATTTATAAAACCCTTGAAGTGAGTAATAGAATATTTTGCCTTCTTTTATCCAGACTCTGTTTTCGGGCCATTTTTTTCGACGCGATCTTAATTTGTTGGCTGGTATACCAGTTAGTTCAGAGAATTTTGTATCACTTACCCAATCGATTCCGAAATTTGTATCATTAACTTTAATATTCATTTTGTTCCTTTCATTAAGGTCTTCAATTTGACCATCTATGGAAAGAAACATATCAAATAAAAAAAAATAAAAAGTTGTTTGATGGGATTTTTAAAAAAATTCCAAAATTAATTAAAAATAATTTTTCAAAATATTATAAGCCATTGTATTTATTGGTAATAATATTTTATTTTTTTAAGTAATCACTTAGATATATGTTTCATCTAAAGTATTTGTACAAATGGCATTTATTTCATAAATACCCTTTTATTTCCAAATTACATTAGCTAAATTTTATTAAAATATTGTTTTAATTGTAAAAATTATAGAAATTTGGTTTCTCTAACTCATCTATCAATTGTGTTGCTGAATTATTAGAAAGATCATTTCCAGTTACACTTGCATAGTCTCTATGGCTAGTCATGTCTGAACCTTTATATAATAAATGTTGATACCAATAATTGTTTAATAGCTACTATTTAAGTAGTAATATTAAATATCAAATTAAATAGATGAATATTTAAATAAATAGTATTTTTTACCACTTAAGTGGTAAAAATTACCATTTATTTGATATTAGCATTCAAAAATGCATCTATGCAAGTAAATTTTATTACTTAAGTGGTACTTTATGGTTGTTTCAAATCTGGCAGTGTTGTTAGCGGAAAGAAAGCTAAAGGTCTCCGATCTCGTTAAACTTACTGGCATCAATAAAAATACACTTCATAAACTTTATAAAGATGAGTCGGTGAGGATAGATTTCGATACGATCGATAAAATTTGTATGGCACTCAATGTAGAGGTTGGTGACTTACTGAAGATAAAACATGAGTAATTTGCATAACTAAACGCACGGCGTTACCAGATTAAATCAATGTTATTTGTGATGCTGTGCTTACATGAGCTTTCATTATCGAAAATGTATATTTCCTTCCTGGAATAAAAGCTTAATAGCCAATGTCTCTTGCCAGGTAAAAGATGAAAAAAGCAATGTATTGATTTAATTAAAAAAATAAAAGTAAAAAGCGAAATATGGCATTATTAAGATTTATTTTTGCGTATAAAATAGAAACATATTCACTTATTGAGTTTTAAATTTACTTTCACTGAATCGAAATTATAAGACTCTAGAATTTTTAAAGGGGATTGATTGAGAGGTAAGTTGTTGAAATTTGTGATTAATTTTTACAATTTTAATTTGTTATAAGATCGATGCTACGATTCTTTGTCGTAGTGCAGAGGGGGAGATTTTCGTCACTGGGCGTAATATCAAATATTCAATTTTAATTTGCTTTTAGAGTTTATTCTTTATTTGCTATTGATTGAGATAAATTGATCGTTTGTATCTAATGATCAAATCAAGTCTACAAGAATAAATTTACCATTAAAGATAACTAAGCTTATTACAAGATGCATTCTTGTAAGCAATATTTATTATGAATTCTATCTATAAAAAATTGTATGAACTACATAGATTCAATGTATCAAATTAATCATAAAAATAGCATTAATTAAAACTAGATTAAGTTGTAAAGTTGAATTAGACAAATATATTCAATTTAAAAAGATGCGTTACACTTTAAATTTTTTTACGTTACAAATTAGGGTATTAGGCGTTACACGTTAAGAATTGTGCGTTACAAATTAAAATGAATGCATTACACATTAAAAATAATAATCATTTTAAATTTAAAAAAAATAATTAAAACAACTACTTGTTAATATATTTAATTCTAAGTCATTTGTGATTATATCCAGCAAGCCTACCCGTAGCTACAAAATTAATGCTCCGCATCAATTTTGGTACGCAACGGGGCTTGGTAGGGGCGACCCCCTACACCCCAAAAGACAACTCATTTAAATGTGTCAAAAATTCATTTTTTTTATTAAAACTTTTTTTTTCAAAATTTTCACCAAATCGATTTTTAAAAAAATAATTTTCTAAACTTATATGAGCAATAAGTTTGGAATCTCAAAAATGGCTAAAAGTAAAATGATAAGGTTCAGGGTAACTGACCAACAATACAATAAGATTAATAGCTTCACTGAAAAACATAATGTTCAAATGAGTTCATGGATTCTTCAAACGCTAGAGAAGAGCATTAATGCATTTGAGGATCAGAACCAAGCATCGATTTTGTTATCCAATTTAAAGCAAAGACCCGTTAAGTTGTTCCAAAGAGCCGCTCCTAAAATTGATCCAGAATTACTGTTCGGATTAGGCGTTATCTCAAACAATGTTAACGAAATAGCGATTGCATTACATACTTTGTGTGATGAAAAAGTGGGAAGTGATATCAATATAGATCTACTCGAGTGCTTAAAGATACTTTTAGCGATTCAACTGGATATTAATAGCTATTTAGATCAGTTACCCCAAGTTTCTAAGTTGAAAAAGTCTTCTAGAAAAAAAATCGATCAGGCCATCGAATATGTTGAACAAAGAGTCGGGCTATGATGATCAAATTTCTTCGACATGGATTGGGTGATCCTGGTAGAGCTGCCGCTTATCTTATCAATGATAGGGATCACCTAGATCGAGATCGTGAACATGTAGAAGTATTAAGGGGAGATCCTACAACTTTTGTAGCACTTGCTCGAAGCTCACCGCATAAGTATCGATATTCATCAGCTGTCATTGCCTGGGCGAAAGAAGATGCACCGACCGATCAGCAAATTAATGATGTGTTAAATGAATTTGAGTTGCATGCTCATGCAGGTTTGAACAGAAATCAGTATCACATGACTGCAGTCCTTCATATCAGTGATGATCAATCTAAACATATTCACGTACTGTTTCCAAGAATAGAACTGACTTCAAAGAAGTCTTTGAATGTAGCGCCACCGGGACATCTACATTATTTCGATTTGCTCAGAGATTATTTTAATCATCGATATCAATGGGCACGACCCGATGATCCAGCACGCTTAAAAGAATTGCAATTGCCTCAACATATACAGAAACAAAATGCATTTTATTTAAGTATTAAAAAAGGAGTACCTGTTAAAAAACACCGTTTGGAAATTATTCATCAATACGTTCAAGATGAAATCAAACAAGGCAATATTACAGATCGATCTTCTTTACTCAAGAAATTATCTGAAATCGGTAAGATTACGAGATGCAGTGATTCTTATATAACAATAACAACAAAGTCTGGAACTGACCGTCTGAAAGGCGAAATATATGAATCAACCTTTAATGCCACCGAGTACAACTCAAATAAACGAGCTGCTCTTGAATACACAAAAAATGAACGAACTCATGAAGTTACATCAGACGATTATCTTGAAAGAATGCTCGCCGGACGAGCAAAACGTAAAGAATATAACAAAAAAAAATACCCAGATCGAAGTAATGATCTAAAGACAATTAAAGAAATCTATAGCCAAAAATCGGGAATACAAGCTGCTCAACAGTCAAATGGAATTACAGCTAAATCAAATTTTTCAAAATTATATGAAGGTCCCTTAGCAAAAGGAAGAATAATACATGCAAATCAAAGTTCATTTACAGGCGATATGTCATCAACAACAGGAGCTGATTCTAACGCTCTAAACGACTCAGCAAAGTATTCAAAAAAAAGTCGATTCATCTATGAATCAGAATCAACAATTAGAGATCACCCGATCCTTAAATATATTACAAAAAAAACTAAAGAGAGGAAATTACATAATCCTGACAGTAGTGTTATGCATTTTGGTCACTCAAATATTCATGGAGTACATTTAAATGAACGAAATAAACTATCTCATACAGGAGCAAATTCAAATCTTAAAGACCGAGAATTTGCGACTGAAAAAGAATTTACAACAACAACAAGAATTGGACGAAAAATTATGCCATACAGTGAATTTTATAGAAAAATTTCTGAACAATCTGATCGAGCAAAACAATTCTTTGAAGAAAGAAATCGAGCAACAGAACGAGATTATCGACCTTCAAAGGAAATCAATACAGGAGAACCAAGTACCGCCAGATATACAAAATTTAATCAAAGAGATGGAGCAACGATTATTGTTAGAATTAAACAATTTTTTGAAAGATTCATTAGTTCAAGAGCACATCTTGACAACCATACAAAATCAATTGAAACCATATCAACCCGCGATGCAGAAGTTGTCACAAATCAATTGGGCCGATTTGGAGCCTTTAGACGACAAAGTCGTTCAGACATACAGAGATTCTTTGATGAAATTAGATGTTCTGATCATAGATTTGGAAACTATGCGGAGAGAGTTCAGAAGGTGACTGAATTCTTAATAACCAGAAAACTACCTCAAAACACCTTTCAAAAAAGACTTAAAGCAATTGCATACGATAATCCAATTCTGATTTCATTTGAATGTTTCAAATATGCAAAACAAGTCGACAATTATATTCAAAAGCATTATGAGAATAAGATGAAAAATTGGTTAACAAATAGGGATGCCCATATAGATAAAGATTATTTTTCAGATGTAAAGAGGATGTTTAAGGAGATTGATAACAATCTTGATAGAATCAAAAATGAGGAAGAATATAAGTCTTTGTATGAAATCATTGAGCTAGCTAACCATTACGCTTTACTAATTAGTAGCTTGTATTTAAAGAGTGATACTCAAACATCTTTTCAATTTCAAAATGAAGAAATTCAATCGATTACAGATCAATTTAAATATAGTTTAGATATGTCGAGACATAAATTTTTATCAAGTAAATTATCACGAATAGATAAGGACATAACAGACAACTTGGACAAAAAAGATACCGAGTTGATTTTATTGACACAAATTTATAATGATCTTAATCATTAGGGTTCTTTCATAAATCATTTTTTACTCAGTTCTAAATTATAAATCCCTGCGATTAAACTCAATCTTAATCCCAATCTTTTGCCACGGTTGCGATATCGCTCAGCAAGGATTTTGAAGGTCTTCAAAGTCCCAAATACATGCTCAATCCCAATTCTTCTTTTATTGATTTCTTGATTGTAAACTTTTAGCTCAGGTTCTAGTTTACAGTGCTTTTTTGCTTTTAATGGCAATAGACTATTTGGATACACCGTATAAATCCCTTGATAGCCTTTATCTGCAAGGATAAAAGACCCTTTAGGAATTTGATTCAGGTTACGTTTGAAGAGCTCGAAGTCATGTACTGCACCACGACTCGTGCATAAACTTAGAACTTGCTGTGTTCTATAATGGATAATGGCTTGAACTTTAAAAGTATGTGCCTTCTTCTTGCCACTATAGCTTTTCTTCTGTTTTTTTAGGTCTTTGTATTGGAATTTCTGTGGCATCTACGATCACCACATTCCAGTCGATACCTTCGCCTTCAGGCAAACTCTTGGGTAAATTAAATAGATTGGACTTGATCAGGCAATCCTCTACGTGGCGGACGATTCTTGAAGCAGTAGGCTCTGACACACCATAACTCGTTGCGACATGAAACAATGTTCGATATTCACGCCAATAACTTAAGCACAGAAGGCTTTGATCTTCTACACTTAACTTAGATGGTCTACCTTTAGCAGGTACAAGCATTTTTAGCTGTTCAGCCATTAAATCAAAGGTTGACCATGAGATGCCTGTATATCGCTTAAACTGTGTTTCAGAAAGCTTTTTTGAGTCGATGTATTTCATTCGCAAATTATGCATGAATATTTAAAATTATTCGGTACAAATAGTCAGCAAGGGATAGATCGTTTTTTGATTTATGAAAGAGATATATTAATTATCGCTTAAACTATGTTTCAGAAAGATTCTTTGAGTCGATGTATTTCATCCGCAATTACGTATGATTATTTAAATTTATTCGTATAAATAATCAGCAAGAGATAGAACGCTTTTGATTTATGAAAGTTATCTAATTATCTGAAATTTAGTGAGTCTTGATAAAAAAAGATTTGATTTGAGATTCAATCTAATTTATGAGATCTGAAATTTGGTTTTAAGTCTTAACGAAAAAATTATGTAAAAATACATTATATTTTTAAAAAATTTGAAATTTAAAAGATCTTTTCATTCATGATAAAAACTCATGTATTGAATATTATTTTTCACTTAATTTTACGAGCTGATTATGACATCTTATCAAAAGGAAAATAAGCAATTCTATTTCTTAAAATTTGTATAATTTAACAAATTGACATTGATAGTCTCACATAGAGTGACATCAAGGATCGTACTAGAAAATGTACAGTGAGGACAAATTGGGAGTGTCCATGAAAATTAGGCCCTTGCCACCAATGAACAGCTTAATTGTTTTCGAGGCAGCTGCACGCCACCTTAGCTTTACAAAAGCTGCAAACGAACTAAATGTTACTCAAGGAGCAATAAGTCGACAAATAAGACAATTAGAAGATTATTTAGGAAAAGAATTATTTATTCGAGCAAATCGTAATATTTACATGTCACCAACTGGATTACAATATTATCAATCAATTTATAATGCACTGTTAGAAGTAGCTAGAGCAACAGGTGAAATTAAAAAATGGCAAGGTGAACATCAAGTTACTGTAGCGACTTCAAATGCTATGGCAGCCTTATGGTTATTACCAAAAGTTGCTGAATTTCAGCAAAGTGCTGGTATTGATTTAAGAATTTTAACTACTGAAAATATTCAAGATCTGCATAAAATGGATTTCGATATAGCCCTATTTTATTGTCGGACTCCCCCAGAAGGGATGAATATTACTACTTTATTCCCAGAAGAAGTATTTCCTGTGTGTAGCCCTAGCTACTTAGCTCAGTTCCATGAAAATCCTTCACCAGAAAATATTCTTAGTAAAACGTTATTGTATTTAGATGATTCTCAAAAAGATTGGAATAATTGGGAAGATTGGTTTGAAAGCGTTAATTTACCTGTAATAAAACCTAGGAATAGAGTCAATATCAATAATTATCCTATGCTATTGCAGGCTGCTATAAATGGTCAAGGAGTTGCTTTAGCATGGGCTTCCTTAGGCGATAACTATCTTCAAACTGGTGCACTAGTCCGCCCTATTGAAGGTATATTAAGAACTAATGCTAATTTCTGTATGTTGGAACCGAAAGATAGAGGGGTAATTCCTCAAAGTGTTAAATTATTCCGAAAATGGCTCTTAGCCCAATTGACTGGTCCAATAGGAGAAAAAGGTTTAGCTTAGTACTCTCTTATTTGCTCAAAGTTGAGAATGGAATA
This sequence comes from Acinetobacter sp. 24-47-62, assembly GCF_056779765.1. Lineage (NCBI taxonomy): Bacteria > Pseudomonadati > Pseudomonadota > Gammaproteobacteria > Moraxellales > Moraxellaceae > Acinetobacter > Acinetobacter sp. 24-47-62. The sequence continues at coordinate 61,667 of NZ_JBWYIN010000015.1, forward strand.
AAACCATTCTCAATAGTCTTATTTTTTTTGAGAGAAGTAAGCTTTAAAAAGATGATTTGATTCTCGAGGCTGAAAGCGGAAATATTGTGGAGCGATTGCAATGGTTTCATTTAAAACAGCTGCTGCATGCCAAGGCCAGCGCGGATCATAGAGAATACCTCGAGCAATACCGATAGCATCAGCCTGTTTAGATTGTAATATTCTTTCAGCTTGCTGAGCATCTGTAATTAATCCAACAGCGATAACAGGTATATTGATCTTTTTCTTTATTTCTGCGCAAAAGGTACTTGGTATTCAGGATAGACTTCAATTTTTTGATCAACATGTAGACCACCACTAGTAACATGAATATAAGCTGCACCTAATGCTTCTAAAGCTTTAGATAATTCAATAATTGATTTTAGATCCCATCCACCCTCTACCCAATCAGTAGCTGAAATTCTTATACCAACTGGATAATCTTTTGGAACCACTTTTTTAATAGCTTCAAAAACTTGTAATGTAAGTCGGATTCGATTTTCAAAACTTCCTCCATACTCATCATTTCGTTGATTAGAAAGAGGAGACAAAAATTGATGTAGTAGATAACCATGGGCTGCATGAAGTTCAATTAATTCAAATCCTGCTTCTACAGAACGTTTTGCTGATAATACAAAATCTTCAATTATTTCTTTAATTTCCGATATTGATAAAGCAATAGGGGGATTTTCTGAAATTTGGAAAGGAATTTCACTTGGGCCATAGGTTTGCCAGCTATGAATTTCATTTGGATGATATTGTCCTTTTCTTTCGCCCCAAGGTTTATCACAGGAAGCTTTACGGCCTGCATGTGCTAACTGTATGGCAAATGGTGTAGGAGAAATTGTTTTAATTTTTGCTAGGAGAGTCTTTATTTGTTCACTCTGTTTATCATTCCATAGTCCTAAATCAGCATAACTGATTCGTCCATCAGGCCGTATTGCAGTCGCTTCAACTATACATAAGCCTGCTCCAGATAAAGCATAACTTGCCCATTATTGTTCATGCCAAAAGCTTAATTCACCATTTTCAGAGGAATATTGACACATAGGTGCAATAATAATTCTATTATCAATTTTAAGGCTTCCTAATAGAAGTGGTTGGAACAAAAGTGACTTATATAATTTCCAGATCTAAGAATATGAGAAAGTAGATAGGAATAGAGATATTCCTATCTTTTAATTTTTTATTGTTGAGTTGACAACAACCTTGATTCAAAAGGATATAAGGTTAGAACTTCTGGATCATTTTCTGTAATTAGAATTTGATTTTCTAATTTTACACCTGGGCCACCTGATTTATGCCCTACATAGCTTTCGACACATATAATCATTCCTGGCTCTAATAAACCGTCATATCCATAGCTATCCCATGCTTCTTTAAAATAAATACCGGGTGCTTCATCACATAAACCAACACCATGGTAGAGGAAAGAATAATGGTTATATTCATTTGGATCATACTGAAGTGCTTTATAGGTAAGTTCTTTATAAGTTACGCCAGCACGCAATAATTCGGTATTAAACTGAATTTGATCATAAGCCATTTGATAAATTTTTTTTTGTTCATCTGTTGGTTTTTTATCACCACATAACCATGTACGGGATGTGTCAACACAGATGCCATAGGCGCCAATCATATCCGTATCGAAACCTACTAGATCTCCATTTTGAATAATTCGCCCACTACATTCTTGATACCAGGGATTACATCTTGGGCCAGATGAAAGTAAACGTGTTTCAATCCACTCACCACCACGAGCGATATTTTCAGCATGTAAAAATGACCATAAACGTTGCTCAGAAATTCCAGGCTCAAGATGGTCATGCATCACTTTTATAGCTTTATCCGTTGCATGAACGGCACAACGCATTGCATTGATTTCGTCCTCACCTTTAATTGAGCGAGCAAGCTCCATAACTTCTTCACCATTTACAATGCTTAATCCAAGATGTTCTAGTTCTTTTATACCTTCATCATTACATTTATCGATAGCTATTTTTTTATTACCTTTGCCATACTCTAAAACTACATCATAAATTTCATTCGCCCATTTTTTCACTTGTTCATCAATACGACTACCTGCACAGAAATAAAACCAAGATATACATGGACGAACTTCATTGATTACTTTTGAATGATCGGCTAGGAAATCACAATGGTCAAATTCCCAAAGTATTACTTTACCTTCAGCTGACACATAGGTATAACGTCCAGCATTGTGTAAAAGCCATACCTGCATGTTGGTAGTACCAGTGGCATAACGAATATTGATAGGATCGTAAAGTAAAATTCCTGCTAATTCCCGTTGTTTTAAGAAGGTACAGATTCGATCTAAACGATATTGATGCATGCGATCGAGGTTGGGAAGAGTTAAACCTGCTTGTTGCCATTCAGCAGTTGCTAAATCACCCGGTCCAATCTGATGCATATTTAAGTGTTCTGGATGGCGATTGCCAATTATATTTTGGTGAGGTCTTTTATTTATCATCTTTTTTCCTTAAAACTTATGCTGTCCTGTTCATAGAGGATGATTAATAATATATTTGAGGACAAGTGATTTTTTTTGTGGATGATAATGAGTTAAACTCATTTTATTGATGGATTAGTCTATTTCAGTGAATGAAGCATAAATGTTAGAAAAGAGAGCCATTTTTTAAAATGGTTCTCTTTTTTCAAAAAAACATTTAAGAAAAAATAATTGTTTAACTTTCTTTTGGGTTTTGTGGATGTTTTGGTATATCACTAATATTGGAAATATATTCCTGTTTTAGTGATTTCATTAGTGCTATCATCGCAATTGTTAAGAATACAATAATTGGAAAGCCAAAAAGAATAACAGCTGCCTGAATGGTTTTTAAACCTCCAGCATAAAGTAAACCTAAGCTAATAGCTGTGACAAATACACACCAAATAACTCGTGTCCGGATGGGTGTGTCATTTTCGGATCGAGTATCTAAGAAACACAGTACATGTGTACCTGCATCTTGTGATGTGACTAGATAAGTAATAAGAAGAAGACATGTGGCGATACTTAGAATTGTGCCAAATAGACCACTATCAATTGCATTGAAAAGCTCAAAGACTGCAAGAGTATTATCTTTTTGAGTGGCTTTAACAATTAGACCACCAGTAAATTCCGTAGTGGATTGAGTCATATCACTTACTTGTGGTGTTTTAGTTACATTTGTCTGACTAGCAATTGAAGAAGTTTTTTCAACTAATATGCTTTGTTGATTTTCAAAGGCAAGGCGAGCATTCTGTTCAACTTTAAGAGCGGAACCTCCGAACACGGCAAACCAGAAGAATGTGACTAAGGTTGGAACAATAAGTACCCCTGAAATGAGTTGGCGAATGGTCCGGCCTTTAGAAATCTTGGCGATAAACATCCCCACAAAAGGTGCCCATGTTGGCCACCATAACCAATAGAATGCTGTCCACCAATTTTGCCATTCGGTGTCTTTTTGTGTGTCACTCCATAAACTCATTCCAATAAAGTTTGAAGCATAATTACCAATTCCCTCTAAATACGTGTTAGTAATATAACGTGCGGGACCAATAAGCATTAAAATAATGATGAGAAAAATTGAAAGAATAATATTGAGTTCAGATAGACGACGCATTCCAGTTCCTATACCTCGCACTACAGAGAAAGTGGCAATACTGGATAAGGTGATCATGAGAATGAATTGAACAGTGACACTGATTTCTACACCAAAAACTTTATGTAAGCCTGAGTTTATTTGTAAAACTCCAATAGCAAGAGTTTGGGAGATACCAAAAGTTGTGATAATTATGATTAAAATATCAACAATATGGCCTATTCGGCCATAAATACGATCCCCAATTAGTGGGTATAAAATCGAACGTAAAGAAAAAGGTAATCCCTTTCGAAATGAAAAGTAGGCAATTGCAAGAGCAGCTAAGCAATAAATTGACCAAGCATGTAAGCCCCAGTGAAAATAAGTGATTTGCATTGCAATACTTGCAGCTTCATCTGTCAGGCCTTTAGTAAATGGGTTACTGGCATAATGGTTCATTGGTTCAGCTACACCCCAAAATACAAGTCCCACACCCATTGCACATGAAAATAGCATGGAAATCCATGCGAAGTAGCTGTATTCAGGTTTATCTGAATCTTTCCCAATTTTGAGTAAACCATATCGACTGCACATGATATAAATTAGAAAAAAACACATCCCCGCAACAGAAGATAGAATAAACCACTTCAAGTTGTATAATAAAATACTTGAAAAATCACTGAATATTTTCCCTGCAGACTCTGCAAAAACAGCACAAAAAATAACGAATGCTACGATAAATATTTTAGAAATAATTGAAACTGCTGAATTGGATTCAGAAGCTCCTGTAGTAGTACGCATAATTCCTCCTTGGATGCGTTGCAAAACAGCTAAGACATAGCTATCAGATGCGAATAATACAGAATAGTAATTAGTAGAAAGTTATCTCAACTGATTTATTCTCATTTATTGGTGAGTTTTAATCATGCTCTATTATTTTTATAAAAATACATAATCCATCTAAAAAATTATTATCAAATTACATGATAAAAACTCATAAATACCCATCGAAAAAGTCGTTTGTCACTTTGAGTAGTGTTTACCAAAATCATTATTAAGCAGCACGCGGTGCTAACGCATAGTTAATACTAACGCAGGGAGTTCTGCGTTATTCGAAATAAATGGAGATTATGAGATGAACAGTCAAGTTAGTCAGAAACTCATCACGGTTCAGCAAATCGACAATGTTTTAAACCCAATTACTGAATCTAATGGTATGCCAAATTTAGCATACATCAGTGATGCTTATTTTAATTTTGAGCGTGACAATATCTTAAGTAAAACATGGGTCTGTGTTGGTTTTGCTTCAGATTTACCTAAAAATAGCTATGTGAAGCCTGTTAATTTTATGGGCATGCCCTTGGTAATGATGCGCAACCGTGAAGGGGAAATTCAGGTTTTCCATAATGTTTGTAGCCATCGCGGTATGATTTTGGTGCAAGCAGAAGGCACTATTGAAGGTGTGATTCGATGCCAGTATCACTCTTGGAGTTACGACTTAAACGGTAACTTAAAAGGTACTCCACATGTTGGTGGAATTAACCAGCATAAAGATGAACGTTTTAAATGTGAAAAGCATGGCTTAAAGGCTCTTCGTTCAGCAGTTTGGATGGATATGGTATTTGTAAATATTTCTGGTGATGCTCCTGCTTTTGAAGAACATATTGCACCGTTGGTTGAGCGTTGGAAGCCATTCTTGGGCGAAAACGGTTTAGAGCTTATTCGTTGCAGTAAAGTAGGTTCAACTTTTGAGTTGCCTGTAAAAAGTAACTGGAAACTTACTGTTGAAAACTATTGTGAAGCTTATCACTTGCCATGGGTACATCCAGCATTAAATACGTATTCAAAACTTGAAGATCATTACAACATTATGTTCGAAGATCGCTTTTCTGGTCAGGGCAGTTATAAATATAACTTGTCAGCTACTGCGGGTACGCATTTACCAAAATTCCCAAGCTGGCCAGAAGACCAGTTACGTCATGCAGAATATGTAGCTGTTTTCCCAAACGTATTGTTAGGGATTCAAGCTGATCATGCATTTGCAATGATGATTGATCCAATTGCTCCAGAACAAACAATTGAAAGATTACGCTTGTATTACGTTGGTGATGAATCACTTGATCCTAAATATGATGCATGCCGTGAAGCAACTCTAGAATCATGGAAAGTTGTATTTACTGAAGATGTGTTTGCAGTAGAAACCATGCAAAAAGGTCGTCATTCACCTGGGTTTGGTGGTGGAGTTTTCTCTCCAGAGATGGATTTACCAACTCACTTCTTCCAAAAGTGGTTAGCAACTCAAGCTAAGAAAGCCTTGGAGTCATAATATGCAACATTACCTCAACTATGTTGATGGCCAATGGCGAGATGCTTCTCGCCAATTGGAAGTTGTCAATCCAGCAACTGATAAAGTTTTTGCAACAGTGGCACGTGCAAGTATTGAGGATGCAGATGCAGCAATGGCAGCAGCTCGACGTTGTGTAAACAGCGGCGCCTTAACAGATGTGCGTCCTGCAAAACGTACAGCTTGGATGTTAAAAGCTGCAGAAGCGATTCGTAAAATTGCTGATGAAGGTGCATTAATTCTATGTCGTGAAAATGGCAAAAATATTGATACGGCACGTGAAGAGTTCGATGAAGCCGCTCGCTATTTTGAATACTACGCAGGTATGGCAGATAAAGTTGAAGGTATCTCGGTACCTTTAGGTAAAGATTATGTTGATTTTACCTCATATATTCCAATGGGTGTATCTGTTCAAATCGTACCTTGGAACTTTCCTGTTTCTATCTGTGCACGCTCACTAGCACCTGCTTTAGCTGCTGGTAATGCAGTTGTAATTAAGTCACCTGAAGTTTCACCTTTAGGAATGGTTTTGCTCATCAAAGCTATAGAGGAGGCTGGTTTTCCTCAGGGTGCAGTGAACTTACTTTGTGGTAAAGGTTCAGAAGTTGGTACTCATCTAGTTAAACATCAAGATACGAATCAAATCGTATTTACCGGTTCAGTTCCAACAGGCCAACGCATTTTGAAAGATGCAGCTGAACGTGCAACCCCTTCAGTAATGGAATTAGGCGGTAAGTCAGCTGCAATTGCTTTTGCTGATGTTGATCTTGAGCAATTACTACGTAGCGTTAAAGTCGGAATTTTCTATAACTCTGGTCAAGTTTGCTCAGCGATGTCTCGTTTATTGGTTCATCGCAGTCGCTATGAAGAAGTTAAAGCAGCAGTCGTTAATCTTGCAGAGAGTTTAACTGTAGGTATTGGCGAAAGTAATGCTGAACTTACTCCAGTTGTATCTAAAGATCAGCAACAACAGATTCTTGCCATGATTGATAAGGCACGTGAAGAAGGTGCCAATGTTTTAACAGGTGGGAAAGCTGCAGATCTAGAAGGTTACTTCGTTCTGCCAACAATTATTGAAGCAAAAGATGATATGTCGATTGCTCAAGAAGAAGTTTTTGGACCTGTAATGGTGATCATGCCATTCGATGACGAAGACCAGGCAGTTGCAATCGCAAATGGTACGGACTTTGGACTTGTTGCAGGTGTATTTGGTGAAAATCTGAATCAAACACTTCGAGTAGCAAACCGTCTTATTGCTGGTCAAGTCTTTATTAATGAATGGTTTGCTGGCGGTATCGAAACACCATTTGGTGGTGTAGGCTTATCTGGTTTTGGTCGCGAAAAAGGGCAGGAAGCCATCTACAGTTATGTTCAAACTCGCAATATCGGTATCCGTTTGAAACATAGCGTGTAATTTGTAAAAAATAAGGGAAATAGACAAGATGAGAAAGTGGTTATGTATTGTCTGTGGCTGGATCTATGATGAAGCTAAAGGCTGGCCTGATGACGGGATAGCACCAGGAACAAAATGGGAAGATATTCCAGATGACTGGATGTGTCCAGAGTGTCAGGTGGGTAAAGCTGACTTCGAAATGCTTGATATCACAGATATTGAAGAGGACGAAATCCCTCAAGTAGCAGCCGCTGCAGTCATTGAACCAGTTGTTATTATTGGTAGTGGCCATGCTGGTTATCAAGTGGCTTCGACTTTACGTGCACAATCTCCAGACTTGTCTATTACCGTATTTACTGCTGATGACGGTGCTTTATATAGCAAACCAGCTTTATCTAATGCTTTAGCATTAGGTAAAGACGGAGATAGTTTAGTTCGTGAGTCTGCTCTAAGTTGGGAACAACGTTTAAATATCCGCGTTTATCCACATACGAAAGTAACTCATATTGACCGTGCCAATAAGAAGCTTCAAACCACTATTGGTGATTATCCTTACGGTAGACTCGTGCTCGCTACTGGGGCAACACCAGTTGTAATTCCAATTGATGGCGATTCGTCTGCAACATTAAGCGTAAACGATCTAGCAGATTATCGCCGTTTCCGTCAGCAATTATCAAATAAAGAGCATGTCACAATTCTTGGTGATGGTCTGATCGGCTGTGAATTTGCCAATGATTTAGCTGCACATGGTATCAAAGTTACAGTTGTCGGTCTTGGCAAATGGGCAATGGAACGTCTTATTCCAGAGCCTTTAGGTCATGCTCTACAAAATGCTCTAAGCCAGTTAGGCGTAGAGTGGAAATTACAAAATAGTATCCGTTCTATTCAATCTGAAAACGGTCGCTACCATTTAACACTCCAAGACGGTCAAATTGTTGAGACTGACTTGGTATTAAGTGCCGTAGGACTGAGACCGAATATTGCACTTGCTCAAGCAGCTGGTCTAAAGACAGCGCGTGGTATTTGTACAGGACTTGATCATCGTAGTAGTGATCCTGCAATTTTTGCTTTAGGTGATTGTGCAGAAGTGAACGGCCAGTGGGCACCTTATATCAACCCAATCACGCAAGCATTACCAGCTTTGGTGAATAATCTTTTAGGTCAGTCAACTGCTGCAGATTTGAAATCAACACCAGTTTTAGTAAAAACACCAATTTTGCCGCTTTCTGTTTTGCCAGCAATGGGAACAGGTGAGTGGAAAGTGGAACAATATGACGGCGAATTAGCTGCAGGTTTTTATAATGAACAAGGCAAATTAACAGGCTTTGCCTTACTTGGCCGCCAATTACAGCACCATCGTAGCGAGTGGCTTGAAAAACTAAATTCGTGTCCATCCACAGTTTAAGTTAAGGGAATAACAAAATGATTGCTTTACCAAATGATGATAGTACCTGTGGTTGGTATGCGGCATTACCACCAGCAAGACCTGCTAAAAAATTAATTGGCCCACAAAAAGCTGACTATGCCATTATTGGAGCAGGCTTTGCAGGATTAGCAGCAGCTCGCAGATTAGCTGAACTCAAACCGGATGCCCGTATTATTCTAGTAGATGCACAACGTGTAGCTGAAGGTGCTTCCGGTCGTAACTCAGGGTTTGTAATTGATTTACCTCATAAGTTTGCGTTATCGCATCCTGACCCTTCTCATAAGCAAAAATTATTAAATCTGAATCGTTCAGCAATTGCTCAATTACAAGGCCTCGTGGAGCGCCATAACATTGATTGCCAATGGTCTGCCGCCGGTAAATATCAAGGTGCTGTAGGTGAGCGTGGCGAAGCACATCTCAATTATTTCGAGCATCTAATGAAAGATTTAGGTGAACCATATCGTTGGGTCGAAAAAGCAGAACTTAAAAAAGTTTTAGGTACCGATTTTTATAGCCGGGCGATTTTTACTCCTGGTTCATATTTGATGCAACCAGCAGCTTTAGTGCGCGGTATGGGTGATCACTTACCGGACAGCGTTGAGTTATTAGAGCAATCACCAATTCGTAATTTGCAAAAAACCAATAGCCAATGGCTTTTACAAGGTGATCATGGATCAATCACAACACCTAAAGTACTACTTGCGACAAGTATTTTTACACGTGAATTTGGATACTTAAAAAACCGTTTGTTACCGGTCATGACCTTTGCGAGCTGGACACGTCCATTAACTGATCAAGAAATGAAAGTTTATCGTGGTCAGTTGGATTGGGGGCTTACTCCAGCCGATCATGCAGGAACAACGTTAAGAATGACGGCTGATCACCGTATTCTAATTCGTAATACTTATAAGCATGTGCCTAAATATGGTGCAAATATAAACGATGACACTCGTCGCTGGATACAAGAAGATCATCGCAAAGCATATTTAGCTCGTTATCCAGATTTGGCCAATGTTCCATTTACCCATACATGGGGTGGTGTTTACGCAATTTCTCGTAACTTTACTAACTTCTTTGGGGAGTTAGAAGACGGCGTCTATGCAAGTGCTTGTGACAATGGTGTAGGAGCAGCATGGGGCACAATTTCAGGAACATTATTAGCTGATCTCGTTCTTGGCTCAGATTCCCAAGCTTTAAAAGATATTCAGTATGTAACTGGTATGCCTAGTTTAAATCCACCAGAACCGTTCTTAGGTTTAGGTGTTAGAACACGTATCAGATTTGAAAAATGGCGCAGTCGTAGTGAATTGTAAACGGGAGAAATAGATGAAAGAAGTAAAGTTAGTTGATAGCGCTCAACTCGATTTTAATTTACGTGGCGAAACACCAGATGGTACGGCCTATGTTGCAAGGGCATTAGGAGCTGATGTTTCCCCAAATATGGGTATTGGTTTTGCACGTTGGGAAGGGGCAGAAGTAAGTTGGAAATTGCTTTATGACGAAGTCATTTTTGTAATTGAAGGCTGTTTTGAACTTACAGCTAACGGTCACAAATATGAAGTTCGTCCAGGACAAATGTTGTGGATTCCTGAAGGAACCGAGCTAATTTATGGTGGACATGCGGTATTTAGTTACGTAGTACATCCAGGTAACTGGAAAGAATTGCACGGAATTGCATAAAAGAAACGACCCATATTGTTCAGGAAAAGAATAATGTGGGTCGTTTTATTCTTTCTGAGAACATAGCTCTGAATTAGGGCTAATACAAATTAACGAAAATTTTAAATTTCAGGAGCTTCTCCTGAACAGGGAAGTGTTGTCTGAAAAAAATAAGCAGATGACAGGAAAGGTTTTCTGCAAATCTTCATTTAAACAAGGATTTGTAAATGAGCAAAGTCTATTTAACACTTGGATTTGGGTTAATTTCGGTTGGAATGGCATTACCTGCTTTTGCTGGAGTAACTTTTGGAGATCCTAAAAGTGATACGGGTGCTTTAACAATTTCAGGTGCTATACGTGGAAATTATCAAGATAAGGATTACGACGAGTCTGCATCAGACCAGAAAATAAAATTTGATGCAGCTATTTTAAGACTAGGTTATGAGTCACCCGACTGGTTTGGAAAAGTCGAATATCGTTGTTATCAATACGATAAATTTTGCGATTTCTCGACTCTAGTTTATGGCTATGCTGGCTACCATTTAAACGCAACAGATCATGTTACTGTAGGTGTGCAACCCATTCCTTTTGGTCCAGGTCGTTTTTGGGATAGCAGCTTTTACGCTGGTATTAACAACACTATGGGTTTGCAGGATGCTTCTAATCTAGGAGCAAACTATCACTTTGAATTACCGTCTGCGACTAAAGTGGATTTGGCTTATTTCGCAACTGATGGCGGTAACTATCACGGGACTAGTAAAGACTCAGCGCGTTATACGGCTAATGTTGTTATCTCATCTGATCCACTCAAAACCAATCTTAATGAAAAAAATATGTGGATGGCACGTGTAGATCAAGATCTTAAGTTTTTAAGTACAGATGATCTCAAGGTATCGGTTGGGGGAAGTTATTGGTATTCAGACATTGAGAATAAAAAAACTTCTGCAGATGGTACGAGAAATACATGGGCGCTATTTAACCGTATTAACTATAAAAATCTGAATGTCGTGCTTACTGGAGGACGACAATCGATTAGTAATAAAGATGCTTTGAGTCCAGCTAGCTCAACTTTAGGATCATTTGATAGTGAATATGACATTGCCAACAAAGGTCATTTTTATACTGTTGATACGAGCTATACATTTAAGAATATTAAAGATTCGCTAAATGTTACGCCATATATTGTTTTTAGTGGTTTTAACAAAAAAGAAAAAGGATTCGATGACTCTCAGCGCAACATTGTTGGCGTGGCTTGGGACTACAAAAAAGTTTCTTTATATACCGAATATGTGATGAGTAAAAACGATCCGTTTGTTGGCGGCAATGGTAGCTCCCTTGCAGCAGGTGATGATGGGGAATGGAACAAACTCTTAAATTTCATGCTGATTTATAGCTTCTAAAAGTTTACTTGGTTTTTTTATTTATCAATTTTCAGGAAGTTTAAAAGCTTCCTGAAGTCGTTTAGGAATAATAAAAATGTCATCCCCCTTCATTAATACATTTATATTGTTTTTCTCACTACTTAATCCATTCCTCATGAGTATCTATATGATCGGGTTAATTCGTCATACAGAAACTAAGGTATTTAATAGGGCTTTAATTCAAGGTGGTCTTATTGCATATGTTGTTTTTCTCTTATTTGCATGGGGGGGAGAGGCAATTTTTAATCGATATTTAAATGTAAGGTTTGAATCATTTCTAATTTTTGGAGGCCTGATTTTTCTGGTAATTGGATATCGATATGTATTTCAGGGTGCTGATACCATTGGTGAAATGCGAGGAGCGCCTGAACATTTGGCTGGGACTGTGGCTATGCCATTTATGATTGGTCCTGGAACGATTAGTGCTGCTGTAGTGACAGGCATGAATATGTCTTTTGTGGAGGCAGCTTTAGTTATTGCTTTAGTGCTATTTCTGAGTTGTAGTGTTTTAATAGCAATGAAATTTTCTCATGATCACTTGCGTTATAGTCACGCCAAATATATTGATCGTTATTTTGATATTGTAGGGCGGTTAGCGGCACTATTAATTGGAACAATTGCAGTTGACATGATTGTGAATGGTGTAATGCGTTTGATTGATAAAATTTGAAACAAGTAAAAGTCACAGCCAAAATACGCTGGCTGTGACTAATAAAATTAAGAAACTAATTTTGCTTGCTCATGTTGGTTATGGTTTTTTCTAATTGAGAACCAGCAGATCAATGATCCTACAGTAACTGTTAATGCGCCATACCAAAAATTGATTGTTAAGTTAGAGTCCAAAACAAAAGCTGAAAATGCCGATGAGAATATTGGAGAAAAATAAGAAAGCATAACCAGAATGGGCATATTACCTTTGATAATACCAATATTCCATGCTAGATAACCCATCGAGAAAAAAATAGCATTGATGAAGACAAACAGATAGCCATTAATTTCCTGAGTATGAGGTAAGTTAAAGCCCTGAGTTGAGATAGTAAGAATCCATAAAGCTATAGCAGTTAAGATAAAATAAAGTGATACAGCATTAGTTCCATTGCTTTGCTTTTTGATATATATACAATATATAGCCCAAAGAACAGCAGCTAAAAAAATGAGAACGTAACTAGTTGGGTTTGTTGAAAAATTATCAATAAAATTTAAATTAGGGTGATAGTTAATAATAACTATTCCAGCAAAACTTACGCTCACTCCTAATATGGTCAAAAAGTTTATTTTTTCTTCTTTTAATACTGCCATCATAATAATAATAAGAGTTGGCCACATATTAAAAATAATATTCATTTCAATCGATTTTTCTGACGAATTAGCTAGAGTAATTGAAAAAGCAAAGCACAATTCAAAAATAACAAAAAGTAAGCTAGATAAAAAGAGAAACTTTTTTGGAACCTTTTTTAAATCAGGTAGACCACATGTTAGGTATAAAATTATAGCACTTATTGTATATACATATGTCACTGTATGGATAGGACCAAAACTTTCTGTAGAAAGTCTGAGTAAGCCAACTAAAGTGGACCAAAGCAATAAAGCTGAAATACCGATTAAGGTTGAGATATGGAGGTTCATACATTAAGTCAGATTAAATATTAATAATAGTTTTTAAATATCAGCTTTATTAGTTTTTCTACAACGATAAATATTCATGAACTTATGATTATTTAACATTATAAAAAATATTTATAGTAATATTTTATAGAATAATAATTATTTAATTTTAATAGTAATAAGCATTACACCCAAAATATTTAGAAAACAACCTAACCATTGAATAGCACTCAAATACTCGTTCAAAAGTAATACGGATAAGAGAATAGTCACTATTGGACTAATTGATGAAATAATAGCTGATTTTGTTGTACCTATGTATTCAATACTTAATATAAGTAAAAGTGTTGGTAGAACTGTAACAAATAAACCTAAACAGATCCCGTACCAAATTACCTCTATCGGTAAAGAGGTAAGAATCTCTACAGGGTGATTAGTTACCATTAGAAAATGTATAATTGTACCAATACAAGCTGCAGATAGAGAAAGACCTGTTAAATTCCATGAGCCGAACTTTTTTATTAATGGTGGGGTAAGTAAAAGGTAGCAAGCAAATGCAACAGCACTAGCAAAAACTAAGCTAGCACCAAGCCAGAAGTTATTATGATCTGGAAGCGCTTTCAGCTCTTGGATCATTACAATAACTGTTCCACCATAACTTAAGATCAGTGCAAATATCGTTTTAGAGCTTAATTTTTGTTTGAGTATTAAACTAGATGCCAATACGGTAATGGTAGGATATAAGAATAAAATGATTCGCTCTAGTGAAGCGGTAATAAACATTAGACCATAGAAATCGAGCCAGCTTGAAAAATAATAGCCTAGTAAACCTACTGAAAATAAATAAAGATAATCAATTAACTTAATTTTTTTATTTTTACAGCGAAAAAACCAACAAATAACTAAAAAAAATGGTAATGCAATACTCATTCGGATAGTCATTAGTGTAATGGCATCTAATGAAGGAGTAAGGCTATAAGCATGTTTTATGAAAATAGCTTTACTGCTAAAAAGAAATGCAGCGATAAAAGCAAATAAGGAACCAAGTTGTATTAAGGAAATATTAGACTTCATATAATTTGGTTGCTTGTGTAGTGATTATTTAAGATAGATATAAATTATATGAATTATTTTTTTGATTCTGAAATTTTATAATAATCAACATTATATATTGCTTTTCTATAAGCCTCGTAAGAGGCTTTACTAATAATAACTGCAGAATCTCGACCTCTTCTAGTAATTTCTACAGGATGTCCAGCAATTGCTTGATCCATAAGCATGCTCAATTGTGCTCTAGCGTTTGAATAATTCCATTGCTTCATTAGTAATTTCCTAGATTAATTCATGCTCAAGATAGACTAAATGTACACGTCAATACAATGGATATATTTTCAAGATATGATGAGTTTTAATCATGGGTATATACCATTTATTATTTAAACTAGCCATTGAGAAAAGTTAAAGAATTACATTGATCGTTTTAAATTCAAGAGTATTCACATTATTCTCAAGTTATAATATTAGTAAAATGATCTTGGTTCTTGCAAAATTAGATAATCAAAAATCGTTTCTATTTAATCGCTTTGTTGCAAAAAAAATTATAATTTGAACCTGTTCCCAACTCACTTAAATTTAAGTTACAACTCTGGTAGGGGCGACTCAATTCTAGAAATTTACTCAGTACAGTGATGTAGGAATGTATTTCATTTATTTGACCTACAAATTGCCTAGCTGACAACTTATCGCCTAATAATTTAATGCTAAGCATTTCGTTTTGACCAAACACTGCTGATGATAGCCTGATCATTTCATCCATCGGATTTTGCCTAAATGTTTAAATGTTCGAAGTAATTCATTTTGCCCCCTGCGAATGAACTTTGATATCTTTCTAAAGCTTTGCTTTTTCTATGTAGAATAACTGTGTGTGCTTGTCGCTCTGTAATGACCTTACGCATTGTTTTGTGTCAAACCGGCCATCTATACAGACTGATTCAATCTGTTCATACAACCGAATTTGATCACGTAAATTTCCGAAGACTTGTGAATCACTAGCATTTTTCGTTGTGAGCTCAACTGCACATATTTGTAGTGTTTAAGCATCTATAACAACATGTGGTTTATATTGCTGTCGGCGATATTTAGGCCGATGTTTATTGCGCTTCGATTCACATTCACCTAGAAATTTTAAGTAAGTAGAATTAGTCGGTTGAATAGCCACCAAAACTCTAGATACACATAACCATCTTTCTGGGTGCCATAGATTATCAAAGTGATCAATACAATATTCAATCCAACTTTTAAGATTTCGCCACGTTTATTGCCACAATTTAAGATTTAAAATGGCATCAAACCAAAAAAAACTGTACAATAAAAAATATAAGTGTTTGATTTTATTTGTTGTTTCTTTTTTTTTATATAGGGGAAGTGGGTTCGACTCCCGCCATCTCCACCAAAATTCTTGTTATAAATCAGCCACTTTTTTAAGTGGCTTTTTTATTGCTAATTAAAACTGATAAAACGAAAAAGTACGATGCTTATTTAATATTCGTATGGGTAGGGGGAGGCATATGGAACTGAAGCAACTTAGATACTTTATTACGATTGTTGAGTCAGGAAGTTTAGGTAAAGCTGCGCAGAAGTTAGATGTGGGCACATCAGCACTTAGCCAGCAAATTGCAAAGTTAGAAGATGAGCTGTGTACACGGTTATTGCAACGTAACTCTACAGGTGTGACTCCAACGCCTGCAGGTTTAGCGTTTTTCAAACAGGCACAACTTTCACTTCGTCATGCGCAATATGCAATAGAAGCGGCGCATTCATCACGCTTGACAGGTCATGTGAGTGTGGGATTTTCACCCAGTATTGCATCAGTACTCGGCATTCCCTTCATGCAACTAATGTCGGAGCGTTATCCCGATATAAAAATTCATTTAGTCGAGAGCCTATCTGGTAATCTCACCAATTTAGTCAATGCAAGGCAACTAGATATTGCGATCATTTTTACTAAAGATGTCGATAGTAACTGGGCTGTTCAACCTTTATTGAAAGAGCAAATGTTCATGATGGCCAATTGTGCTTTGTTAAAAGAGCAGGGTTATGAACAATGTATTTTAGAAGGAAAAATTGATTTAGAAAAAGTGAATAGCTTACCACTTGTATTGCCAAGTCAGAGACATGGTTTGCGTAAATTTCTTGATCAAAAAGTTGAATTATTAGATGTTGACTATGAAGTAGATGGTCTACATCTTCTGATGAATTGTGTTAGCAATTTAAACATGGCAACCATTCAACCTGTCAGTGCACATTTTGATTATCTAAAGTCGGATATTTGTTTATTAAAAGTGGTTGAACCAGAACTTGATCGAATTAATTATTTAATTAGTTTGGCTGAAGAAGAGCTTTCACCCGCGAGCTTAGCAACTAAAGTGGCGATTAAAAGCACAGTTAAAAGCTTGATTCAGAAAGGACTATGGCCAAGTGCTGAGTTATTAGACTTTTAACCTATTTAATTTTATTAAACACCTATTTAAATTCTGCCTATCACGTTAATTCGCACTTTTAGTCTTAAATTACATCAAATTCGAGAGGGAAGACATCGAATGCATGATGTAATTGTGATTGGCGGTGGGAATGCCGCATTGTGTGCTGCACTGACAGCAAGAGAACAAGGCGCATCTGTCTTATTATTGGAAGCTGCACCCAAAGAGTGGCGTGGGGGGAACTCTCAGCACACTCGTAATTTACGTTGTATGCATGACGCACCACAAGATGTTTTGGTGGACGCTTATCCTGAGGAAGAGTACTGGCAGGATTTGTTAAAAGTTACCGCGGGCAAGACCAATGAACATTTGGCACGCTTGGTGATTCGAAGTACAGCAACTTGTCGAGATTGGATGCGTAAGCATGGGGTGAATTTCCAACCACCGCTGTCAGGGGCACTGCATGTCGCACGTACTAATGCATTTTTTATGGGCGGTGGAAAAGCTTTAGTTAATGCCTATTTTAGAAGCGCACAAGATTTAGGTGTTGAGGTTCGCTATAGCACCAAAATTGTTGACTTGGACATAGAAGACAATACTTTCAAAGCTGCTATTGCTGAAGATGGTACACGTTTTGAAGGAGCGGCTTGTGTTCTTGCTGCAGGTGGTTTTGAATCGAACATCGCATGGCTTAAAGAAGCTTGGGGACAAAACGAAAATGGTGAGTGGCCAGCGGATAATTTTATTATTCGTGGTACACGTTTCAACCAAGGCAACTTACTCAAATTTATGATGGATCAAGGAGCCGATATCATTGGCGATCCATCTCAATCGCATTGTGTCGCTGTCGATGCACGTGCTCCTTTATATGATGGTGGAATTTGTACCCGTATTGACTGTGTATCTTTAGGGATTGTCGTCAACAAAAATGCAGAGCGTTTCTACGATGAAGGTGAAGACTTCTGGCCAAAACGTTATGCGATTTGGGGGCGTTTAGTTGCGAAGCAGCCGAATCAAATTGCCTATTCAATAATTGATTCAAAATCCGTTGGACGTTTCATGCCCCCCGTATTTGAAGGCACGAAAGCAGATAGCATTGAAGAGTTAGCAGCAAAGCTAAATTTAGATGTGGCGACCCTCTCGAAAACGGTGGATGAGTTTAACCAAGCCTGTGTTGTTGGTGAGTTTAATCATACTGTGCTTGATAATTGTCATACTGAAAATTTAAGCCCTGCGAAAACCCATTGGGCTGTTCCGCTGAATCAACCCCCTTTCTATGCTTATGCACTTCGTCCGGGGATCACTTTTACTTATCTCGGCTTAAAAGTAGAGGATGATGCGGCCGTTCGTTTCAATAATCGGCCAAGCCCAAATTTATTCGTTGCAGGTGAAATGATGGCTGGCAATGTGTTAGGTCAGGGTTATACCGCAGGTGTGGGGATGTCAATTGGAACGACATTTGGTCGTATTGCAGGAAAAAATGCGGCGAATGCTGCACTGATATTGGGAGTTTAATTATGAATGCCAATGCAAAAAATTTAATTCCTATCGTGCAGTTGAGTCAGAACGAAGATCAAGTCAAACAAGCCTTACAGATTTGTAATGCTTGTCGTTACTGTGAAACATTTTGTGCGGTTTTCCCTGCCATGACCAAACGTCTTGAGTTTACGCAGGCGGATATCCACTATATGGCTAATCTTTGTCATAACTGTGGCGCGTGTTTACATGCTTGCCAATATGCGCCACCGCATGAATTTGGCGTCAATATTCCGCAAGCCATGGCACAAGTTCGATTAGAGACTTATCAAGAATTTGCAGTCCCTGCTGCATTTGGATCAATCTATCAAAAAACAGGCATTCCACTGGTTTCTGCAATGTCAGTACTATTTTTCTTACTAATGTTGGCAGGTGTTTGGATGAATGGCACCGATCTATTTGGTCGCTACCAAGGTGATTTCTACGCCATTTTTCCTCACAATTTCTTAGCAGTGCTGTTTGGTTCAGTGTTTATTTTAGCGTTTGTGCTATTGGGTTTAGGCATTGCAAAATTCTGGAAGCAAACCTCTAAAATTATTCCTGAAGGCGTGGCGCAGCCAGATATTCTACAAGCATCTAAAAATGTTCTGACGCTCAAATATTTAGATGGTGGGCATGGCAAAGGGTGTAATGAAGAAGATGATCGATATACACAAATCCGTCGTGTTTATCATCACTTCACGATGTATGGCTTTTTACTCTGTTTTGCAGCAACAAGCGTTGCAACGTTCTATCACTATTTTCTTGGTCTTCAAGCACCATATGCCTACAGCAGTTTACCCGTAATTTTAGGTACGTTGGGTGGGATTGGCTTAATCATTGGCCCAGTAGGATTGTTATATCTCAATATTAAACGTCATCCTTTACATGGTGATGTGAAGCAAAAGCCAATGGACCGTGGATTTATTTTCTTGCTTCTGCTGATCAGTGTCACAGGCCTATTATTGTTGGCATTCCGCGATACTTCAGCCATGGCGTTATTGCTGATTATTCATCTCGCAACAGTTATGACTTTCTTCCTAACGATTCCTTTTGGCAAGTTTGCCCACGGTTTCTACCGCAGTGCAGCTTTATTAAAGTTTGCTGTCGAAGAGCGTATTGCAAAAAATCGAGCGAAAGCGAAGTAAAGACCCAAACCAATCTAGGCCAGAGGTTAGATTGGAAATAGGTAAAACATGGACATACATCAATTAATAATTCAGCAATAAGGATAGTTTGCTATGAAAAAAATGAAATGGTTAGCATTGGCATGTACGGGCGCTGTGTTAATGGGCTGTGGTACAGGAAATGCCTCCAAAGAACCTGGTCAACCTAAGCGTGCAGAATGTATTGCACCTGCTAAGCCAGGTGGCGGATTCGATATGACCTGTAAATTAATACAATCTGGTTTTAAAGAAACTGGCGTGATGACTGACCCAATGCGTGTGACTTATATGCCAGGCGGTGTAGGTGCAGTGGCGTATAACAAAATCGTCAACAACGATCCTGCAAATAACAACGCTGTTGTAGCATTTTCAACGGGATCGCTATTGAACTTAGCTCAAGGCAAATTCGGTAATTTCACAGAGAAAGATGTGAAGTGGCTTTCAGGCGTTGCGGTTGATTATGGTCTTGTCGCTGTTCACAAGGATTCACCTCTTAAAAACCTTGATGATCTCATGAAAGCGTTGCGGGACAATCCAAAGAAAATCAGTTTTGGTGGTGCTGGGAGTGTCGGTGGTCAGGACTGGATGCAAACCGCAATTTTGGCGAAAAAGGCAGGTATCAATCCTGCTGATATGAGTTTTGTTGCTCTAGAGGGTGGGGGTGAAGTTCTCACTTCACTTTTAGGCCAGCACATTCAAGTCGGTGTAGGGAACGTCAGTGAAATTGGCTCACATTTACAGTCAGGTTCAATCCGTGTACTGGCTGTATTTTCTAAAAATCGTTTGGAAGGCAAATTTGCAAGCTTGCCGACAGCACTTGAACAAGGCTATGACCTGGAATGGCCTGTGATTCGTGGTTTCTATATGGGACCTAAAGTGAGTGATGAAGCATATAGTTGGTGGAAAAATGCCTTTGACAAGATGATGATAGATCAGAAATTTGATGCAGTACGTGAAAACCAAGATTTACTCCCATTTGAAATGACAGGCAAGGAAATCCAAGCATACGTCTATAAACAAACGGATGAAATGCGTCAATTATCGGAAGAATACAAATTATCAAAATAACAAACAAACTGAGTTGGGGCGCATGTTCTCACTCAGTTTTTGTTTAGAGGGAAGATGATGAAATCTGAACGCATTCTTACAGCCATCATTTCAGTTATTGGATTGGGATTATTGATCTACGCGTGCAATTTTGAAGCACCGATTTCTTATGATCCTGTTGGGCCGAAAGCCTTTCCAATTCTTTTGATGGGGTTGATCACTTTTAGTGCTGTTTATCTAACTGTTCGTCCAGCCATTATGTTTGAGCCTGTAGAGCTGGGCTGGACCAAACATTTGCTCGGTAAATTAGTACTGTGTGCTGTCGCACTCACCATTTACGCGATGATTTTCGAATTCTTTGGTTTTGTCATTGCAACACTGCTCATGACGATTGCACTGGGTAAATTATTTGGCGGGAAAACCATTGCGACTGTGATCACAGGGATTGTGCTGAGTTTAAGTACCTATTATCTCTTTGATCGCGTACTTGATGTTCCATTACCACTTGGATTCTTTGGTTAAGGATAACACCCCATGGATGTATTAAATTTTCTCATGATGGGTTTTGAGGTTGCACTTCAGCCTCAGAATCTATTAATTGCCTTTATTGGTGCGTTTATTGGAACGGTGGTCGGTCTTTTACCGGGTTTAGGTCCAATTAATGGCGTCGCGATCCTGTTACCGTTTGCTTATGCCTTAGGTTTACCTGTAGATAGCGCACTGATTTTATTAGCAGCAGTATATTTAGGCTGTGAGTACGGCGGTCGTATCTCCGCAATTTTGCTGAATGTACCTGGAGATGCTGGTGCGATTATGACCACTTTAGATGGTTACCCGCTAGCACAGCAAGGTAAAGCGGGTATTGCACTTTCTTTGTCCTCTATTAGTTCTTTTATTGGTAGTACGATAGCATTTGTCGGGATCGTATTATTTGCTCCAATTTTAGCACGTTGGGCGGTGTCTTTCGGTCCTGCAGAATACTTTGCACTCATGGTATTTGCGATTGTGTGTTTGACAGGGCTAGTCAGTACGCAACCATTTAAAACCCTCATTATGGCTTTAATGGGTTTAGCACTTTCAACTGTTGGGATGGATGCGATTACAGGTGTTTATCGTTTTACCTTTGATAGTGTTGGTCTGAGTGATGGTATTGCGTTTACTACAGTTGTTATTGGTCTGTTTAGTATCAGTGAAATCTTACTTTTACTTGAGCGTACTACGCTAGGAAAAGTTGTTTTAGAACAGGGTAAGCGTTCTTTATTTAACTTTAAAGAATTCATGAGTACATTAGCGACCATGATTCGTGGTTCATTGTTGGGCTTCTTCTCAGGAATTTTACCAGGTGCGGGTGCGAGTGTTGCCAGTGCAATGGCGTATACTACTGAACGTAAAATGGCGAGTGATGGCAGTAAATTTGGTAAAGGGGATCTACGTGGTCTGGCTGCACCTGAAAGTGCCAATAATGCAGCAGCGTGTGGCTCTTTTGTGCCAATGTTGACGCTAGGTGTGCCAGGTTCGGGTACAACTGCTGTGATGATGGGTGCATTAACCATGTATAACATCACACCTGGCCCTCAACTGTTTGCTGAACAGCCAACACTCGTTTGGGCACTCATTGCATCTTTGATGGTTGGTAACATCATTCTACTGGTATTGAACTTACCATTGGTAGGCTTCTTTGCACGATTACTCAGTATTCCGAGTTATATCTTAATTCCTATTATTGCAACTGTAAGTTTCGTTGGTGTTTACGCAATTCATAGCACGATATTTGACTTATTGCTGTGTATGGGTTTGGGGATCATTGGCTATATCTTACGTAAGTTTGATTTCCCACTTGCACCACTCATTTTAGGTTTTGTATTGGGTGAATTGATGGAATCGAATTTGCGTCGTGCATTATCGATTTCTCAAGGTGAACTCAGCATCCTGTGGAGTAGTGGTATTAGCATCGGTCTGTGGATCATGTCGGCATTGCTTTTAATCCTTCCTTTTGTACGTAAGTACTTATTCATCAAAAAGCAAAAAACAATCTAATCCAAACATGAAGGTCAACGCTCTGTTGACCTTCATTGGTGAAGAATATGGAAAACATCAAATCGAATGCCAAAGGATTGGCAATTGCCTTGATTGGTGCATGGCTTGGTATTCTTGTTGGTCTACCACTACCTTGGTTATTAGGTCCACTTCTGATCACGCTCATCATTGGCAGTTTTGGGATATCTAATCCATGTCACGTCCGCTGGCCTCAGACAGGGCAAGTGATTATTGGTATGGTTTTGGGGCTGTATTTCACACCGGCGCTTGTGAAAGCATTATCGATTTATTGGATATTTATCTTGATGGGTATTTTATGGTCCATCGTGCTGAATTTAATTTTAGCGACTCTTCAATATTTTTTTAATCGCCTAGATTGGTCAACGGCGTGGTTTGCATCAGCGATTGGTAGTGCTAGTGAAATGGTCAATATTGCTGAAAAACATCGAGCACAGGTCGATAAAGTTGCAGCCACACATAGCCTAAGAATTGTGATTCTAGTTGTGTTATTACCCATTTTTATGAGCCTTTATTTGGGCGTTGATTGGCATATAACAGTGATAACCGTGCAGCATTTTGATGTGGGCTCCACCATTTTGATTTTTTTATTGGCTTTAGGCATCGCAAAATTATTTGAGCATTTCAATGTGCTGAATGCTTGGATATTAGGCCCGATTTTAATTATTGGTTTGCTGTCTTACATCGGTATGCTTCAGCATAGTTTGCCTAATTGGTTGATTGCATTTGGACAACTCTGTATCGGTTGGTCATTGGGCAGTAAATTTCCATTTGGCTTTTTAAAAGACACTAAACGTTTTTTATTGCTCACGATTCTTTTTAATTTATTGGCATTGATGCTCTCAATTTTATTTGTTCTTGGACTCATTCAATGGGCTTCAGTGGATGAAAAAGTTCTATTACTTGGACTGTCTCCGGGGGGGATTGCTGAAATGTCCTTAATGGCAAAAGTATTAGGTTTGTCAGTCCCAATCATTGTGGCATTTCAGTTGTCGCGCTTAATTTTTGTGATTCTTACCACAAAATATTTTTATCAAATCACTCACAAAATGTTTTTTTAGATATTAGGGTTCTTTCATAAATCATTTTTTACTCAGTTCTAAATTATAAATCCCTGCGATTAAACTGAATCTTAATCCCAATCTTTTGCCACGGTTGCGATATCGCTCAGCAAGGATTTTGAAGGTCTTCAAAGTCCCAAATACATGCTCAATCCCTATTCTTCTTTTATTGATTTCTTGATTGTAAACTTTTAGCTCGGGATCTAGTTTACAGTGCTTTTTTGCTTTTTATGGAAATAGACTATTTGGATACACCGTATAAATCCCTTGATAGCCTTTATCTGCAAGGATAAAAGACCCTTTAGGAATTTGATTCAGGTTGCGTTTGAAGAGCTCGAAATCATGTACTGCACCACGAATCGTGCATAAACTCAGAATTTGCTGAGTCTTATAGTGGATGATGGCTTGTACTTTGAAAGTATGAGCTTTCTTCTTACCACTATAGCTTTTCTTCTGTTTTTTTAGGTCTTTGTATTGGAATTTCTGTGGCATCTACGATCACCATATTCCAGTAGATACCTTCGCCTTCAGGCAAGCTCTTGGGTAAATTAAATAGATTGGACTTGATCAGGCAATCCTCTACGTGGCGGACGATTCTTGAAGCAGTAGGCTCTGACACACCATAACTCGTTGCGACATGAAACAATGTTCGATATTCACGCCAATAACTTAAGCACAGGAGGATTTGATCTTCTACACTTAACTTAGATGGTCTACCTTTAGCAGCTACAAGCATTTTTAGCTGTTCAGTCATTAAATCAAAGGTTGACCATGAGATATCGCTTAAACTGTGTTTCAGAAAGCTTCTTTGAGTCGATGTATTTCATTCGCAAATTATGCATGAATATTTAAAATTATTCGGTACAAATAATCAGCAAGGGGTAGATCTTTTTTTGATTTATGAAAGAGATCTATTTTTGTAATAAAAAGTTCTCATCAAATTAAATTTAAATAGATGATAGTAAGTTTAATAACTATAATTGATTCAAAAAAAGGTTCATTTGCTGTGTATAAGGAAATTTTAAAAAAATCAAATAAATCAATTGTTTTTATGCTTTTTTTGTACATGGTAATTAATTTTGCAGATAAAGCAGTTTTAGGTATTGTATCAACTGATTTGATCAATGATTTAAATTTAACCGCCTCTGAATATGGATTTATTGCGAGCAGTTTTTTCTTTTTCTTTTTTATATCAGGGATTGTTTTTGGCTTTTTAGCCAATAAATATCCAACCAAATGGATTATTATTTTATTGGTGTTTATTTGGTCTGTTGTACAGATTCCTATTATTTTATGGCCCTCTTTTTGTGTGTTGGTTATTTGTCGAATTTTACTGGGTATAGGTGAGGGTCCTGCTTATCCTGTTGCAATTCATGCCTTATATACATGGTTTCCTGACCAAAAACGCAATGTTGTCACCACGCTTATTTCACAAGGTGGGCCTGTAGGGATTATTTGTGCAGCACCTGTTTTGGCATGGATTACCTCAACCTACGGCTGGAAAAGTACATTTTTATTTTTAAGTCTAATTGGAATGATATGGCTATTTTTTTGGTGTTTGATTGGTAAAGAAGGACCACTGGTGGTACAGCCAGGCAGCTTAATCAGTGAAAATGTTCTGCATGTGAGTTATAGAACTTTAATTTTTAACCGAACCACTCTGGGTGTGGCTTTTTTATCATTTTCAGCTTATTGGATTTTAACGCTTTTATTGACGTGGTTGCCAGGCTATTTAAAAGTTGGTTTTGGGATTAATGCATTAAATATGGGCGTCTGGGTATCTGCCATTGTATTGATTACAATTCCAATGAGTATGGGAGGGGCATTTTTTTCTCAATATTTGGTTAATCAAGGTTTTAACAGTCGTTATAGTCGTGCTTTGCTGCTGAGTACATTTGTACTATTGGGGGGAATATGCACTTTATTAGCTGTGAGTTATGACCATGGCATGCTTATCGGATTTATATTACTTGCTTTAGGCTTTGCATTTCCAAATCTCGCGTTTAGTTTAGGTCCTACGATTATTGCTGAAATTACGCCTATTCGACAACGAGGAGCGCTATTGGCGATTGTGCATGCGATAGCCACATTTGCTGGTATTGTTTCTCCTTTGGTGACGGGGTGGTTGATTGACCATTCGACAGTTCCTTTATCGGGCTATATACAGGCATATTTGCTTTCAGCAGTACTGTTGTGTGTTGCAGGTGTTTCTGGGGCTTTTCTTATCACACCATCAAAAACTAAACAAAAATTATTATTTTCATAAGGTAAGTCGTACGCTTGTGGGATAAATTCTTGTTACATGTTTAATAGCTTCAACGCTATCACAAGGATAGCGCTTTTAAAGCTTTACGACCTTATGGGTTTAAAGATTTTGCTTCTATGTCGGTGTGTTTGACTGTTTTACGTGGTGCGGTTTCTTTAATAAATAAGCTGATGACAATACCTGCAATTGTGCCAATTAAGCTGAGGTAGAAAATATTTTCAATACCATAATGTTGTGCAACTAAGCCTGAAAGTACAGGTGCTACACCACCACCAAAAATTTCAGCTGTACCCACCACTAAGCCAATAGCAGAGGCAATTAAGCCAGCAGGTGCAGATTCTGCTGCAATTGGACCAGATAAAAGTGCGATCAGACCCAGGCTAAAAAATGACAATGCAAATAGCAGTGTAAATAGACTAGCTACAGATGTTGGTGCATTCATAAACAAAACAATAAATACAGTAGAACCAATGAAACTCAGGATAGAACTCATTCTACGACCTATCCAATCAGAAGCGGCAGGTACTAAGAATTGTCCTAAGAAACCACCAAAACCAATGGCAGATACAATAAAGCCCATTTGTTGAACATTCAATTTAAGGTGGTTTTCTAAGTACAGCGGTAACATCGCACTAATGACAAATACGCAAGACATGGTGCAGAACAGACCCAACATACTTAAAAAGATGTTGCGTGTTTTAAGAAGTGCCCACCAGTTAACATCTTTTTTGAGTTCGGTTTTTTTCTCAGTAATGAGAAGTTGTCCACCTTGTGTTTGTTCAGGTTCACGCAAAATATGGAATAAGAAAATTGCTAAAATAAAGCCTGGCACTGCCACAACTAGAAAAACTTCACGCCAAGAAGGTAAAATCAACAATAGCTGTGTGGCAATAATTGGGCCTAAACCTAAACCGAATAAAGCAAAGCCACTTTGCTGTAAACCTTGTAAAGTTCCACGACGTGATGGTTTTGCTGCGACAGCGGTCGCTGCAAAACTTGCAGGGCAGAAAGCACCCTCTGATACACCCATAATGGCGCGAATAAAAATTAAACTCGTGAGACCCATTGCAGCACCTGTAAAACCAGATGCTAAAGAAAACACTATTAAAGAAATGAGAAGAATCTTTCGATGGCCGATTTTATCTGACCAACGCCCTGCAAAAATAGCGCAGATTCCCCAAGTGATTCCTAATGCTCCAAAAATTAAACCAACATCCTGATAGTTTAATGAGAGGTCTTTCATGATGGAGGGTAACAATGGGGCAATGATCCAGCGATCTAGTCCGACTAATCCAAAGCCCAAAGTTAGTAATAGGACAATCTTCCATTCATAGGCAGTGTCCCATTTTTTTTGAATTTCCATATTTATTTTTCCTAATAACAATAATTATGCGTGTGTAGCGATAGTTAATCATTTTATGGGGAATCTCATTATAGGTTGTTATTTTTCGCATGATTGTTCGTAAATTACGAACTTTCATGTCGGGGAAGAGTTCATTGTTGTGGAGTTATTTTTATCTTAATTTTAAAACAGGAAATTTGTTAAAGGAAACAACAATGAATGCTTATACAACAAAGTTTGGCAGTTTAAAGCAGTATGACAAAGGGTCAATTCAGATCATTCAGGGAAAGGCAACGAACTATGCTTTTTCGAATGTGTTTGAGGTTGCTGAAAAAGCACAGTCTTATGATAAGACCATTGTTGGGTTAAATCAAAAATATGTGATTGAAACAGTACGTGCAGAAGGACAGTCACCTTGGTACACAGCATCACATGATGAATTTGTGATTGTGATGGATGGTGAGATTCGTATTGAGTTTTTAAAGTTGAAAAATCCATTAGATGCTGAAATTGAAGGAACACAACTTGCAGGTGAGCAGCCAGATGGTGTGCCAATGGGCTACGTGGTGTTGAAAAAAGGTCATCAAGCGATTCTACCTGCGGGTACTGCATACCGCTTTGATGCTGCAACAACATCAGTTTTATTGGTTCAAACAATTCAAGGGCCACTTTCATTAGAAAAATGGTCAGACATTTGTTTGAAATAATCATATTCAAGGAAGAAGGCAATGAATCAAATCGCTCAAATTGAACACGTAGATGTTATCGATACTAATCCAATCACTGGTTATCAATCTTTTAAATTAGGTAATTTTGTGATTAGCCGGGATGAATATTTTGCAAAAATCACATGGCAAGTTGAGGGCAAAGAACATTCACATTTAATGTCTGCTGATGCATTTTTACGTGCAGTGATGCGTGATGTAGCGTGGGGCTTTTTCTATGGTTGGGTGAACTTTGACCATGTGATTGGTACGCAAAACCATTATGGCAGCGTTGATTTTTACGCCGGTACCTTTAATGGCGTATTAAAAGCGGCAGGTGTGGATTATGTAGAAAACTTCCAAACACCTAAAATTATGGCAACGTTTAAAGCAATTTTACATGATTGGGTAAATGAAGGTTTTGACCCATTTGCAGCACCTGAAGAAACGGGCAGTGCATTTGGTCGTAAAAATGGCAATAACAGTGCTGCTATTGATCGTTACCGTGTAGCGACTAAACGTATGCCAGGTTTGGAGGGCGATTCACCTTTACGTGATGATTTGCCTGTAAATCGTCATTTCTTAGATGTCGATCAAGATGAGCCTTTAGTGCATTGTGAGCCGGGTTTCGAAGGTCAATTAAGTGGTTTTAATTTGTTTAAGTACTTGTCTAGGTCAGATGTGACATGGAATCCATCGGTAACATCGGTGTGTAAAGCAAGTTTATTCTGCCCAACGACTGAAGAGTATATTTTACCAATTTTCCATGGCAATGACCGCGTAGAGTGGTTCTTACAATTCTCAGATGTAATGACATGGAACATTGCCGATAAAGAAGATGGCTCACCTATCGCGCGTATTGAAATGAAACCAGGTGATATTTGTGCAATGCCAGCCAATATTCGTCACCAAGGTTATGCGACAAAACGCTCGATGATTTTGGTATGGGAAAATGCAACAGCTGATTTGCCAGAAAAATATGCAAGCGGTGAGCTACCTCCATATCCAATCGATTTCTAAATCATTCTCTCTATTTGTGGGGCGAGAATTCGCCCTCTTTTTTTTAAAATTAAGGTTAATATGAATACTCAATTATTTATTAACGGTCAATTTGTGCCGGCAAAAAATGGCGGTACTATCGACGTACTGAATCCTGCAAATGGAGAAATCATTACTCAAATTGCAGCAGCTGAAGCTGTGGATGTAGATTTGGCTGTTGAAGCAGCTAAGCAAGCATTTTCAGCATGGGCTGAAACGCCAGCAGCAGAGCGTGGGCGTTTATTGTTAAAATTAGCAGATTTAATTGAAGCAAATTTAGAAGAATTAGCGCAGTTAGAATCTTTAGATACAGGGCATCCTATTCGTGATTCTAGACGTTTAGATGTACCAAGAACAGCGGCTTGTTTCCGTTATTTTGGTGGTATTGCCGACAAAATTGAAGGGACGGTAATTCCTGTAGAACAAGGTTTCTTAAACTATGTGGTACGTGAACCAATTGGCGTAGTAGGGCAAATTGTACCTTGGAACTTCCCACTGATGTTTACCAGTTGGAAACTTGGTCCTGCATTGGCTGCAGGGAATACAGTGGTGTTAAAACCTTCAGAAATCACCCCATTATCTACCCTTAAAATTGCAGAATTAATTAAAGAAGCAGGTTTCCCAGATGGTGTGGTAAACGTAGTGCCAGGCTATGGTCAAACTGCGGGACAGCGTTTAGCGGAACATCCTGAAATTGGAAAAATTGCCTTTACAGGTTCTACGCTAACTGGTCAGGGCATTATCCATGCTTCTGCGGACAATCTGAAAAAAGTACAACTTGAGCTAGGTGGTAAAGGCGCGAATATTGTATTTGAAGATGCCAATATTGATGCTGCTGTAAATGGTGCGGCATGGGCAATTTTCCATAACCAAGGTCAAGCATGTATCGCAGGTTCTCGCTTAGTTTTGCACGAAGATATTGCAGATGAATTCTTAGAAAAATTCATCAAACTTGCATCATCTATTCGTTTGGGTGATCCAATGGATCCTGCAACAGAAATGGGTCCTTTAACCTCAGAAGCGCATCGCAATAAAGTATTGTCGTATACGCAAATTGCCAAAGAACAAGGTGGACGTGTGTTACTCGGTGGTGAAGTACCATCTGACCCTAGCTTACAAAATGGTTATTACGTTTTACCAACGATTGTTGAAGCAAAACCACATGACCGTGTGGCGCAAGAAGAAGTATTTGGTCCATTTGTCACCGTCCTGCGTTTTAAAAATGATGCTGAGGCACTCGAAATTGCAAACTGTACTGAATATGGTTTAGGCAGTGGCTTATGGACGCAGAATATCCATCGTGCACATTTATTTGCACGTAAGATTAAAGCGGGTATGTGCTGGATTAACAGCTATAAACGTGTGAGCCCGGGTAGTCCATTTGGTGGTGTCGGTAAGTCAGGTTATGGTCGTGAAATGGGCTTTGAAGCGATTCATGATTACACCGAAGCTAAATCAATTTGGGTAAACGTAGATGCGAAAATTCCACCGCATTTTCAGCGAGGTGAATAATGAATTTTTTTAATTATAAAGCGTTACCTATTAATGTACATTTTGGTGCAGGACGTTTAAAAGAAACTGCATCAATTTTAAAAGAATATGGTTATCAATCTGTATTGATTATCACCACACCTGAACAAGAACAAGATGGTCAAAAACTCGCAACACAGCTCGGTGAGCTGTGTGTGGGTGTGCATCCAAAAGCGGTGATGCACGTGCCTGTAGAAGTGGCAAATCAAGCCATTGCTGAGGCAGAGCGTCTTGGGGTGGATTGCTGTTTGGCACTAGGTGGTGGTTCTACCATCGGTTTAGCCAAAGCGATTGCGCTTAAAACAGCTTTACCAATTGTCGCGATTCCGACCACCTATGCGGGTAGTGAAATGACGACCGTTTATGGTCTGACAGAAAATCGTTTAAAAACGACAGGTAAAGATCTAAAAGTGTTACCAAAAGTGGTGATTTATGATCCTGAGTTAAGCTTGACTTTACCTGCCAAAATCTCTGCATGTTCAGGCATGAATGCGATGGCACATGCCATTGAAGCACTGTATGCACAGGATAAAAACCCGATTATTCAGTTAATGGCGATTGAGTCTATCCGTGCATTAAGTGAAGCCTTGCCACAGATTGTGCAAGATCCACACAATATCAGCGCACGTGAAAAAGCCACGTATGGCGCATGGTTAGCCGGTATTTGCTTGGGTTCTGTCGGCATGGCGATTCATCATAAAATTTGCCATACCTTAGGTGGAACATACAACTTGCCACATGCCGAAGCTCATGCGATTAGTTTGGCTTACTCGGTACATTACAACCGTAATGCTGATGTTGATGCGATGACCAAATTGGCACAAGCTTTAGGTGGCGAAGACCATACACAGGTTGGACAATTG
Source organism: Acinetobacter sp. 24-47-62 (assembly GCF_056779765.1). Lineage (NCBI taxonomy): Bacteria > Pseudomonadati > Pseudomonadota > Gammaproteobacteria > Moraxellales > Moraxellaceae > Acinetobacter > Acinetobacter sp. 24-47-62. The sequence goes on from NZ_JBWYIN010000015.1 coordinate 93,180, forward strand.
ATTTATGCATTAAATCAAAAGCTCAATATTCCAATGGCACTCAAAGACATTGGTTTACCTGAAGATGGCCCACAAACCGTTGCACGTATTGTATGTGACAGCCCGTATTACAACCCACGCGCATACGATTACCCAGAGCTAGAAGCATTGTTACAACGCGCTTATCAAGGACTCCCACCACAATAATTGTGGTGGCGTATAAACAAGGGAGGTGCCATGGGACAACTCACTCAAGAGGTGGTGCGTAGTTTTTCTAATATTGAAAATACGCGCCAACGATTGCTACTCACACGTTTAATCGAAAGTCTACATCACTATGTCAAAGACGTAGAGCTGACTCAAGACGAGTGGGCACTTGCGATCGACTTTCTGACGCAAACGGGTCAGAAATGCCACGCACAACGACAAGAATTTATTTTGTTGTCAGATGTGCTTGGGGTGTCGATGTTGGTGGATGAAATTAATCATCATCGGCATGAACAGCAAACGCCAAGTACGGTATTTGGACCCTTTTATTTACCAGATATGCCTGTACGGGACTATGGAAGTGCCATTTTTAGTACGTTGGATGAAGGGCAATTGCCCCTGTTGATCACGGGTCGGATTGTGGATCAAGATTTAAATCCAATCGAAAATGCTAAAATTGATATTTGGCAGACTGCTCATAATGGTATGTATTCAGGTCAAGACCCCGAGCAGGAAATTGATCATTTACGTGGTGTGTTTTATAGCCAAGCACAAGGTGAATATGCCATTCAAAGCATTTTACCTGTCAGCTATCAAATTCCATCCGATGGCCCTGTCGGGACTTTACTGAATTTTGCCGAACGTCATTTTTGGCGACCTGCACATATTCATTTTAAAATTCAGGCAGCAGGACACCATGATTTGGTCACACATCTGTTTATTGAAAATGATCCCTATCTAAGCTCAGACACAGTTTTTGGCGTCAAAGCACCGTTGATTGTTAATTATCATTACTGTGAATATAGCCCTGAAATAGAAGAAAAATTTAATATTTCTTCGGCGTACTATCACATCGAATATCAATTTGTACTCAGCAAGGAGTAAAGCAAATTGTCAAAAAAAATCTTGCTTTGCCAAATTGTAGAGCTAGAGGATGTCGCCACGAAAAAAGTTGCGCATCCTCTGCAAAAGAATCTTGATCTGGTCTTGATTAAAAAACAACAAGATTACTATGCCTACCACAACATCTGTCCGCATTTTTCTGTGCAATTAGACAACGCCAAAGGTCAATTTTTTACCTATGACCACCGCTGGATTATGTGTGCCCATCATTCGGCAATGTTTGAAATTGAAACAGGACTTTGCGTGGATGGCCCATGTAAATCGCGACAACTCACGGCAGAGCCGATAGTCGTTGAAAATGGTGGGATTTATCTACAAGATTGTTCGGAGAACATGAATAGTTAATTCGGTTTGAAGCGATTTTTCTCTTCAAGTTTTATCGTTAAATTCTCAATAAGCAAGGATTTTGCTCAATCACACAACTCAAGGATATTGTTATGGTGATGAAAAAATTAGCAATGGCAGCACTATTTGTGCCGACTTTACTCAGCATGTCATTGGCACAAGCCGCAGAAATTAAAAAACCAAACATATTGGTGATCGTTGCAGATGACCTTGGTTTTTCAGACACTGAGCCATTTGGTGGTGAAATTTCTACCCCAAATATTAAAAAGTTGGCAAAAGAAGGTGCAGTACTCACTAACTTTTACACAGGCCCGACATGTTCTGTCACGCGCTCAATGCTTTTAACAGGTAACGATAACCACCAAGCAGGTTTCGGTACAATGGCTGAATATTTACAGCCAGAACAAAAAGGTAAGCCGGGGTATGAAGGTCGTTTAAATAACCGTGTAATGACCTTAGCTGAAATTTTAAAAACTGAAGGTTATGCATCTTTTGTAACAGGTAAATGGCACTTAGGTGCAACTGAAGATAGCCATGCTAAAGCACGTGGGTTTGATCGTTCATTTACTTTAATGCCGGGTGGTGCAGCACACATGGATGCGAGCCAAATGTTCCCAGGCAACTATAAGGCGCGTTACCTAGAAGATGGTAAAGATGCGACCTTGCCAGAAGAGTTTTTCTCAAGTGATTTCTTTACCTCTAAATTAATTTCATATTTAGAAAATGACCGTAAAAAAGATCAACCATTCTTTGGTTATTTGGCATTTACAGCACCGCATTGGCCTTTACAAGCACCAGACCAATATTTGAAAAAGTATGAAAACTTCTATAAAGAAGGTTATGAGCAAGTTCGTCAATCACGTTTAGAGCGTATGATTGAGCTTGGCATTATGCCTAAAGGCACCAAGGTTAATAACCCATTAATGGATGCATTCCCAGCATGGGATAAATTGAGCGAAGCGCAAAAGCAAGATCAAGTGAAAACCATGCAGATCTATGCGGCGATGATTGACAACATGGACCATAACATCGGTCGTGTGATTGATTATCTCAAAAAGACAGGTGAATTAGACAATACCTTGATTTTATTCATGTCGGATAATGGTGCAGAGTCGGCTACACCAGAATCATTAGGCACGACTGAAGATAAAAATGGTATCCGTGAATGGGTAGATACGACCTTTGACAACAGCCTTGAAAACATGGGTAAAAAAGGCTCTTATGTGACTTTAGGTCCACAATGGGCGCAAGTTGCATCAACGCCATTACCATATTTCAAGAGTATTTTATCAAATGGTGGTATACACGTACCTGCGGTCATCCGTTACCCAGAGAAAATTAAAGCTGGTCAAATCCAATCAGAAACCATGCACGTGATTGACTTTGTACCAACGATTCTTGAATTAACGGGTGCAAAACGACCGAAGACACTCAATGGTCAAAAGTTGTTAAAAATGGAAGGGCGTTCATTCCTACCTGTATTTGAAAATAAAGCCTTACCTGAGCGCGCTTTAGGTTGGGAATTCAATACACGTCGCGCATTGTATAAAGGTGATTGGGCAGCACAGCTTCAAGTTCCTCCATATGGTACAGGTGAATGGGAATTGTATAACCGTAAAGCAGACCCAAGCTACAGCGTTAACCTTGCACTTGAAAACCCTAAAAAAGTGAAAGAGCTAAGCAAAGAGTGGGATAAGTATGCGAAACGTGTGGGTGTAGTAGAAGCACCAGTGCGTTACAAATACGGTCAAATGAACTGCTTCTATGATACGTGTATCCAACCTGAGTTCTTAAAAAATTTAGGTAAATCAATCAGCAATTGATTTACATGATGTTTGATGTCTAGAGATGTACTTTGTATACCAGCGCAATGCAAAGACATAAAAGGAAAATAACCGATAAAGAGTGCTCTGATCTCCTAGAGATAAGCTTTGTTATCGGTTATTGGCTCAAGGATGAGCACTGTATTTCTAAGTCTAGTATAGGTATTCAATTTGAAATGACCTATACAAATATAGATATAAGATGAAGATAGGATTACTTCAATACTTTATAAGGATAATTAAGGATGATGAAAATTTTAAAATCAGTATTACTTACATCAAGTGTATTGGTGACTGCATGTGGATCATCATCAAAATTATCAGAAGAGCCTATTGAAGTGAGTCTGCCTTTAGGGAGCGTTGAACAATGCCAACAATATTCGGGTTTACCAGAAGGTTGGCAACAGAAACCCGAAGCTGGCATGGTCAAAATTACAGGCGGTCGTTTCCAAATTGGGAATAACGAAGCCTATCCAGAAGAACGCGCTTTATATCAAAGTGAACGTCAAGTGGATGATTTTTGGATTGATGCCACGGAAGTCACCAATGCACAATTTAAAAGTTTTGTAGAAGCAACAGGGTATATCACTGAAGCAGAGCAACAGGGTGAAGCCGCAGTTTTTACCGCACCTGAAGCACAAGTTGCTGAATTAGGTTGGTGGTTTTTAACAAAGGGTGCCAATTGGCAACAACCTTGGGGAGCTGATAGTACACGTAAAATTCAACCCAATGAACCTGTGCGTATGATTACCCTCAAAGATGCCATTGCCTATGCAAATTGGCTAGGTAGAGAACTGCCTACCGAAGAACAGTGGGAATACGCAGCCAAAGGGTTTAGCCAACAACGCGATGTCAGTGCAGATTTAGATCATATCAACGCGAATGTATGGCAAGGACAATTCCCATATCAAAATGAAAACAAAGATGGCTTTTCTGAATTAGCGCCTGTGGGGTGCTTTAAAGCCAATGGCTTTGGTCTGTATGACATGATCGGTAACGTGTGGGAATACACCAATAGTCCGTTTATTGGTTCACATGATGATCATATGGGGATGCAACAACTCAATACCCATAATCAGCCAAGTCATAAAAGCTACACCATCAAAGGCGGATCATTTTTATGTGCGGCCAACTACTGTATGCGCTATCGCGCATCAGCACGGCATGCGCAAGAAATTGATTTAGGAATTAGCCATGTTGGTTTCAGGACGATCAAAAAGATCAAATAATTTAATGGATTAAATATGAATAAACATATTTTAATTGCGCCATTGGTTTGTGCCATGGCTGCAACGGCAAACTTCGCCTTGGCGAAAGATGTAAACCTTGATATTCAACTTAAAAACTTATATGCAGAGCGTGATTTCGATGATCCTGCTAAGCCTTCTATTGGCAGTTGGACACAAGGCATCATTGCAAAAGCAGATGCGCAGCACAAACTGACAGAAGATACCGCTTTAACGGTGACAGGCTCGCTACAATATGCGCAGCGTTTAAGTTCAGATAAACATCGTGGCGATATGATTTTGCCTTTTGATCCTGTTACACAGGAACAAGCCTCAGAGTATCATAAGGTTGCTGGCTCAATTGGTGTCAAACATAAGCAGCATTACCTGAGTTGGGGGGAGCAATGGGTGAATACACCATTGGCTACGGTAGACTATAGCCGTCAGTTACTGACTACTTTTCATGGGGTCGTGTATTCAGGGCAATGGCATGATCAATTAAAAGTTGATATAGGTTATTTAGATAAATTCTCACCACGCAATGAAGAGAAGTTTCGAAAAATATCAGTCGCGAAACAAGATTCAGATGGTTTGGCATATTTAGATTTAAAACACAAGGCGTTTAACGATAAACTCGAAACACAAATCTTTGCCAGTGAATTAGAGGATCTATATAACCAATATTCATTGGGACTACAGTACAAGACACAATATGATGATGTTCATTTAAACACTAAACTTAGATACTATTATACCGAAGAGCAGGGTGAACAACGTCTTGGTAATATTGATAACCAATATTATGCCATTTTACAAGAAGTGCGCTATGGTCCTAACACATTTGGTTTTGGTGTACAAAAAATTGAAGGGGACAGTGACTTCCCTATGCTAGATGGAGCTGTCCCTGTATTAAGTTATGTAAACTGGACACAAGGGACATTTAACAAAGCCAATGAATTATCTTATCACTTCACATTCAATCATAATGCAAGTTGGTTAGTGCCAGGACTTAATGTCTTGGTACGTTATGTCGATGGTCAAGACTATAGTATTAATGGACTAAAAGGCTTCGATGAAAGTGAGCTCGATCTTATACTGAATTACCGTGTCAATGAAGGTAAGCTCAAGGGTGTAGGTTTCCAATGGTTAAATTTAAACTATAAAAATGATCTCAATGGGGATTATAAGGAAAACCGCTTCTTTACAACTTATAGTCGTAAGTTCTAAAACTCGTAAATTTTAAAAAGAGGGGCATAGCCCCTCTTTTTATGTTTGGATTTTACTTAATTGGCGTGGGCTGATACGCAAATAATTTCAAACCTTCTAAGGTCTTTTTCCAAACAGATAATGTTCGATTAACCAGTAAAGTTGGCTGCTCTTGTACTAATAAATTGGCTTCAAGATCGGCAAACACAAGAACTGTATCATTAAACTCAACAATATTTTTTATGTCATAATTCACATTTTGAAAAACATAAAAAGAATTATTTAATTTCTCCACGTAAGAGAACAGATTGTCTTGTTTTCCACTACTATGAATATAGGTTAAATTTTCATCGCATAGATTTTGAAATGTTGTATAGTCTTTCGCAATAAGTGATTCAAATCGAAGATTTTCAAGTGCCTTGACTGTTTGAATATTGTCCATACCTTAAAATCCTAAATGTAGAAAAAGCCTATATTATTTCAAAACAATCAAAAGTTTGTTCTAACAAAGAGAACAATAAGTTTGCATAAAGTGAATAATGTGGTGACATTAGTTGAATACAATATTGTGAAAGGATTACCAAAATTTGAAGTCGTATGATCAATAAAAGTTTGAATTCAATTATAGAAGTTCTTTCCCAAATTAAAGACGGTTCAACCATTATGATTGGTGGGTTTGGTACTGCAGGTCAGCCTGCTGAACTCATCGATGGCTTAATTGAACTCGGTATTAAAGACTTAGTGATCGTCAACAACAACGCAGGTAATGGTGATT
>NZ_JBWYIN010000016.1:0-83842 GCF_056779765.1 Acinetobacter sp. 24-47-62
GGAGTGAATGTTCGTCTTGTTTTCATTGAGCACCTCTTTGGTGAATACATTATCACCTAATTTAGTGTCCAACTTTATTAAACCACTACACCTACTACTCAGTGGATCATAAGTAATTATTATCATGATTATAGTTCATATCAAGAATGGTTTACTCAACTCAGGGTATGCCATAAAGATCACTTTGATAAATATTTCAAACTTAGTTTTGATAGCGAAAATTTTTCTACGTCAGACTTTATAAATTTCCTAGAACTAACCAATGATAGAGAGAAACTTAAAGAAAAAATTCTTGCCTTGGATGCAAGAAATTTAGCAGAAGATTTTCTATCAAAATTTGAAGCATATAGCAAAAAAGTTCCGCAAGAAAATTTCAAATCATATATATATGCAATGTTAGATGCTGGCGATGAAATCAATAGCAAATCAAGTAAATTTTTTGGTTTTTCACCACAAATCTATTTGTTCAGATTATGTTCTTGGTGTTTAGAAGACATAGAAGATATACATTTACGATCTAAAATTTTGGGTGATTACATCAATCAAAATCCAATTTTTTCAATCGTTAATGACATTCTAATTGCAGAACATCAGAATAGAGAAAAAAATCGTGAAACTTTATTAGATGATTCTGATTTTGATCAACTCAAAATAGATTTTACTAAAAAATTAAATGAATTTGCTAATTCAAATCCTGAAGCTCTACTAAGAAAACTATCATTCCGTTCACTCATGTATCGTTGGAAAGAATGGGGGGCTTCTTCTGATGTACTCTCTTGGTTCGAGAAACAAACTCAAGATATAAATGGAGTTTTACAAATACTAGATACCATGATTCAAGTTACTCGATCATCTAATGATTTTTATACAATATCGAATATTTCAAAAAAAATTAAAGCTGATACTGTAGAAAACTTTTTAGATATTCAACGCATATCAAACATAATTGACTCTGCTGATCATTCTGATCTATCAGAAGAGAAAAAAGAGTTAATAGAAATGTTTAAGAAAGGTATAGAAGCTAAAACTAATGGAAAAGATAATGATTTAGATGACTAACCCTCACCCCAACCCTCTCCCAAAGGGAGAGGGAGAAAAGTGACATTTATAGGACTTGATGCTCCAACAACATCTCCAACCCACTCTCTTTCCCCATATACAACAGCCGTTGCTTTTCAGCTTTAAGCTGTTGCTTCACCACTGACACATCCGCATCAATCTGCTTATATAAATCCGCAATATTGAGTTGCCTTTTTGATTTTTGCACCGCAATTTTGGCTTTATTTGACCACACCAGCGAGTCAATCAATTCCTGAATCTGCTGTTTTAAGGACTGGCTTTGTGCTTCTAAAGCCTGTTGGTAAAACTTGACTTGCTCGGTGCTTAATCCTTTATTTGACCCATTTTTACTTTGTTCAACTTCTAGCTGAAGTTTGAGTAAAAAGAACAAATCTCCCTGCCCGTATGCCTCATTGGCACGTTGTAGTAACTCAGTTTTCTCAGCTTTTTTAGCTTCATCTTGTTCACGGTCAGGGTGAATGATCGAGGCAATTTTTAAATAGACCGTTTTGAGTGATTGATTTACCATCTTTTCGGCTTGGGCTTGCTTATCCTGCTGTCGTTTGAGCTTGGCTTGCTGCCTTGCTTGTTGATACTGCGCTTTGTCCCATAACGAATCGTCATCAATCGTTGAATCATTTTGTTCACCATGAGCATCTGGTGCTTGACTAGATTCGAAGTTGTTCTTTTTATCTTGCTTATTTCGTGGTTGAGCAAACACCTGTTCGAAATAAATATGTAATTTTTCAACTGTCTCAAGTTGAGTTTCATTGAGCATATTTGATTTGCTCAACATTTGGGTCAAATTAAAACACTTCTCTTCCACAACCTTTTGAGACGACTTATTTAAATCAATTTGACTTAGGCTATTCCATAGACTTTGTAATTGCTGAAACAGCACTTGATAAACATCACGATAGACAGGAATAAGTTTCTTCTGCGTGTAGGTACGAATTTCTTCTTGGGCGTGTTGCCATGCGGATAATTGTAATTTTTGCTGCTCAATCTGATTAATCAAAACCCGTAGCTTATGATCTTGAACAAGTTGTGCAGAAGAACTGGATTGAATTTCGAATGAAGTCACGTCAGGTGTTTAGTCCAATGAGAGAATACTGAGTTTAACAAAATGTGGATGCTTTATTTAAGCATCGATCACAGTTTGATTTCGACCATTGGCTTTTGCTTGATAAAGATGTCGATCTGCTCGTTTAAGAATGGCATAAGCATCAGCATCGTTGAGATCAGTCACACTGACACCAATACTGACGGTCAAAGTTTTCTCTGCCAAAATAACAGCTTGTTCCACCAATGTACGAATTTTCTCTGCCAAAACTTGCGCACCCATCAGATGTGTTGCAGGCAATAAAATTACAAATTCTTCACCACCATAACGTGCCACAAAATCGGTTTCACGCGTTGCTTGATCAAGGATTTTTGCTACTTGTTGTAACACTTGATCCCCTTGATCATGACCATATTGATCGTTGACTTGCTTAAAATAATCGACATCCAATATAAGTGCTGCATAGCCAATTTGATTTCTTTTATGTTGACCAAATAAGTATTCAAGTTGTTCGTTTAAAGCACGGCGATTGTGTAAACCTGTTAATGCGTCATGTCGTGACAATCGAATCAACTCAAGATTAGCCAATTCAAGTGCTCGAGTGCGCTCTTGAACCTTACGCTCTAGAGATTGGTTTGCCTCAAGCAATTGTTGTTTCTGTTCCAATAAGGTTTGCGTCATGCTTTGTAGAGAATGTGATAATCCTTGGATTTCACGGATGCTGCTTTGACTATGAAATGCCGTATGCACGTCTCCCTGTTCGACCGCATAAGCCGATTTAGCTAAAGCCTCAATGGGTCTGCTCAATTTATTGGCAAGTTGATAAATCACATAAAAGATAAACAGCGAGACGAATAAACCAATCAGGAAGATTTTGAACTGCAAATCACGCATATCTGCCAAAGCAATCGCCAAAGGTTGACGAATTACCACATGCCAACCAATATCACTTTTAGTCTCGGACTCCACCGCAATATTTGCGGTTAAGAAATCCTGCCCTTCATTCCAATCATCAATATAATAAAGTGCATCGTTGACTTTAAGTTGAGGTGGCTTGACTCGTCCAATACTTTTAAATGGATACAGCAGTTCACCCTGTTTGTTTAAGATAAAGACTTCTATGCCACGCTGAGATGCTGTTTGAGATAATGCTTTATTGAGAATATGACGTGCCCACTCCCAATCTGCATGTGCAGCTAACACTCCTTTTAATTTTTGAGTATTTGGATCATAGATTGGTGTTGCGAAATCAATAAAACGCATCGGCTCATGAGGATTTAAAGCTTGAATTTTTTTTGCCAATAACACAGCTTCATGCACATCACCTAAGTATGTACCCTGTAAACCTGCCTTAAACCATGGTCGTGAAGAAACGTTTTCACCTTCAAGAATACCATCCGCAGCAATTTGAACATCACCGTTTAAATCTGTTACCCCCATCCAAGCATAATAGACATACGCATTTTTGACTTGTTCCAAGCGTGTACGAACACGTGGATCATCTAGACTTGCTTCTGAAAAGAATGGAGATTGGCTGAGCAGCACCATTTCGCGCTCGCGTTCGGCAAGAGAAGCTGCCAAGGCATTACTGATATTTTTTGCTGCGACATGTAGGGTCTGTCCACTGGCTTTAGCCAAGTGCTGAGATGCGATATTTCCAATATACAGCGATACGCATATCCCAAGGATAATGGTTAATCCAGCAAATATGAACAGAACGCGATTACGGAATGAATCCAAAATACACCTTAACTCTTGGTTAAACACCGAAACATGCAACCATAAGAATATAACAGAATATTACAAATACATAACAAACATTTCGGATCATTGTAATGAATAAAAAATGCCAACCTTATCTCATATATTCAAAATCCTGATTAACATTAACAACTGTAATTCCACTCCCTATCTTTTAAACAACATGATTTAATATTCAAGTCACGCACCACATCTACATAAAGTCATAATAATTCGACAATAATTCTGTATTTCTTTTTTTTGGCGCTTGATAGCTTAAGTAGAATCACCTAGAAAATTGAGGAACAAATGGATTTTGCTTCTATCTTTTTTTACGACACCACATGGGTATTTGTTTTCGAAATTTTAATCCGATGTGTGGTGATGTATTTACTCATCATTCTTTTTCTTCGTTTGACTGGCAAGCGAGGGGTTAGACAACTCTCCATCTTTGAAGTTGCCATTATTCTTTGTCTTGGATCGATTGCTGGAGATCCAATGTTTACGGAGGATTTACCCTTAATTCAAGCCGTAGTCGTCATGAGTGTGATCATCTTGCTTTACCGCACCACAACGTGGTTAATGATGAAATATCAGCCTTTCGAAGACTTAGTCGAAGGTAAATCCTGTTACATCGTAAAAGATGGCATGCTCGTCCTTGAAGCATTCAAGCGAGGTAATATGTCGCATGATGAGTTCTTTTCGGAAATGCGTCGTCAATCCGTTGAGCATTTAGGTCAAATTCGAGTCGGTCTATTAGAGTCCGATGGGAATTTCAGTATTTTGTTTTATCCCGATGAGCAAGTTAAATATGGCTTACCAATTTTTCCAGATCAAGCTCAATCAATATACAAGGTAAAACCTAGCGTAATATATGCGTGTACACATTGTGGATTCTGTACTGAACTTCAACAACCACTTCAAGATTGTCCGCGCTGTTCTTGCCAAGATTGGACGCAAGCAATGAACAGTCTAAGAATTGGTTAGCAGATGAATAATCTAAAGTCTGTTGGGACGAAGCAGATTATTCATCCTCAGCGCTGACTCAATCGAACATAGGTGGTTGAGATTAATCCAAGACTTTCACCACAATTTTACCAATGTGATCACCTGCATCCATTGCTAAATGAGCCGCTTGAATCTCATCAAAATTAAAAGTTTTATAAATCATCGGTAGACATTCACCTTTTGCCCATAACGGCGCAACATGTGTCTTTAAATCTTGAGCGATTTTGGCTTTTTCTGCTGTGGTACGTGCACGCATAGTTGAGCCAGTAATGGTTAAACGCTTCATCATGATTTGACCTAATTTTACGCCGTCAGCTTTAGCTCCTCCAAGAAATGCGATATAAACCAAACGCCCATCACGACGTAATACATTCAAGTTTTGGGCTAAATAAGGCGCTCCAACCATATCTAAGACAATATCTACGCCATTTTCTTCCGTCGCTTGCTGAATGACCTGTTCAAAGTCTTCCGTTTTATAATTAATTGCATGCGTCAAATCTTGAATTGCTTTTACTTTCTCATCTGAGCCAACAGTCGCAAAAGTTTTTAAGCCAAATGCTTTACACAACATTAATGCTGTTGTTCCAATCCCACTGGTTCCGCCATGGATTAAAGCCGTTTCCCCCGCTTTAGCTTTGCCCATTTGAAAAATATTCGCCCAAACGGTAAAAAATGTTTCTGGAATTGCAGCAGCTTGAATATGACTCACCCCTGCAGGAATATTAATCAGCTGAGATTCAGGCACCACACAGTATTCCGCATAACCACCACCATTGGTAAGTCCACACACTTGATCCCCCACCTGATAGGCGTTTACCTCAGCCCCTACTGCAACGACTTCCCCTGATACCTCTAACCCAGGTACAGGTGTGACCCCTTTAGGCATTGGATATAAACCTTGGCGCTGTAAAATATCAGGACGGTTAATGCCGAAAGCATGTACTTTCACCAAGACTTCATTGTCTTTAGGTTGCGGAATATCAACCGTTTCATAAGCCAACTTCTCAACGCCGCCTGGTTCAGTAATGATCACATGTTGCATGCTTTGTGCCATAATCAAATCCTTTATTTACAATACTTTTCATTCATTTCAATCAATTTCATCATAGTTGATCGCATTGATAAAGTCCTGTATTACTTATGTATAAGGATGAAAACGAATCATTATTTTTTGGGGAAAATAATATGCGTTACTTGCTGCAATTTATTTTGCCATGCAGTTTTGCTGCCTTGGTCATCATCTGTTGGACTTTTTTGTTAAGTTTTCCATGGGATTCAGCAGTAATTGCGATGATCTACTTCCAAATTGGGCTGGTGTTGTTATTGCTATACATTGAATACGATGCGAGCAAAGTGGATGGTGCAGCAGGTTGGACTTTTTTAGTTTTCTGTTTTTTTGAAATGATATTGTTCGTCGCTTTGGGGATCATTCGTATCATTATTGGTGGATGGCAAGTTTTAAATCTTTTATTTTGAACCTTGCCTCAGACACGAATATTAAAATAACTCAATAATATAAACAAAGCTTCGTATTTTTCTGATTTACAAAGGAATTGTAACCTTAATTTCATAGATTTTAAGGTCGTCATGGATCGTACACTCGAGAATTTTAAAATGATAAAGCAGACTCTAGTTGTCACACTATCGCTCATGCTCGGTTTAGCAGGATGCTCTGGGGAAGATCAAGCTAAATCAACCTTACCAAATACTCCTGAGCCAACCATACCAATTCAGCCTGAAGATCCAAAACCATCCCTACCACCAGATCTCGAACCTGAAACACCGATCAATGTTCCACAACCAAACACTTATTTAAATCTGGATTTTACTGAATTTTATTCAATACCTTCTGATTGGAATATTCTGCCTTCAAATCCAGGTAGCATTCAATTTAAAGAGGGTGCCTTACTGATTGATGGTCTCAAAGATTTAACCAAACCCACCACCATCATGTTAAGTTCGGATTTTCAAAAGCTTCGCAACTATAAAATTGAGTTAGAATTTGAATACCTTGAGCGTAATAACGGTACTCGTTGGGGAAGTATTATTTATAGAGCTTCAGGTGTGTTTGCTCAACCTGAATATACACCATACTACCAATTTGCTATTCGTGCAGATGCATCTGCTTATAATGGTCTAGAACTCGCACTTAGACGCTCAAATAACACATGGAATGTCATCAATACATCCAAATTCGAATCAAACATTGCTTTAAATACACCTTATAAGGCTACAGTCGTTGTTCATGATCAACGTGTTCGTCATTACTTGAATGATCAATTGGTTTTTGATGGTGAATTACCCACCAACCTAAACCAAGGTGCCATTGGACTTTCAGCAGCAGGATTGCTGATGAAGGTCAACACAATACGGGTGATTGAACAACTTGATGCTCTCCCTACTCAAGATCGGATCACAGATGTCATTGATCACAAATATCCAGTTGCAATGGCGCCCGCTTTAGCACAACCAGCCGACTCATCAACAAATGATAACGTTCATACCGCCACTTATATTGCTTACCAACTTGATGAACAATTATTTTTAAAAGATTTCGACAATAAGACCTCGATGCATCTCAGAAGTCTTCTTTCTGATCAAACCAAAAGAACACTTCCTCTTCTGCATATCGACTCTGAAAACACACTGGCTGAATTAAGATCTTTGTCTTCAGATTATGATTTTAGTGATGTCACGCTAGTCTCTGATGATCCATATCTATTAAGAAAAGCGCGTGTGGAGATTCCAGAAATCCGTACAGCATTGGATTGGTCTGAAAAGTTCAATTTGATTTCAGATCAAAATAGTGTTGTGAAAATTGCACAGGCAACCAATACATCACTTTCTAAAATTGTGATTTTACCAGCCCATTTGGTTCAATCTCATCTGGTTGCACACTTGCAACGTTTATTGATCACACCTTGGGCAGGTTTTACCCACAATACTTCTGGACAGACCAGCCCTAAGCTTGATGCCTATCAAGCTGCTGAGATATTAACGACAGGAGTGAATGGCATTTATACGCATCAGCCTGAATTATTTCATTCCATCATGCGCTCAATGGCGCCCAACACCCTACTTCGTAAACCGCTTATTACAGGTCATCGAGGAATCCCGTCTCAAGTTGATGAAAATACGCTTGAAGGTATTCTTAAGGCGATAGAAGTTGGTGCTGATGCCGTGGAATATGATGTCTATCTGACGAAAGATGACCATGTCGTTTTAATGCATGATAAATCGGTTTTACGCACAACGGGTATCGCAAAAAATATTGAGAACATGACGCTCGAAGAGGTTCGTAAACTAAAAACGACCGTGCAGCGACTTGCCGTACCGACGATGGATGAAGTATTGGCTGCAGTAGTTGAAAAATACCCACATGTCACCAATTTTATCGAGATTAAGAGTGCAAAACCCGAAATAATTTCAAAAATTAAAGATTTACTTGATAAATATAATGCATATGGTCAAGCGATTGTCATAAGTTTTGATGGGCAACAAATTCTTGAAATGAAGAATACTCTAAAAGGTGTATCAACGGGTTTATTGGTATATCCACCAAAGGAACAAACTACTTTTCTAAACATTCGAAGAATTTTGGAAACAACACGACAATTTTCTTCAACATTCAATCCGAATTATAGTGGTTTGAATCAGGATGTCATGTATCTGGCAAGTTTACGTGGGGTGACCTTCTGGCCTTGGACGTTCCGATTAATTAAAAATGATTTCTATCGTATGTACATTCAAGGTACACATGGGTTGACTACAGATTATGCACAAGATGCATCGAATTTTGTGGTCAAAATTAAAACTCCACGACAAATAACAGCAACTGTTGGTCAACCTTTACAAATCGCTGGGCAAAAATTAACGCAACTGGGTCAATCTAGTTACCAAAGCTTCAATACGATGCTCGTACTACCAGGCTCTGCAAAATATAGTCTAAATGGTCAATCTGTGAGTTTCAGTGAACGTGGTACAGCCTATGTCATGCCAAGCTACCAATACACCATAGCACCCAATTTCACCTATACCATCTATGCAAAACCCGTAACTGTGACCATTCAATAAGCACATCACATTGATATTTGGAGACCAATTCAGTTCGCTGAGTTGGTTTTTTTCGAAAATCGCATTTTCCCTCATCTTTTCATAAGATTTCAACTGGACTTTTAATGATGTTCACCGCTTAAACACGACAGTATTTAAAACTGATGAATTTCATAAATATTTAATATGTAATATTTTTTTTACTTTATGACAAATCCATAGAATTGTCATTTTATGTACTTAGATTGTGTCTCGCTTAGGGACATACTTTTCGAGTACTTTTTAATGATGAAATTTACAACACTGACGTCAGCAATATTATTAACATTAAGCTTAACGGCTTGCTCCGATGATGATCAAAAAAATGCTGTATCAAATCCAGATCAAACGGAAAATCCTAATCCATCTCCTGAACCAGAAACACCAGACATTGAAGTACCTGTACCCGAAATACT
This sequence comes from Acinetobacter sp. 24-47-62, assembly GCF_056779765.1. Classification (NCBI taxonomy): domain Bacteria; kingdom Pseudomonadati; phylum Pseudomonadota; class Gammaproteobacteria; order Moraxellales; family Moraxellaceae; genus Acinetobacter; species Acinetobacter sp. 24-47-62. The sequence continues at coordinate 9,379 of NZ_JBWYIN010000016.1, forward strand.
TTTTGAAGAAAATTTCAATGCTTTAACTACTATTCCAAACAATTGGACTCAACTTCGTAGCAATCCAGGGAATATTGAAGTTAAAGATGGAGCACTACTCATCAATGGTACGGCGCACGATACACAAATGACGACCATCATGTTGCCAAACGAACTACAGCAACATCGTAATTATCGTATCGATATGGATTTTGCTTTCTTAGAAAATAACAATGGCGGGCGTTGGGGTAGCATCATCTATCGTGCCGCTGATCAATATGCTGATCCAGCTTTTACTCCATACTATCAATTCGCATTTCGTGTTGATGCAACCGCTGCAAGTGGTCTTGAACTTTCTATGCGTCAACCTAACAACACATGGAATGTTTTACAGAAATCTGCACATAAAGAGAATTTTGAGTTAAATAAAACCTACAAAGCAACAGTCATCGTACATGGCCAACGCGTACGCCATTATATTAATGATGAACTCGTACTCGATAGCACGCTACCTTACAATTTAAATCAGGGTGGCATTGGCATTTCTACAGCTGGCGCTTTGATGCGTGTAGATTCAATTAAAGTGACTGAGCAACTTGAAGCCCTACCAGAGTCTAATCGAGTTACAGATCTAATCGATCAGCAATTGCCAGTCTCTATGGCACCAGCACTCGCTCAGCCTGCTGGCGCAACTACACTGAACTCAGCTCCATTAGCAACTCATGTTGCCTATCAACTGGATAAGCAACTCAATCTTCTTAACCAAGATCAAAAGAAAATTACTCATTTAAAAGATTATTTAAATGATTCAACACGACGTCATATTCCGCTATTAACGATCAATTCAGAAAAAACAATTCGTAATCTGAAAACGTTGACAGAAAACTATGATCTCGCTGATATCACCTTGGTGTCGGATCAGCCTGAACTCTTACGTAAAGCTCGTGTTGAAATCCCTGTATTGCGTACAGCACTCGACTATTCAAAACAATCTGGTTTAACCAATAGTAAATCAGATATTGTAAAAATTGCTCATAATACCAATTCTTCTTTATCAAAAATTGTCATTTTACCGCCGCACTTAGTGCAATCAGAAGTCGTATCTCATCTACAACGCTTATTAATTACACCTTGGGCAAGCACACTTCATCCAGATCAAAAAGATGGCATTGATGCATTCAAAGCAGCTGATATTTTAAGCACTGGGATTAATGGGATCTATACACAACAGCCAGATGTTTTCCAAAACATTATGAAGCAGATGGCACCGAATACCCTGTTAAGAAAACCCCTCATCACAGGCCATCGTGGTATTCCAGCTTTAGAGGATGAAAATACTTTAGAAGGAACAATCAAAGCTATTGAGGTGGGTGCTGATGCAGTTGAATATGATGTTTATCTATCGAAAGATGGTCATGTTTTCTTGATGCATGACGGGACGCTAAAACGTACCACAGGTGATAGCAGAAACACTGAAGATCTGACCTTAGCTGAAATTCGTCAGTTACGTACGATTCCCAATGGTCGCCCAGTTCCAACCATGGATGAGGTTTTGGCTGCAGTCAAAAAATACCCCCATGTGACCAATTTCATCGAAATTAAAAGTGCTAAGCCTGAAATTGTAGCGAAGATTAAAGAACTTTTAGATAAGCACAATGCCTATGATCAATCGATTGTCATCAGTTTTAATGGTGATCAAATCTTACAGATGAAAAATACCTTACCGGGTGTTTCTACAGGCTTCTTAACGAGTACGCCGAACGCACAAAGCAATATTGTAAACACACGTCGAATATTAGACGCGACTCAAAAATATTCTTCTACATTTAACCCGTCTTTTGCAGGATTAAGCAAAGAGTTAATGTCAATGGCGAGCTTACGTGGCGTAACTTTCTGGCCTTGGACATTCCGTACCAATAAAGATGATTTTAATCGTATGTATGTACAAGGAACACATGGCTTAACCACCGATTATGCTCATGAATCTTCTGATTTAGTCGTCAAGATCAATACTCCAGGTCAAATTACTGCGAAAGTGGGACAGCCTGTTGTTTTTAGTGGAGAAAAAGTTACTCAGATAGGTAAGGCTTCAGCACAAAACTTTAATTCAATGATTGTTCTGCCTGGTTCTGCCAAATATAGTAAAAATGGTCAGTCGATTACGTTTAGTGAAAAAGGCAAAGCCTATGTCATGCCGAGCTATCAATACACGATTGTGCCGAATTATAGCTACACCCTGTACGGTAAACCCGTGACAGTCACGATTCAGTAAGAAACTTTAAATTTACATGCCCAATTGTTAAGTTTAAAGCTTCAATTGGGCATTTCTTATTTTTTTAAATTTTGAATCACTTCGGGTAAAAAAGAACGGTGAAATCCATCATAGGCTTGATTATTCTCAGCCGGACTTAATGGAAATATACGTGTGCCTTGAGAAGCTGCGCCATCAATCCTTATCGTGACACCCGATATAAATTTAGACGCTTCAGACAATAAATAGACGATCGCTGACGACACCTCAGCTTCTGTTCCCATGCGTTGCAAAGGAACTTTCTCCGCCATACTTGGAATCACTTTTTCAGCCATTTCACCAGTATATGTATCCATACCTGATGACAAAATCCATCCAGGTGCTACGGCATTCACACGAACTCCAGATTTGCCCCACTCGACAGCAGCTGTCTTGGTCAGATTATCAACCCCTGCACGGGCTGCGCCTGAATGTCCCATATTTGGCATACCTCCCCACATATCAGCAGTCATGTTGACAATATTTCCACCATGCTTATTCATCCATTGATTGTAAGCTTCGCGCATAAGATAGAATGTAGCGTGTAGATTGTTTCGAATGACAGCATCAAATCCATTGGCTGAGATTTTTTCTAAATGCGCTGGAAATTGTCCGCCTGCATTATTCACCAAGCCATCAATTCGTCCGAATTTTTCAATTACTTCCCTAATCATGGCTTTCACTTGTGCTTCATCACGATTATCACAAGCAATGCCATAGGCTCTGCCACCATCTTGCATGATTTCAGCAACAACTTTATCGAGTTTTTCTTGGGTACGCCCTGTAATAATCACTTGTGCATCCAATGATGCAAGCTCATGAGCTGTACAACGTCCAATACCAGAACCACCTCCTGTCACAATGATGACCTGATTCTGAAATAAGTTTTCCTTGAATACTGAGTTATATGTCATGCCAATCCTTAGGTTGTAATTTTTATCGACTTGCAAAATTATCCCGATTTTTTAACAGTTGCAAGATCATAGAATTTTATAATTGTTGTTTCAAATGCTAATCAAACCTTTCATTCAAGGGCTATGGCATAGTTTTTACAAAACGCATTAAGATTTTTCTTACCACAGGTAAAAATATTAAGATCAATGGAAATGCGATTAACCAAGACATTGCCCACGTCTTTATCCAGACCGCCCAGATCCCATCAAAAAATCCACGATTCATTACAATATTAATTAAAGAAATTGAACCACTCATCAAACATGACAAAATTAACGGCATCAGCCAATTGAGATGTTTGGGGTGAAATTTTGGGAGTGCTTTATTCATTGTAGTGCCTAATCATTTCATCTCATTTAATTTAGCACCAATGCAATCACTATTCCTATATTTTTCAAGTTTCAAGCACACAAAACTAATCCAATATCTTTAAAATTTTGAACCTTGAGGCATGGTTTAATAATTTTTCTTAGTAAATGAATATTAAATAGAATGGATTAGTTTCCATCTTAATCAAGACTCATGAGCAATAAAAAAATATTTAACTTTAAACGATGATTTTATTTTTTAGCTTTTCTACTCTACGAAAATGTTTTAAGTTTTTAGTTCAATTTTACCGTTAATCTCTATTCTTTAGATTCCAAGCATTTTTTTTGCAGTTTTTGCATAGCTTCTCTAGGCATAGGCGCTGTCATCATCTGTTGGTATTCTAAACAGGCTTTACTGGGTTGTTTTTGTTCTATCGGAGCATTCATACACGCCGTCAAGAACATCAAAAGCAAATACGCTACTATTTTCATCATATCTCGAATTTATCGTTAATGTTCATTCTATCTTAGCTCATTAGGGCTAGTGTGGTCGTTATTAAATTTTAAATAAAAAAGCCCGCCATCAGGCGGGTTTTTTTAAATCAGTCAATCTTAAAGACGAACCAATTCCACAATCTTCTCAGCCAATTCTTCAGCAGCTTCTACTTCAAAACTTGCATCCGTACCTGTTGCAGTATCAGTAATGACCACCACTCCAGTTTCACGTAATAATGCAACTTGCTCAGCAGTTAAACCAGCTTTAGCAATCGCGACAACACCTTGTTGGATCAATAAGCTTTCTAATACTTGTGCATTCACAATTGCAGCATTTGATACAGTTACCGCAGCAGGTTTTTGACCCAAACGCGCCGCACGTGCTTCTGATGTTACAGGCTCATTATGTGCAGTCCATTCAACTGCCTCTTCAACCATACCTGCACCAACAGTTACGTTGCTTAGGCGGTCAATAAAGATAAATGAACCTGTGTAACGGCTGTCTTGGTAACGGTCAAATACGACTGGTGCATCAAATTCAATCGTTACATTCGCAATCGCATTCAGCTCTAAGTTTTCAACTTGAACTTTTTCAAGCGTATTTACGTTTGTACGGAAGTTAATTGCTGTTACCTTAGCAGGAACAGTTTGCGTACCAATCTTCACGTTATATAACTTACCAATCGCAAGCGGTTGATCTGCCATCCATACAGCAGTCGCTTGGACAGAACGAGAAATTGAAGGTACTTCTTGATCCGCACGTACAAGTACGTTACCACGAGAAATATCAATCTCGTCGTTTAACGTTAATGTCACTGCTTGACCAGCAACTGCACGTTCTAAGTTACCATCAAAAGTAACGATTTCTTTAACTGTAGATGATTTACCTGATGGCAACGCAGTAATCGTATCTCCAACGTTGATATCACCTAATGCGATCGTACCGCAGAAACCACGGAAATCGAGGTTAGGACGGTTCACATACTGTACAGGGAAACGGAAGTCAGCTTTAGCTGAAGTACGATTAATCTCTACAGATTCAAGCGTACCCATCAAAGTTTCGCCTGTGTACCAAGGTGTATTTGGTGATTTGTTTACAACGTTATCACCATTTAACGCAGAAATCGGCGTAAAGATGATGTTAGATGGTTTACGATCGCCAAGTTGTGCAACAAAGCCTGCGTATTCTGTTTGAATCTCATTAAAGCGTGCTTCAGAGAACTCAACCAAGTCCATTTTGTTGATCGCAACAATAATGTTCTTAATACCAAGTAAGCTTGCAATATACGTATGACGACGTGTTTGCGTTTGAACACCGTAACGCGCATCAATTAAAATGATCGCAAGGTCACACGTAGACGCACCTGTAGCCATGTTACGTGTGTATTGTTCATGCCCCGGAGTGTCGGCAATAATGAACTTACGTTTTTCTGTAGAGAAATAACGGTAAGCTACATCAATAGTAATACCTTGTTCACGCTCTGCTTGTAAACCATCTACAAGTAACGCTAAGTCAGGTGCATCCCCTGTTGTACCGACTTTTTTAGAATCACGTGTCACTGCTTGCAATTGATCTTCATAAATCAATTTTGAATCGTAAAGTAAACGACCAATTAAAGTTGATTTACCATCATCTACGTTACCGCAAGTCAAAAAGCGTAATAAGTCTTTATTTTCGTGTTGTTTTAAATAACCCAAGATATCTTGGCTAATCAAATCTGATTGATGAGACATGGCTCATAGCTCCACAAATATGTTGAAATCGGTGTATTTGAATCCCCCTCGTTCCCCCTTTGAAAAAGGGGGATGACTCCTCTCTTTTACAAAGAGATGAGCAGCGCTGCTGCGGAAGAGAGATTCTAGAAGTAACCTTCTTGCTTTTTCTTTTCCATCGAGCCCGCTTCATCATGGTCAATCATTCGACCTTGGCGCTCAGAACTCGTTGCAAGCAACATTTCTTGGATAATTTCTGGCAAGGTGTTAGCAGTCGACTCCACCGCACCTGTCAATGGGTAACACCCCAAAGTACGGAAACGAACCGATTTCATTTGTGGAACTTCACCTTCTTTTAAAGGCATACGCTCATCATCCACCATAATTAATGTACCACTACGCTCAACAACAGGTCGTTCTGCCGCCAAGTACAATGGAACAAGTGGAATACTTTCTAAGTAAATATATTGCCAAATATCAAGCTCAGTCCAGTTCGACAATGGGAACACACGGATACTTTCGCCTTTATTCACTTTACCATTGTAAAGATTCCAAAGTTCTGGACGTTGGTTTTTAGGATCCCAACGATGTTTATCATCACGGAATGAATACACACGTTCTTTGGCACGTGATTTTTCTTCATCACGGCGAGCACCACCAAATGCAGCATCGAACTTGTATTTATCTAATGCCTGTTTTAAACCCTGAGTTTTCATGATATCAGTATATTTCGAACTACCATGATCAAATGGGTTAATCCCAGCATCCTTACCTTCTTTATTTTGGTGGACGATAAGATCGAAACCGTGTTGCTTAGCCATATTGTCGCGGAAAGCAATCATGTCCTTAAATTTCCAACCTGTATCTACATGTAACAGTGGAAAAGGGAGTTTTGCAGGATAGAATGCTTTAAGCGCTAAATGCAGCATAACTGCCGAGTCCTTACCAATCGAATAAAGCATGACTGGATTTTCGAATTCTGCAGCAACTTCGCGAATGATATGAATACTCTCAGCTTCAAGCTGTTTAAGATGAGTAAGTCTTTCCTCATTTAATGACATGGACAACACCAGCTAGAATATGTGTACTTATGACACTTTTGAAAATTTATATTCATTATAGTGATTTAGACAACAGAGCTTTATCTCGTTTTTTTATATTAATATACTCAAATAGAATATAAGCAAAGAGACAATCTAATTATGATAACAATTACAGGCCTTTCAAATATAAAATACCAAGAATGGTTACCCCTTTGGTCAGCTTACCTTGAATTCTACAAGACCGAATTGAATCCTCAACAAGCGGCTCTGACTTTCAAACGATTATCTGATGCGTCGCAAACCGATATGTTTGGCTATGCCATTATAAAAAATCAAAACGTCGTCGGAATTGTACATCTCATTTCTCACGCAAGCACTTGGACTAAACTCCCTTATTGTTATCTCCAAGATTTGTTTATTGATGCAAATTATAGAAATCAGGGCTTAGCCAGGAAATTAATAGAATTTAGCTATGACGAATGTAAAAATAATTATGATAGAGTGTATTGGTTAACCCATAAAAGCAATGATAATGCTAGACTTTTGTATAATCGTGTTGCAACCGAAACGGGATTCATTCAATATAAAAAATCTCTAAATTAGTTATTTTTATCTCCCATGCTTAGCCTTGAATCTCTTAAACAACATTTAGAGCGAGCTCAAATTGCTGGTCATATTTATCAGCATCATCAAATTCTAGTGTTACAAGAACCGTTTACTGAAAATGGTTCTGCTTTAAATATTTTTGTTCAGCACGAGTTAACTGCTGATCAAATTGGCTTACAGTTTGCTGTTGAACATACTGATCAAAAACTAAAGTTCTTGATTGGCGTTACACATAGCAATCAAGATCATAGAAGTGAAATTAGTATTGGTCATTTAAAAGGCAATCAAAAAGCTTTTAATTTGTGCTATGCCTTTTACAATTATCCAAAACATTTTTTTGTAGTTGAAACAGATTTATATGCGAACGCTGAGCAATTTAAAGACTGCTTAGAAAAGCAATTATTCAGTCAGCCTGAGCTTAGTTTTTTAGACACAGCCACTAAAGTAAATCCAATGGGACAGAATTACCCATGGATGAAGGATTATATCGCGCAACTTAGCTTAGAAATGAAAGTTCGGATACAAACAAGTCTCATGTAAAAAAAGCCACCTTTTTAGGTGGCTTTTTCAAATGCTAATCTAAGAATATTAACGTCCCAGTTTTTTGACATCTAAAGGTATTTCAATACCAACAGAAGCACCTGCATCATTACCATGACGATCTGAATCTGCAATCCAACCATTAATCTTTAATGGCAAATTCGGCTTCACAAAATGCGTCCAAGTTAAATCTAATGCTTGGATATCATCTTCCTCAGAAAATGCAGCATTGGTATCTCGATTTGATTGATTTACTTTTGCAAATAATACGCGACCTGAAAGTCTATTCATGGCATCAAAACGAATATTTCCACCCAAAGAAATCATCTCACCATCTCCTCCAATCGCATGTGCAAGAGGATAGCCATGTTGATAATATCCATCTGTATAAACACTGTGATTATAAGATATTCCTTGGGCCTTCCCATTTGTAGTGGTGTCTACCCACTCAGCATAAACCTGATAAGGCATTTTTTTTAAAGATGAAGAATAATCCACCCCAGCCTGATACATTTTCTTAGCAGGTAAGCCACCTGCTTCATCTTCCCCCACGTATTGAGCATAGACGCCGATTGGCTGGTTCAATAAATAGCTTAGATTCAAACGCGCATCAAATCCAGCAATCTGGTTAGATGGATTAACAGTATCCCCGTAAACATTATCTTTACCAATCCAAGCATCCCAGAGAGTTCCTAAATCCTCAGGGCGACCTTCACCACCCCATTGAATAATGCGTGATGCACCGAACTCTAAATAAGGTAGTGGTTGTGCGGTCAAACGTAAACCAATAATTTTCGCATCAGGAACTGCTTTATAATCATCTAACTGGCCGCCAAAAGCTTGGTATTGCCAAGGCCCGATCCATGAGAGCCATTTATGATCAAAAGCAGCCTGTTCAGCACGCTGTAGAGTGAAACCATATACTGGTCGACTTGCATCTCCACGTATCAAACTACCATCGTGTGCAGGCCCCCAGTAGGTTGGAATCTGACCAGCAATGAGCCATTGATTCCAAAGTTTACCCGCAAGATATGAGCCTTCTAGGTTAACGTCTTGCCCATTGTCTATCTGAGGGTCTTTTTCACCTCTAACTTTGAGCTTCGCATCCCAATTTTGCCCCCCAAGATTTAACTCTGCACCAAGCGCATATTGTGCTTTTTGATGATCGGCAAAAGATTGTGGGATTTTCTTTTGATCACTCTCCGCGAAAGCATCAACTTTTAATGTTTCATTTTGCTGCTGAATCGCTCTTTCGACTTCCTGAATAACCTTTTGTTGTTCGATGGAGTTAATTTTAGCATTGGTGAGGGCACGTTGGACCTCATCACCACTTAGCGGCCATGTCGAGGTGCTTATTTGAATCACACCTTGTTGATTCAGCCAATTTAAATCATCTCTCAGGTTTTCATCGTTGAGGAGAATACCATTGGCAAACACCAGTGGACTAGAAAATAGTAAGCTCGATGATAGGATTTTTATAAGTCTATTCGGGTTCATCACAAATCAATTTAGGATTATATCTTATTGATTATTTGAATTTTTAATTTATAAATCCATTAACTTTACATTAAGTATTTAATTAGATACATTTAATAACATTGTATAAATATTTTGATAAACATACAGCTGGTTAAACAGATTAGCCTTAATGATAATTTTCTATATTTTTTTATCACCTTAATTAAATATTTTGTGATTAAAACCTCAAAATACACTCACACTAAAAAACATTTAAATTTAATTTTATGTTAAGAAAAATTAAAAAAGCCCTTCAAAGAAGGGCTTTTTTAATTTCACTATTACGCATTTTTGTGACGCATATGTGGGAATAAGATCACATCGCGAATACTTGGCGCATTGGCAAATAGCATTACCAGACGATCAATACCAATCCCTTCACCTGCTGTAGGAGGTAATCCATATTCAAGCGCCTCAACGAAGTCGGCATCATAGTGCATTGCTTCATCATCACCCGCATCTTTTTCAGCTACCTGTGCTTGGAAACGCTCAGCCTGGTCAATTGGGTCATTTAACTCTGAGAAGCCATTTGCAAGCTCACGACCACCAATGAAGAATTCAAAACGGTCAGTAATGTGCGGGTTGTCATCGTTACGACGTGCCAATGGAGAGGTTTCCGCAGGATATTCAGTAATGAAGGTCGGTTGACGAAGTTTCGTTTCAACAGTTTCCTCAAATACAATCGTTTGAAGCTTACCTAGACCAAAACCTGGCTTCACTTGCTCTTTAAGTTCATTCTTAACAAACTCAGCTAAGAACTCGCGATCATTTACATTTTCAGGTGTAAATTGTGGGTTATGTTCAAGAATTGCATCAAACATTGAGATTTTCTTGAATGGACCTTTGAAGCTATACACTTCTTCGCCATAAGGTACATCTGTCGAACCTAAGATATCAATTGCTAGTTTTTCTAGCATTTGCTCTGTCAGTTCCATCAAGTCTTTGTAGTCTGCATAAGCTTGGTAGAATTCGATCATGGTGAATTCTGGGTTGTGACGTGTAGACACACCTTCATTACGGAAGTTACGGTTAATCTCAAACACACGTTCAAAACCACCTACAACCAAACGCTTTAAGTAAAGTTCTGGTGCAATACGTAAGAATAATGGCATGTCTAAGGCATTGTGATGCGTTTCAAATGGACGCGCAGAAGCACCACCTGGAATCACATGCATCATTGGCGTTTCAACTTCCATATAACGTTTTTCAGTCAAGAAGTTACGAATACCAGCAACTACTTTTGCTCGAATTTCAAAAGTCTTACGCGTTTCTTCGTTCACGATCAAATCAAGATAACGTTTACGATATTTTACTTCTGTATCTGTTAAACCGTGGAACTTGTCTGGAAGAGGACGGAGTGATTTAGTGAGGAGTTCAAAATGTTCAATATGCACATAAAGATCACCTTTGCCTGAACGTCCAATGTAACCTTCAACGGCAATAATATCACCTAGGTCTAAACCTTTAATGGTGTCAAGTGTTTCAGCAGAAAGTTCTTTACGCGCCACATAAAGCTGAATACGGCCGGTCATGTCTTGGATCACCATGAACGAACCGCGGTTCAACATCACCCGACCCGCAACTTTGACATAAACTTTTTCACTGCCTTCAATTTCTTCTTTTGATTTATCAGCAAACTGATCCTGAAGGTCTTGTGCATAATGTTCACGCTTAAACGTGTTTGGCCAAGGGCTAGTGCCCTGCTCTTGAGCCTTATCTTGAATCTGTTTTAACTTGGCATGACGCTGTGCGATTAAATCGTTTTCGGAAATGGCTTGTTCAGAAGTCGATTGAGCGTTTTGTTGCGTCATCTCTGCCTCGTAATTTTATTTAAAAAAGAAGTTGCATAGCATAGCAGAATTCAAAGTACTTGAGCATTAGAAAATAATCAGCCATTTGAAAAACGCTTAATTTCATCCACTAAAGTCTAGGTCTGAACATTTCTTAGACCAAAAGCTAAGTTGTACTTTGAATACAGCACTCTACAATCATCCTATAAATTGTGGAAAAGTATACTTTCAACAATCATAAAAAATAGAATGGATTTAATGATGACTTATGAACACTCAAGACCCTAAAGTATTGTTTATGCATGGATTAGATTCTTCAAGAGAATCTACCAAGTTTCAGGCAATTCTTTCTAAAAATAAATATTGCATTAATGTTGATTATCGAAATTTAAAATACGCTGCTGTTGAACGTTTTTATATCGATATGATCGAGAAAATTAAACCAGACATTTTAGTAGGACATAGTCTAGGTGGTTACTGGGCATTAAAGATGTCAAATCGATTTCAACTTCCTGCTGTGATTGCAAATCCGAGCCTAATGCCATCTTTTGATCCTGATTATCCAGCGATTACAATTGAGGAGCTTCAATCCAAAACCTCATCTCAAATCGCTTATATCGAACTTGGTGATGAACTGATTGATATGCATAGTACCTCTGACTTATTAGAGCCATACATGTACGTTGAAAGTATTATTGGTGGCCGTCATCAACTGGAAAACCCTGATCGCCTGAATTACCTGATCGGATTAGTCAGCCACTCAAATCATCAATCACATTAAAAAAGCCTTGTGAATCACAAGGCTTTTCGACTTAAATTTGAGGTTTTGATTTATCGTCCAAAACAGACCAAATATTCATTCCTAAATCTGCGTGTAAGTCTGGCAAATCAAGGAAAATACTCGCCCCTAAAACAGTGTGCTGACATTTATCCATCAATTGCTTAACTGCTTTTAATGTACCACCTGTGGCCAATACATCATCAACAATAATCACTTTTTGAGCCTGTACATCCGCAGACATTTCTAAACGGTCCATGCCATACTCAAGGCTATAGCCCACACCAATTACTGGTGGTGGTAATTTTCCAGCTTTACGAACCAACAACAACCCCTTACCAGTACGTTGCGCCAACAAACTCGCCAAAACAAACCCACGTGCTTCAACCGCAACGAAACTCTCTACCTCTGCCAATTGCTCCGCAGGAATACTTTCGATTAAGGCGTCAGTTAAAGGTGCAATGCTCTGCATGAACAAAGGAGTTAAATCAAAGAAACAAATTCCTGGTTTTGGAAAATCTTGGACCGTACGAATGTGTGACCACAATGATGTAGACAAAGAAGTAGACATAGGAGATAAAAATTAGACAAAAGAATGCGTGAATTTTAACGAATTATCGACAAAAAATATAGCAAACATGAGCTAAGAAAAAATACCAACCAATATAACTTATTGATTTTTAATAAACCATTTTTTAATTAAATAACAAGTATAAAACACAAACAGTATAAATTTTATATAAATAGCTGGTAAATCAATACGCGACAAAAGTCTGACAATTTTTTTTAAATCATAATACATATAATTTTGGCAAATATTTCAAAGATTTAATGCTCAGTCCTATCATGCATTAGCATAATTAGCATGCGTTTTGTCCTAATCTGCCATTCAGCTTCTCTTTTAGTCAGCTAAACTCCGTTATTTACTTTACTTTCCACCTCGAACTGCGTAAAAATTTGCTTGAATATGAACGATAAAAATTCATATCACTCGAGTCTAGGTGTGAGAAAGATTTTGGCTGACACCAATAAATGGAATTGTCAGTATTTTTTGGAGAATCAAATGAAAAAATATCAATGCATCGTTTGTGGATGGATTTATGACGAAGCAGAAGGCTGGCCACAAGATGGCATTGCTGCAGGCACTAAATGGGAAGATATTCCAGATGATTGGACTTGCCCAGATTGCGGCGTATCAAAAGCAGATTTTGAAATGATTGAAATCTAATACAGATTTCCTTTAAAGACCATTTTGATATGGTCTTTTTTCTTATTTACTAAAAAAATTATCAGTATTGGAGAGTACTATGCAACCGATCATCATTGTTGGCTCTGGCATGGCAGGTTACACATTAGCGCGAGAGTTTCGCAAACTGAATGCTGAACAAGCACTTGTTATGATTTGCTCAGATGATGCGGTGAACTATGCAAAACCAACTTTATCTAATGCACTTGTAGGTAAAAAAGCGCCAGAGCAAATTGCCTTAGGTGATGCTGAGAAAATGTCTGCGCAATTGAATATGCAAATTATTGATCATGCGACTGTAACTTCAATTTCTGCAGATCAACATCAATTGACCTACACAAAAGATGGACAAGCTGAAAACCTTATATACAGCAAATTAATATTAGCTGTAGGTGCTAACCCTATTCGTTTAGCCATTTCAGGTGATGGCGCTGATGATATTCATGTAGTTAACTCACTGATTGATTATCGTGAATTTCGCTCTAAGCTCGACCTTAAACAAGACAAGCGTGTTGTCATTTTAGGTGCAGGCCTCATTGGGTGTGAGTTTGCCAACGATTTACAGAACACAGGTCATCAAGCGACTGTGATTGATCTTGCTCCACAACCTTTAGGTCGTCTTCTACCAGAACACGTCGCACATGCTTTCCAGCAAAATCTTGAAGAAACAGGTATTCAGTTTGCATTAAGCACCACCGTAGATCGTGTAAGTAAAAACTCAGACGAAAGCTATACCGTAACGCTTACAAATGGACAGAGCTTTACAGCTGACGTTGTTCTTTCCGCTGTTGGCCTGCAACCCAATACATCAGTTGCACAAGAAGCAGGAATCCATACCAGCCGTGGGATTGTGACTAACACTTTAATGGAAACCAATAAAACCGATATTTATGCATTAGGTGATTGTGCAGAAGTAAATGGTTTACTGCTTCCGTATGTCATGCCAATTATGCAACAAGCACGTGCTTTAGCCAAAACATTGTCTGGTGAAAATACACAAGTTCATTATCCAGCGATGCCAGTTGCAGTGAAAACTCCTGCTGCACCACTGACTGTATTACCTGTACCTCAAGGTGTAGAGGCAACTTGGGAAACTGAAGAACTCGATGACGGAATGATTGCTAAAGCACTTGACCAAGAATCAACGCTTCGTGGATTTGTGCTACTTGGACCAACAGCAGCGAAGCAACGTTTAACATTGACCAAACTGGTCCCAGATTTAATTCCAGCTGCCGTTTAATTATTCAAAGATTTAGGGTATTTTCAAATGAAAGTACCCTTTTAGTTTGGACACAATAAAAATGAATAACGCACTAGAATATCAAGTTTCACCTTATGCTCCATTCATGCAAGAAAGTAAAGTGAGTCTTGGCAATGGGATCGACCTTCATATTGAAGTTGGGGGCAAGGCTGAACATCCTACGATTATTCTCATCATGGGACTGGGTGCGCAGATGCTTTTTTGGCCAGATTTTTTTTGCAAATCTTTAATAGACCAAGGTTTCAGAGTCATTCGTTTCGATAACCGAGATATTGGCCTCTCAACAAAAATTAAGCACAAGGGACCTCGCCTCAATACATTTAAACTTATGGGTCGATTTGCTTTTGGTCTAGGAAATCAAGGCTCTCCTTACAATTTATATGATATGGCTGAAGATGTAGCGTTACTCATTGAACGATTAGGTCTTGAAAAAGCGCATATTATTGGTGCATCAATGGGGGGAATGATCGCTCAGATATTGGCAGCAAAATATCCAGAAAAAGTGGATAAACTAGGATTATTATTTACCAGTAATAATCAGCCATTTCTTCCGCCACCATTTCCAAAACAATTATTTAGTCTTATTGGTCGCCCTGCATCGAATGATGAAGATGGTATTGTAAATCATAGTATTAAAGTCATTCAGACGATTGGTTCACCTGGTTACGTCAATCAATTGGAAGTTATTCAAAACGCGCGTAAATTATATAAGCGTAGTTATCATCCCGCGGGTGTACTTCAACAGTTTTTAGCAATATTATGTACAGGCTCATTAGTTTCTATCGATAAGCAAATTCAAAAGCCAACACTGGTTGTACATGGCTCAAAGGATCGTCTACTCCCTTTTAGCCACGGCAAGGCAGTATCAAAAGCAATATCAGGTGCAAAGTTTGAATTAATCGAAGGAATGGGGCATGATATTCCTGCGCATTTCATCCCACAACTGAGTGGTTTGTTTGCAAAACATTTTAAATGATAAACACTAGGACACTATGGCTGCATTACCATCCCTAAGACAGCTGTCATATCTCGTGACTCTGTCTGAGACGTTGCATTTTACAGAAGCAGCACGTCGCTCATTCGTTACTCAGTCTACGCTTTCTGGCGGGATTATGGAGCTCGAGCGTTTATTGGGTGGCGTTCTCGTTGAACGTGATCGCCAAAATGTACGTTTAACCCCTCTCGGTGAGCAAGTGGTTGCACGAGCACGTGTCCTTCTTGCTGATGCTCAAGATCTCATGCGACTGAGCCGTGAGATGAGCGAACCACTTACTGGTGATCTTCATTTAGGAATTATTCCAACGATTGCACCATTTATTTTGTCGCAATTGTTAGAAGAAGTTCATAAAGAGCTGCCTAAAATTCAACTACATCTTCATGAAGCACAGAGTGAACATTTGGTTGAAAAGCTAGAACATGGCAATTTAGACATGATCATGTTAGCGCTCCCATTCGACACACGTGGCTTAAAAGTCGCTGAAGTTGCGAAAGAGAGTTTGTACTTAGTTGCAAATAAAGCTGACCACAAAACGTCGCAAGCTAAATCTTTAGAAGATCTTGATTTGACACACCTCATGTTACTTGAAGAAGGTCATTGCTTAAGAGACCATACTTTAAGTGTATGCCCTATCGGTGAACGCAAAAATGATCATCGCCTTAAAGCGAGCTCATTACCAACCTTGGTTGAAATGGTGAGTTCTAATCTGGGCTTTACATTACTACCTCAGATTGCGGTAAATACACATATGCTGAAAAATAATGATCAATTGGTGATCCGACCAATTGAGAATGCCCCTTCACGCATTCTGTCATTAGTGACACGTAAAAGTACGCCATTGCAAAGCGAATTTGATGTCCTTTTACAAATTCTACAGCGCATTACTGCTGATATTTGCTAATAAGTCATCTCAAAAAAGGAGCCATTTGGCTCCTTTTTTTATAAAAATCATTTAAGATTTAAAGAGTTCAAGCAATTTATGTTGCGCATTATGAGGAGTCTCACCTTCATCGCATTGCGCACGTGACCAAGTTCCATCACCATTTAACAACCAAGCTTGTTGATTATCTTTCATATAATTCAATAAACCATGTTGATAAATGTGCTTTCTCAAAGTTGGATCCTCAACAGGGAAACAAACTTCAACACGATTAAATAAATTACGATCCATCCAGTCTGCGCTTGAACAATACAGTCGTGGTTGCCCTGCATTTCCAAAATAATACACACGTGTGTGCTCTAAGAATCGTCCAACGATAGAGCGCACACGGATATTCTCAGAAAGCCCTGGCAAACCTGGTCTTAAACAACAAATTGAACGTATGATTAAATCAATCTGCACACCAGCTTGTGATGCTTCATAAAGTTTATTAATCAGTTGCACTTCAGTCAGCGCATTCACTTTCACAATAATCTGAGCTGGCTTACCCGCTTTGGCGTGAGCAATCTCTTCATCAATATAACTAATTAACTGTGTATGCAACGTAAATGGCGCATGAAGTAATTTCTTCAATTTTGCCATTTTGCCCATTCCAGTCAACTCTTGGAATATACGATGCACATCTTCACAAAGCTCTTTGTCCGTTGTCATCAATCCGTAATCGGTATAGATCCGGGCATTGGTTGCATGATAATTCCCTGTACCTAAGTGCACATAACGAACCAATTTATTATTTTCACGGCGCACAACGAGAATCATTTTTGCATGTGTTTTATAGCCTACGATGCCATAAACCACCACAGCACCAGCCTCTTGCAAAACATTTGCTACCGCAATATTTGACTCTTCATCGAATCGCGCTCGAAGTTCAATGACAGCTGTGACTTCTTTACCATTACGTGCAGCTTCAGCCAACACTTGAACAATCTCAGAATCAGGCCCACTTCGATATAATGTTTGCTTAATCGCTAAAACTTGTGGATCTCGTGCTGCCTCACGTAATAAATTAATAACTGGAGCAAATGATTCGAATGGATGATGTAAAAGAATGTCCTGTTTCTTCATCGCAGAAAAAACATTTTCAGACTTCTTTAATACTTTAGGAATGACCGGCGTATGTGAGTCATATCTCAAATGCGGACGTTTAAAATTAGACACTAAACGTGCCAAGTTCACAGGTCCATCAACTTTATATAATTGTTCTTCATGCAAGTCGAATTCGTTGAGAAGGTAATCATAAATATGTTTTGGGCAATTTTCTGTCACTTCTAAACGGACAGCACGTCCAAATCGACGAGAGTTTAACTCCCCTTTTAATGCTTTTGCCAAATCTTCGACATCTTCATTAAGGGCTAAATCCGCATTTCGCGTCACACGGAATTGATAGCAACCTGTCGCAGTCATTCCTGGGAATAAATCAGAGACATGCTCATGAATAATCGCTGACAGCATCACGTGGTGTTCTTTACCATCGGTTAACTCGTCAGGTAAACGAACCACACGTGGTAAAGAACGGGGCGCAGGGACAACGGCTAAATCAATCTGTCGTCCAAAAGCATCTTTGCCTTCTAGCGTGACGATAAAGTTGAGTGATTTGTTGACTAAACGCGGGAATGGATGTGCTGGATCTAAACTAATTGGAGTAAGTACTGGCGCAACTTGTTCCTGAAAATATTTTTTAATCCATTGGGATTGAGCAGGTGTCAACTCTCCACGACGTAAGAAGCAGATATCTTCTTCACGTAATTTTGGAAAAATTTCATCATTCAAAATACGATATTGACGCTCTATTGCAGCATGCGCAGTCTGTGAAATTTTCTCAAGAACTTGCTTTGGTGTTAACCCATCTGGACTACGGCTTTCATTACCGAGCTCCAATTGCTCCATGACACCCGCAACACGAATTTCAAAGAATTCGTCCATATTTCTTGAAAAAATCAATAAGAAATTCATTCGCTCAAGTAATGGATGCAATGGATCAACCGCTTGTTCTAAAACACGAAGATGAAAATCTAAAATTGAAAGTTCACGATTGATATATCGTTCATTATAAGTATATTCAGTTGGAGTATTTGTCATCGCGGTATTCATACCACAAAACCTGCATGCTAAAGATCTGTCTTAAGTATGCTTCAAATTTATGACAATTTCATAAAAAATGCACATGATCACTGTGCATTTTTGATCTCACGAAAGTTTTTTAGACAATTACATCTCACGGAATTCTTGAAGCATTCATGTAACGCAAAATAATTCGCTGTTTATTTTTGAGTTTACGATCTTGACGGTGGTGTTGATAATAACGCGGATTCGGCAAGATCGCTGCCAAAAATGCGGCTTGCTCACGTGTTAGACTGCTTGCCGATTTTCCAAAATAATGACGTGCTGCAGCTTCCACACCAAAAATATGATCTCCAAATTCAATGGAGTTCATGTATACCTCAAGAATGCGTTGTTTTGACCACATACGCTCCATCATGACAGTAGCGACAGCCTCTTGTCCTTTACGTAAAAAAGAACGCTTATTAAATAAAAATAGATTTTTGGATAATTGTTGGGAAATGGTAGATCCACCCGCAACCACTTGTTCTTTTTCTTTATTTCTTTCCAAAGCATGTTTTATGCCGTCAAAATCAAAGCCATGATGTTGCATAAATTTAGCATCTTCAGCTGCAATAATCGCACGTTTCAGATGATCACTGATATTCTCATAATCACGCCATTGATGCTGAATAGGCTTCGAACTGTCGGTCCAATATGTCCAACGCATGAGCATCGTTGTATCAACAGCATTGGTTCTCCACCATGCAAGACTTGAAAAAATCCATAGTTGAATTACAAGGATGATACTGACAATGACCAATAAAGTTCGAACAATAAATGCTTTCATGTCAGTGTGTTGCTCCTTTTGTTAGCGTAGTGCATGCTAGACCTTAATCCATATCATTATCACAGAATACAATGACATGACTGAAATGCAACCACCCCATTTTCAAAACCAATCACGTCTACCCTTAAGTCAGATTACGTTTTTACTCATTACACTGAATGTTGGACTTTTTATCTGGCAAATCTTTAGCGGGGTGGATGTATCAAACCCAGCAGCAATAGATGCTTTACGCTGGGGTGCTGATTATGCACCGCTGACTTATCTAGAGGAACCCCTCCGAATCTTCAGCAGTACATTTTTTCATTTTGGTCTTATTCATTTAATGCTCAATATGTGGGCATTGTATCTCTTTGGCAATGTCGCTGAGAAAACG
Organism: Acinetobacter sp. 24-47-62; assembly: GCF_056779765.1. Lineage (NCBI taxonomy): Bacteria > Pseudomonadati > Pseudomonadota > Gammaproteobacteria > Moraxellales > Moraxellaceae > Acinetobacter > Acinetobacter sp. 24-47-62. The sequence continues at coordinate 29,100 of NZ_JBWYIN010000016.1, forward strand.
CTTGGGCATGTTTATTTTCTAGGCTTGTATCTATTAGCAGGCATTATGGGAAGCTTGGTCAGTGGGCTGATTGACATAAGGAATAGTTACGAGCTATTGGAGCATATCAATCATGATTTATTTCCACGTGTATCCGCAGGTGCATCAGGTGCCGTTATGGGTTTAGGTGGTGCTTTAACGCTCTTATCTCTTTTTCCCCCTTTACCACAACAACAATTTCTCTTTGATCGTAAATCGCTACTGATCATCTTGGCATTAAATATTGCTATGGGATTCATGATCCCTGGAATAAATAATGCAGCGCATATTGGTGGAATGTTGATGGGTGCAGTCATGGCTTTATGTTGGTACATTGGTCAACGATTTAGACTAGGCTTCATCACTACCATCGTGGTACTTCCTCTAGGCATCTTCTTATGTTGGCTCATGTATCAATATAACTTAGGCTTAGTGAGCGGAATACAACCCATTTGGGCTGAAATGTTGCAGCAAATGAAAATGCAATTGGCATACTAATTCCAATTGCATTTTTTAGACCTCATAAATTTTATGATTGATTAAGTTCACGCAAGCTTTTTAATGGAGGAATCTCAGTTAAGTAGCTTAAACGATAACGACCAATCAGCGCACATAAAATCATCATGCTCATGGGTAGAATCACCCAGATTTCCCAATGCGGTTGTATAGCGAGATCCATTTTATAACTGGCGATCGCACTGATGACCTCAGCAAAAAAACACGATACTAAGCCAGCCATAAAGCCGATAAATCCAATTTCTAAACTCAGCATATTTTTCAAATTGGATTTTGAGCTGCCAAATGATCTTAAAATCGCGACTTCTCGCTTTCGCTCATCCATCAATAAATTAATGCAAGCAATCAACACCAAAAAACCTGAAACACTGACGAGAAGCGCAAGAATGGTAATAATTTGAACTAGAACAGATACTAAATTCTTAATTTCATCTAAAATTAAGGAAACATCGATAAATACAGTATTTGAGAACTGCTGAATTAGATTGACCAACTTGGATTTTTCATCTTGAGGTACAAAAAAACTTCCTAAATAACTTCCAGCATTTTCATCCATCGTATTCGGTGCAAAAATGAAGAAAAAGTTTGGACTGAAGCTTTCCCACTCGACTGTTCTTAAATTTACAACATTGGCTTGAAGTTCGCCTTCTGGCAAGCTAAAGCTGAGTTGATCACCCACTTTTATTCCTAACTCTTCAGCAAGATTTGCCTCAACAGAAACATCTCCCACCTGCTGCAATTGCGGCTGTCCACTGACAATGACATTATCTTCTGGATAGCCTTGAGCTTGAGTCAAATTCAACTCTCTTCTGAGTGAGTTATTTTGCGCTCTTAATGATTTCGAAAATGGCTGACCATTATGTTTAATTAGGCGTCCGCGGATATTCGGATACAAGGGTGTACTTGGCCAACCTTCTTTTTCGATCTGAGCTTTAAATTGCTCAACTTCAAATGGAGGAAGACCATAAATAAATTGATTTGGCGTACCTTCAGGTAACTGTTGCTGCCAACGATCTAATAGATCCGTCCTTAATACTACAAGAACTGTAATCAGGCTCAGACCTAATGCAAGTGCAGTAATTTGAAATGCTGTTTGATTAGGTACACGTACATAGGCTGACCATCTATTTTTCAAAGATTTGATCATCTTTAATAGCAACCAAACTATGCTGAACATACTTGCACACAATGCGAGGATCGTACCGATAACGAGCAATGAGAGCTGTATATTTTGAGTGAGCAAAATACAAAATAAAATAAGACTTACAGCTCCCGCTCCCAATAAGGTCAAGAGAGAACGCGTAGATTTAACATCCTCACGGATAACACGAATTGGAGGCGTATTTAAGAGCTGCATCAAACTTGGGACAATAAATCCAAACATCACAATGACACTGGTGAATATTGCAATCGGCAAAGGACCCAAAACCAAATCAAACAAGCTAAATTGGATGTCTAAATGCGGAATTAGTTGCAACATAAACTGCAATAAAATATAGCCTAGACCAATCCCCAATCCAGTACCGATGAACATCGAAATTGCGACGACAATCATAAGCAATGCAATATAGTTCTTAAGAATTTGGAACTTTGCAGCCCCCATACATCTCATCAAAGCAACATGATCTTGATTTTGTTGAACGTACCGTTGACTGGTCAACGCAATTGCAATACCGCACAGTAAAATTGTAAGAATGTTTGCAAGCTGTAAAAAAGTATCTAGATTTTCAATTGGACGCATCAAGCGGGTATTCGCCTCGTCCGCAGTTCTCAAGCGAATTGAGCTTTGGGTTTCCATTGCTTGCTGATCATCTGCATTTGGTTCAATCATTTTTTTAGGATAGAGCTGATCAAAATAAGCCGTAAACTCATTAAGTCTATTCGGCTCACCAGACATAAGCAGACGATATTCGATACGACTTCCAGGCTGAATCGCATTGGTTGCCGCAACATCAGATTGTGAAATGATCACTGTAGGTGAAAAGGCTGAAAATCCGAGTTCTTGGTTAGAATCCTTTTCAATGACTCCTGTGACTGTAAAACTCGCATCTGCGATTTGAACCCTCTCCCCTATTTTGACATTTAATAAATCTAAAGCACGTTGACTCAGCCATACCTCTTCTGACCGAATAGCAGTTTGATCAGGTTGAATAATGAGTTCACCACGTAGCGGAAAATTGGACTCAATCGCTTTGACATTCACCATGACAAATTGTTCATCAGTATGTGCCATTGAACCAAAAACCGTCACTTGGGACTGTTGTAGATTGAGTTGGTTCGCCTTCTGTTTAAATTTTTCATTGAGCGGATATTGATCACTCAACACTAGATCTGCAGCTTGAAGCTTAGCAGCCTGCAATGAAACAGCTTGTTGAATCTGATCATTACTGAACTTTAAAGCGGTTGTCGCACTAATCGCGAGACTCAATGCAAAAATGAGCAAATAAATCCCTGTGCTAGCAAAACTTTGCTTCAACAAAGGTTTGAATAGCGCACTCATACACGCTCTCCAGAAGCTGAAGCGCCTTGCACTTTTTCTAATTGACCATCGATCAATTCATAATGCGTCTCACATTTTTGTGCTAGCTTTTGATCATGGGTGACTAAAACCAATGTAGTGCCCAGCTCCCGATTCAAATCAAATAAAAGCTGTTCAATCTCCTGGGCTGTCGTCCCATCTAAATTTCCCGTTGGTTCATCCGCAAATACAATTTTGGGCTCAGCAATTAAAGCGCGTGCAATTGCTACGCGTTGTTGTTCTCCCCCAGACAGTACTTTAGGTGTTTGAGTACTTTGACGATCTAAACCTACTTTGTTCAACCAATAAAGGGCTTGTTGTTCTGCTTTGGCATAATCAAAATTCTTTTGAATTCTCAGCGGCAACATAACATTTTCAAGCGCAGATAAAGAAGGTAAAAGCTGAAAGGATTGAAATACAAAACCAATATTTTCAAGTCTAATTTGAGCGCGTTGCTCTTCGCTTAATTGCTCAACTGCTATACCATTAATCGACAATGTTCCTGAACTTGGCTGATCTAATGTCGCCAGAATTCCCAACAGTGTAGATTTTCCAGAACCCGATCTGCCTGTGATTGCGACTTGCTCGCCAGGATAAATTTGTAGATTTAGATTCTCAAAAATCGTCAACTTTTTTTGTTGGATCTGTATTGTTTGTGTCAATTGCTGTGCAGAAATTAACGCTTGTGGCATGATTGAAGAAGTTGAGTCATTACGAACCATAGAAAGCCTTTATGCAAATCAGTCAAAGTTTAAATATTGTTACGTTGAGAAAAACTGCCTTTTTATTTATCTGCAGTTGTCTGTTTCTTTTACCGATCAATAGCTTTGCAAAAACTATCCTTATTCTTGGTGATAGTTTAAGTGCTGGTTACGGCGTGCCCACCGAGAAAGGTTGGGTCAATCTTTTGCAAAAACGTCTTGATCAACAGTATCCGAAACAACATCGAGTGGTCAATGCAAGTGTCAGTGGTGAAACAACCAGTGGTGCATTAGCACGTTTGCCCAAACTGCTTCAAACACACAAACCGGATATTGTCGTAATTGAATTGGGAGGTAATGACGGTTTACGAGGTCAACCTCCAAAAATGATTCAACAAAACCTCACTCGATTAGTTCAATTGAGCCAAAAATCTAATGCCAAAGTCCTCATGTTTGGTATGAAGATTCCTCCAAACTACGGCTCAGCGTATAGCAAAGCCTTTGAAAATAATTATAAGGTTGTGAGCCAGCAATTTAATGTGAAGTTGCTCCCTTTTTTTCTAGAAGGTGTTGCTGGAAATAATAAACTCATGCAAAAAGATCTGATTCATCCCAATGAACAAGCGCAATCCAAACTCTTAAATAATGCATATCCTTATATTAAAGGCGCTCTATAAAGTTATCGACATAGAAATCCATAAATCCCAATCAATAAAAAAGCCAGCTTAAGCTGGCTTTTTTAAAATGCTGATATTAGAAGTCAAAGAATGTCACTTCACCTGTTTCAAGTGAGTATTCTGCACCTACAACTTTTAATTTACCTTGTGCAATCAAGTTTTCCAACACCGCAGAACCATGGCGCAACTGGTTAACTGAAGCAAAAACATTTGAGCGAACCGCGTGTACTGAAAGCTTTTTCAAATCATCTTTTAACTCAGTTTGCATTAAAATTTCGACTGATGGACGTACGCGATTGACAATAGACATCAAATTAACAGATGGCGGTTGTTGAGGATTACGTAATGCTTCAATCGTTGAGTCGATTGCGCCGCAATGTGTATGACCCAATACAATCACTAAAGGACAATTAAAACTTTCGGCTGCAAACTCCACACTTCCAACTTGAGATGGAGCTACGATATTGCCTGCTACACGAATAACAAATAAATCACCTAAGCCCTGATCAAAAACCATTTCAGCTGGAACACGTGAATCAGAACATCCTAATACAATCGCAAATGGCTCTTGAGTTTCAGCCATCTGAGCGCGCTCATGATGCGTCAATAATCGTTGATGCTTGGTTTGACCTTCAACAAAACGTTGATTACCAATTTTTAAACGTTCTAAAGCTTCTTGTGCAGTTAGCATCTTGTATCCATGGTTTATCAAGGTTTGAGGTAATTTTAATACTGTGCTTTTTGATTGTCACTGACAAAATTTAAACTCTGTTACAATTTTTGTTAATTGCTAAAAATATCTTCAATTTCTTAAAATCTGATGATTATGATCATTCCTTATTGAAACACTTTAGCAGCTGATTCAGCGCTTAAATTTATGTTTATGAAGTAAAACTTATTTAAATAGAGAACCAATTATCACAAAAATAGGATTTATTTTTTTACTTTTAACTACTACTTTATAAAAGTCACTTGATTATAATGTCGCCCTGTTTTAAGGGATTTCACCTGCATGTTTGTTCATTTTCCTTTACCCATATTAAAGCATCAACATTTATTTTGCATTTTACTCGCGTTAATGCTCAGCCTCGGTATCTCATCTACCCAAGCAAATACTGTTGAATTTATCGACTATCAAAAAGTTTTAAATGAAGAACGTGCTTGGGCAGGACTATCCAATAAAACGATTCGCGTCGGAGATGTTGTGTGGTCTTATAGCGAAGGTGGTCCTGCTGATCGACCTGCCTTGTTGCTCATTCATGGTATAGGCATGAATCGAGACAGTTGGAATCATGTCGCTCGGAATCTCACACAGCAATATCGTGTCATTATTGTTGACTTGCCTGGAAGTGGACAAACGCTAACACCAAAAGGATTTGACTTATCACTTCCTCATCTGACTGAACAGTTACGTCGTTTTGCAGAAGCATTACGCATTGAAAACCAGCTTAATCTCGCGGGTCACTCTGTCGGTGGATCAATCGGACTGATGTATGCTGCTAAATATCCTCAAGAAATGAAAAGTTTATTTCTGATCAGTGCCGGTGGATTATTCAGAAGCAACAAAACATTCTTCCTCAATAACCCAATTTATTTAAAGCAGCTTTTAATCTCACAACCTGGTGACTTGAATTATGTTTCTAGGAGAGTCATGCATAAAGCTCCCTTCGTACCCAGTTTAATCAAGAAACAACAAGAGCAAGCACTTATTCAACGCGCGGCGGATACATCTGAGTTGATTCATCAGCTTGTTAAACTCAATCAACAGTACACCGTTGAATCATTTGCTCAATTGTTAAAAAATATTGAGGTTGAAACATTGAATTTGTGGGGAAAACAAGATCAGATAGTAAATGTTGAAGTTGCACATGAATTAGGGACCGCCTTAAAAAAAGCACATCCCCCTATTCTATTAGATCAAATTGGTCATACACCTATCGTAGAAAGACCTGATCTTGTGGCGCAACATTACTTAAGTTTTTTAAATAAGATGAATACCGTTAAAACGTCATCATCAAATTAAGGATATTGAGAATTTTCATGGAAAAAAATCCTAAAATCGAACAGTTGATTGAGGCACATTTGGCATTTCTTGATCATGAATTCTCTCAAGATGACACCATTGAAAATGAATTTTTATATTTTTATCAATGGTTTAGAAAACAACCTTTAAAGCAAATTTGGTCTTTCGAGGCGATTAATGCACTGCTTCAAAAACAAATTCTAAATACACCTGCAACTGATTCTCTCATTCAACAGATTGCGGAGCATATTCGATTTGCGTTGGTTCACCCGCTTAATGAAACGACTCAAATCGAAGATATTATCTCGGTTCACACCATTGATCGAATTGCACTTTATATTTCATCTAAAAGTGCTCACCGCCAAGCTCTAATTAAACGTATTGTGAACAATCCCGCATTTTCGAGTATGCTCACCGAGTTAATCCATCATTCTATTCAGGATTATATTGATAATTCAGTGATGAATAAAAAAGTACCCGGTGTCGGCCGCTTTATGAAAATGGGGAAATCAGTTCTTGAAAGTGTCACTGATTCCAATCTTGATGATACGGTCAAACATTATCTTCAAAAAAATATTATCAAGATCAGTCAAATTAGCGAACAAGTGATTAACCAACACTTTGATGATAATAAGCTATACCACTTTCAAGCCAATCTTTGGCACAAAATAAAGCAAGTCCCACTCTCTGCTGTTAAAAACTATGTTGAAATCAATGATCTACCAAATACTGTGGCAATGGGACATGATATTTGGGACAACCTCCGTCAAACTGAATATCTAAAGCAACAAGTACACGATGGTATTTACACGTGGTATTGCCATAATCAAGACCGCTCTTTTGATCAGATCATACAAGATATCAATATCAACGAAAGCCTTGTTCAAAATGAATTAACTGCTCTACTCTGCCCCGTAATTAAGCATATGATTTCTAGTGAACACCTTAAACAACGTGCACGTGTATATCTTGAAAAATTCTACTATTCTGAATCTGCACTAAGTATTCTCACATCTTAATTATAAAACCGCTCCTTAGAGCGGTTTATTAGAAATATGTCGTCGGTATTTGAATCTGAATTTGATGCTCACTCAGCCATGAATTGAGGCGTTCTATTTTACGTACGTCCTTTGATTCTCTATGCTCGCTTATAGGATAGATATAATGGCAATTCATCAATAAAAATATACTCTCAACAAGTAGTTTTAAATTTTGCTGAAAACAAGGAAGGTGATGTAACTGTTGAACAGTTTTAGAACCTGTTCTTAAACTTTCAATGATGGCACTGATCACCTCCTTCGGAGCTTGAATTGGGCCAATCGATGTTTTTAAATTAATATTATCCAATCGCTGATTGTTAAGAATAAGATCTAATCTAATCTTATGTAAAATTCCTAAATGGTCTTCAAAACGGTAATTCACTGATTTTTTTTGAAACAAATCCATACGTTGCTTTGAATCCCGAGCAATATCTTTTAGATACTCTTTTGTATTCGAAATATTCACATCTGATATCAACTGTTGCAAGTCGATTGGAATGCTAAGCGAATCTAAGTTTTCAGTTGGAACTGCACTACCAATATATGATAGATCAGCTTCGATCTTTAAAATCTCATGTACATCTACACTATAAAGGGGTTGCCAATAATCAGTTAAAAGTTCGTGAGCGAGATAATTGGTATCATTTTTTAATGTATTCACAATTCCTTGTATTTTGTCATATCCAATAAAAGCGCCTCTCCGATTTAATTCACTCACTAGTGCTGTAGACAATTCAATACTTTGAGCAGATTGCTGAGAAGTATTTTTATCAACCAAGTTAAAGATTTTTTGAATAGGCTGTAAAGTAGCGGATCCAGGAAAGCACATATAGTGTAAATAGAATAGCCCTTGGTCCTTTAAAGATTTATCTAGAATCTGCCTAATAAAATATTGATTGTGTTCAGAAACCCAAGAATACACTCCATGACAGACAATGAAATCAAACACTTCATTATTATTTTTGTTAAATTTTTCAAAGTCTATATTTAAGAATCTTATATTGCTTAACTGTAAGGATTGAGCAAGCTCTGTAGCTCGTTGTATGTGTTTGTCATTAAAATCCACTCCGACAAACTCAGCGTGCGGATTTGCAATTGCTGCCACAATTAAGTTAAGACCACAACCACAACCTAACTCTAAATATCGAAAATTTTGAGATATATCTGGCGCTATATAACCTTGAAATTGGCTGATTGTACTCAGCCAAATTGGCTGCATCTCTGGATAAAAAAACATAGGATAGATGGTGTCAACCACATAGCCATCGACGCGCTTCATTATTTTCCTTCTAAACTCGACTATTCAAAGCTTGGAGTGAGATTCTCTCTCACTCCAAGCACAAGACATTAAAACTTATAATTCAAGGCAAAGCTGTAACGTCGACCATCAAGCACCCAATCATTTCCATCTTTCAGTACATTTTTGTTTGCAACATTATATACACCAGTAGATAGCTGGAATTGGTCACTATACTTATATACAGCTCCAACATCTACAAATGTATAAGCTGGTGTTTTATCTCCATCGGTATCACCCACTGTTTTGCCACGATAATTCAATTGAGTCCATAAATACAATTGATCATTAAAGTCCCAATCCAAGCCTGCATTAAACATATGTTTAGGCAAATTATTCAATGGTTTACCTTCATACTGTCCAGATTTTTGCTCACTATCTGTGAATGTATAAGAGTGTCTATATTTTAAGTAATCTGTGATGTTGTAATCTGTGGTCAGTTCAAGCCCTCTAATTTCGGCCTTATCAATGTTATAGTTGAGTGTATAACCATTTGCGTTATATGGCAGATTAGGGTTGGACTGATAAAAAGCACTACTATCAACGAAATCATTAATTTCAGATTGAGTGTAAGGCGGCTCACCGTCATTTTTTGGGGGAAGTCGACTACCATCTAAACGACCAGATCGAGTAATTTTATCGTTAAAGTCAGTTTGATAGACCATAAGACTTGCAGATAAACCCAATTCAGGATGAGTGAATGCAAAACCTGTTTCATACGTTAAACTGGTTTCTGGCTTTAAATTTGGGTTTGGCATAATTGCCCCGCCCATTGAGTTCAGCATGTAATCTGGAGAAGAATTACGTAAGCTCGGCGCTTTATAACCTGAGATTACCCCTCCTTTTAAAGTCACGTTGTCTGTAGCTTTATAAACTGCATATGCCTTTGGACTGAAATTATCACCAAAAAACTCATTTTCATCGAAACGACCGCTTAAGGTTAGTGCTAACTTATCACTGACATTCCAAGTATCTTCTGCAAAAATAGACCATTGATATCGATCCATTTTAGTGACTTTACCAGCCATCGCTGCATTTTGGTTACTTGTACCATCTTCAAGATTTTCTTTTAAATATCGCCCGCCAATGGTCAGGCTATGATCTTCGAAAAAGTACGTTCCTTGTGTATTGGCTGTGATAGTCTCAAATAAAATCCCCCCTGGATTTTGAACTTTACCCACAGTACGTCCTGTAATTGCATTATTTTTATCTTTATCATATTGCAAGTAAGAAGTAAGTTTTAGATTGTCGTAATCACCATCATGAGTAAGACTAAAATTATTTTTTTCTAATTCGGAGTAAGTCCCTGTATTCGGTACGACATCTGAACGATAGATTAGCTCACCATCATCATTACGATTATTCGTATTATATGCTGGATAATAATTTCCATTAGATAGAACGAAATCTTTACCATCAATATCAACTTTAGGACCCGTTACTGAAACATACTGGGTATAACTTTTACCTGGATTGTGTGTACGCTCTTGTTGAGTTCTTACATATTCAGCAGTGAGTGTGTTTTTTTCATCTGGTGTAAAAACAAACTTTGTACCTAGATTTGTTTTTTGAAAATCTGGTTCACTCTCACCTGTTTCGGCTGTATTTTTTTGTAATGAGCTTTCTTCAATTGTTTGAAGACCAGCCGTAACTTGGACTGAAAGAAGCTTATCAATTAATGGCGCATTTACATACAAGCTGGTATTGGTTGCGTCGTTGTTAACGTCATTCGATTTACCAGCTTTGATATATTCTGTTCGAATACTTGCAGTCAAACGATCTTGATGCTTTTTAGTAATGATATTAATTACACCACCCATTGCATCAGAACCATATAGAGAGGATGACGGGCCTCGAATCACTTCAATACGTTCAATCGATTCTATTGGCGGTAAGAAGTTTACTGATGCTCCTTGAACCCCCCCATTTGTTGTTAAAAGACTACCATCATTCATTGGACGTCCATCTACTAAAAATAGGGTATAAGCTGATCCCATACCCCGAATGGAGATCGTCTGGTTCGTTCCACCGCCTTGTACAAATACACCTGGAACATTTTTCAATGCATCAGTTACATCACTATAAGATTTTTTTTCTAATTCTTCGGCAGTAATCACTGAAATCGTAGCAGCAGCATCCGCTATATTTTGCTCATAACCACTCGCTGAAGTTACAACAATTGTTTTTAACTTAGTTGTATCTTGTTTTGCATTAGTATCTTGACCAATTTGCTCTTGTGCAAAACTTGAAACCGACATGGTGGTTAAGACAGCAAACGCTAACTTAGATTTTAAAAATGTCTTTTGCATTGTGTAATTACCAAAGAATGTGTGGAGAGATCTTGTTCGAATTGTGTCGCATTGTAACAAATGATAATCACTTTGCAATAGATTATGATAACTATTCTCATTTATAGTTTTGTTTTTACATTTCAATTTTATTGATATTACTCATTTTATTCAGTTTTCAATAAAAAAAAGCCCCCTTTTAATGGGAGCTTTTCAAATCTGCTTTTGTAAATTTAAAGGCGACTTATTTCATATAAGCGCCTTCAGATTGACTGTGGTCTGTTTGATCCACGACACGTTGTAACTCTGGAATATGCTGTTTTAGCGTAACTTCAACACCTTGTTTAAGTGTCACATCAATCGCTGAACACCCTTGACAGCCACCACCAAATTTCAAGACCGCTGTTAAACCATGCTCAGCATCTTCAACCACTTCAACCAATGCACAGTTTCCACCATGCCCTGCTAAACCAGGGTTAATTTCTGACTGTAATACATAGGTTATACGTTCTTCAATGGATGCATCTGGACCTACACGTGGCACTTTCGAGTTAGGTGCACGGAAAGTCAACTGACCACCAAAGCGATCTTTGTTGTAATCAATCACTGCATCCAATAAGTATGGGATTGATGGTGTATCAATATATGCAGCAAATTTTGGATATTCTTGTTTATAGTCGGTTGGAACGACTTCATCTGGTGCACTATATGCCATGCAGCATTCAGCACGTGGTGTACCCGGATGTTCTACGAAAACACGTACCGCGATACCAGGAGTATTTTGCTTCTCTAAAAGTTCAAACAAATACTCTTGCGCAGTTGGTGTAATTAATAAATTTGGAATTTCTTCAGCAACTGCAGTGCTGGTGTTCTCAGTCGACATAACAATTTTTCCTCAAGCTGAAGACTCTATTTTAACTGAAGATCGGGGGTAATATTTAAAATTCAACTAAATTTGTCAGAATTATTATATTAATAACAATTAAATTTAAAAAAATGGCATGATGAACAGAATTAAAGCAATTTATTCAATCTTATCCATATGCTTGATTTACCTTTTAATCATACTGTCACCATCGTTTTAATTACGGTTGCCGTTTCACTGGTTGCATTTTCCAATCAAAATATTATGAATCGTTTGATTTTTTGGCCTCCAGCCATGCAGAAAGGTCAATACGATCGATTTATCACGCATGGTTTTATACATGCAGATGGAACACATCTACTGTTCAATATGATCACACTCTTTTTCTTTGGAAGTGTAATTGAGAGTTTTTATCGACAATACTTATATGAACTCGGATTTGTTCTGTTCTATTTAGGCGGTTTAATCGCGGCAATTATTCCAAGCTATTTAAAACATAAAAATGATCACCGCTGGGCAAGTCTAGGGGCTTCTGGAGCAGTGTCAGCAGTCTTGTTTGCTTATATTTTATTTCAGCCATGGAAACTGATATTTGTCTTCTTTATTCCAGTTCCAGCCATTATTTTTGCCGTGCTTTATGTTGCTTATAGTATTTGGTCAGGTAAACGTGGAAACAGTAACATCAACCACAGCGCACATTTATGGGGTGCAGCCTACGGTGTCGTGGTTACGATATTGATTGAACCTCAAATTATTCCACATTTCTTCAGCAAGTTGCTTCAACTACCTTTTTAATTCTTAATCCTTGCGGAGGATTAAAACACTCCGCATAAATACCCTTCAATTCAAAGTAGATACTAGTAAGAAGATAAAAACACAAATTCAACAATGATAATGATTATCATTTATATATTCATGGTAAGCTTTTATCAAACCTCGAGGTATTGATATGACTTACATTAAACTTCCATTGGCACTCATTCTTTCATTCAGTGCCGTTGTTTCATATGCTCAACCTGTTCAATTCACTTATCAAGATCAAACTATTCAGCTGCAAAATACACCACAGAAGCTGGCTGTGTACGAATTATCCGCGTTGGATACACTGAATGCTTTAGGTATTCAGGCGTCGATCGTACCTGAAACTACTTTTGCTGGTGCTTTGAAAAAATTTAATGACAAACAATATTTAAAAGCTGGATCTTTATTTGAACCCAACCAAACCTTATTAAGAGAACAAAAGCCAGATCTCATCATTGTCGGCGGGCGTTCTGCCGCGAAATTAGATGAGGTCAAAAAAATTGCACCTGCAATCAACCTCTGGCCTGATACTCAAAACTTCAATCAAGACCTGAAAAATCGCACACTTTTTTTAGCAAAAATGTTTAATAAGGAACAACTCGCACAATCTAAATTAGATCATGTCTATGCCCTTCAAGCACAACTTAAACAACTCACTAAAGGCAAATCCGGCCTGATGCTTTTTGCCATGGGTGATAATTTTATACCGCATGCAAAGAATGAAAGATTTGGATTTACCTATGATATTTCTGGCTTAAAGTCAGTGGTGCCGTCTGCAGCACCTCAAGCCTCAAGTGCTCGACCTGCTCCAAACTCACCAGAAGCTCTTGCTGCCGCGCAACGCAATTTAGAGCGTCTAGCACAAGCAATAAAACAAAATCCTGATTTCATCATTGTGTTAGACCGTGGTGCTGTAAACACGCAAAACTATGCTGCGAAACAACATATTCAATCACATCCATTACTCAAGAATAGTCAGGCAGTCAAAGAGAATCGTGTCATCTTTGTTGATGCCGATGCCTGGTATTTAACGGGCGCTGGCTTAGATAACACTGCATTTATGTTAGAAGAATTGATCAATGGCATAAAAAATACTAAATAATTGATTTTATTTATAAAGGAAGTCTTCGGCTTCCTTTTTTTAGAAATATCTCGTAATAATTCAATCAATATCTGGTAATTAATGCCACCTAGATCATTAATTTTGTCAGGATAATGTAGGCATCCGCGAATTTATTCATTTTTTTTTGAGATTTTTTGCATGTCTAATCAACCTGATGGTTTACAATTTTCCTCTAACACGTCCTCTAAACCCAGCAGTTCAAAATCAGGCCAACGCATCGTCAGTGCGGCATTACAACAGATTCAGCCAGAATACGCTGATGCAGTTATCAATGAAAAGAATTGGCGCAAATCCTATCCGATTCATTTTAAACGGTTGGTAGAATGTGGGCTCTCATCACCTGAAGCTGCGCTGCGCATCGCTCAAGATGGACTTCAACAAGCTTATGAAGAGTTTAGTTTTCAACGTGATCAACATACACACACATTGAATGAAGTGATGAATCTTAAATCAAAAGATTTAAATACCTACACACTTCAAGGAAACTCTACTGCTGAGCCACAATGGTTTGTACCTTATCAGGGTAAAAATTTAGAAGGTCAAGCCCTACTCGAGCAAATTCAACTTTGGTTAGACCGAGGTATTATAGAAGCATCACATGCTCAGGCACTACAAGCGTGTGTGCAGCATCCAGAGTGGTTTGACCTTTCGGATCGAACAATGGTGCTGTTTGGTGCAGCTTCTGAAGCAGGACCTTTACCTTGGCTGGCGAAATGGAAAGCCAATATCGTGGCGCTTGATTTGAATCATGAGCGAGTATGGACAAAGATTTTGAATACTGTTCTGCAAGGCAATGCGACCTTATACGCTCCAAGTGTCGAATCAATAGATTCATCTGCATCTATACGTGAAGCTGCAGAGCGTTTAGGCGTTAACTTATTAACAGATACCCCTGAGATTGCACATTGGCTCACCCAGTTTGATCAAGACTTAGATCTTGCCGCGATTGCCTATTTAGATGGCGAAAAGCACGTTCGTGTTTCTATGGCGATGGACGCCATTATGCAACATGTCAGCCAACAAAAATCCAATACCAGTTTAATGTATATGTGTACGCCCACTGACGTCTACGCTGTACCACAGGAAGTTATTCAAGGTGGATTAGATAAGTTTAAATCACGCTCTAAACTTGAAAATATTCTGTCCAAGAGTATTTCGACTGTCTCTCGTGATTATTTTTTCAAACAAAACGAAGAACGCTTATTCCAATGTCATGATAAACAGTATGGGATCTGCGACTGTCTTGTGGTTGAACAAGGTCCAAATTATGCGTTGGCGAAAAGGATTCAACAATGGCGCGCTACGTTAGCACGGTCACAAGGTCAACGTGTCAGCATTAATATTGCTCCATCGACCACTACACATTCGGTAACCAAAAACCCATTATTAAAAGCTGCTTTCAATGGTGCCAATTTGTTTGATGTTGAAGCATTTGAACCCGCGACGACCAATGCGATTATGGCTGCGTTGTGGATTCATGATTTGAGAAACCCACAGTCGGTTGCCAATCCTGACATCGCCCTCAATCATCCATTAGACTTAATCATGCATGGTGCTAATCATGGTGGATTATGGCGTGTAGCATATCTCGCACGCACCGCCCTACCATTTGCCGCATTATATGGTTTTGCTGAAGAAAAACTCCCCTTGAAAAAACTTTTGTCTAAATTCCAAAAATAAGCGACATAAACAATTGATCATAAAAAAAGCGCTGATTGTTCAGCGCTTTTTTAGTCTTTAAGTATTTATTTCAATCAGGTGAACTGAAGGAACAACCAGAATAAACCACCTGACAAACAGATTGTTGCTGGCAGTGTGAAAATCCATGCTGATAAGATTGTGCGAACCATTTGGAAATTTAAGCCCGACTTATTCGCAACCATCGTACCTGCTACAGCAGAGTTTAAAACGTGTGTTGTTGACACTGGCATACCAAAGCCATCAGCAGTAGCAATCGTTGACATTGCAACTAACTCTGCAGACATCCCCTGACCATAAGTCATGTGTTGTTTACCAATACGCTCACCAACGGTAACAACAATACGTTTCCAGCCTACCATCGTCCCTAGACCTAATGCCAATGCAGTCGCAACTTTCACCCATGTTGGAATGTATTGCAGGAATGAATCTAAGTTATCACGGTAGTTGTCCACTGTTTTTTCTTGCGCTTCAGTCATGGCAGGTAAAGCTTCAGCTTTATCTAAACGCTTGAATGCAGTCGTGCTGAGGTACATATCATTACGGAATTCAGCCACTTGATCTTCAGGAACATCTTTAATGGATGTGTAGCTTCCTACTTTTTCACCTAAATGATCCGTTAAGCTTGCCAAAGCTGGCACAACCTCAGGTGTGATTTCTTTGGTTTGGATATATGACGTGATAATTTGACGCGCTTTTTCATCTGGAATATCTTGGTGATTTGGATAAATCAAATCTGCAGTTTGAGCAGATAACTGACCAAACGTTTGGATATGTTGTTGATCTAGACTCTTGTTTAAAGAGTATGCCAAAGGCACGATCCCGATCAGAATCAACATAATCAGACCCATACCTTTTTGACCATCATTTGAGCCGTGTGCAAAACTTACACCGGTACACGTGAAAATCAAAATGGCACGAATAAGTGGCGGCGGCGGTTTATTCCCTTCTGGTGGTTGGAATAATTCCACTTGTTTCTTAAAGATTTTTTTAACCAATAAGAACAATACAGCCGCAAATGCAAAACCGATTAATGGTGAGAATAAAAGTGCTTTACCCACTTTCATCACCTGTTCCATGTCTACACCTGACGCACCATTACCTGCGTTTAAGATGTAGTTCATGATGCCCACACCTAAAATTGAACCGATCAGTGTATGCGAGCTAGAAGCAGGGATACCGAGGAACCAAGTTCCTAAGTTCCATACGATTGCGGCAATCAACATGGCAAAGACCATGGCAAAACCAGCACCTGAACCGACGTTCATAATCAATTCAACAGGCAATAGCGCGATAATACCGTAGGCAACTGCACCACTTGCGACCATTACGCCAAGGAAGTTACAGAAGCCTGCCCACATTACAGCGACAGGTGCAGATAAAGCGTTGGTATAAATAACTGTTGCCACAGCATTGGCCGTGTCATGGAAACCGTTAACGAACTCGAAACCCAATGCGATAAACAATGCCGTGGCCAACATGATCACAGCATAAAGATTTAAAGCAGGCACATGAGATAAATCAGCAGCCAACTGAAAACCAATGTAAATCAAGGTTGAAACAATCAGTGTAAGGAACACTGGCATAAAGAATTTCGGCGTTGGCACGTGAACATTCGTCGACTGCATAGGCGTTGACGATTGTGCTGAATCTGAAACTGGAGTTTGATTAGAATTCATGCAAGCAGAGAAAGAGGATAAATATCCCCTCTATTGTTCAATTTAATTATTACAATTATATGACAAAGAGCTGTCATATAAGTCATCCAAACGACACTTATTTAAGAAAATTAAACTTTAAAAACAACCAATATTCAAAATTTAACAATAATAATCATATAGTTAATACAAAACCCTCATCTTTAATCTTTATTTCAATCGGTAATTAAATAGATGAAATAAAGATGACATCACTGTCACATTTGTTACAACGGCAGTTATTATTACATTAGATTATGACAACATGATGAAATATAGACAGTTTCAGTTTTGATAGATTGATCATCGTAGTTGATGGATGAAATTCATCCTTAATTTTTTGGGAATAGGTTCATAAATTTTTATTTATCAGAAAAGTGGACGTAACTCTGCTAAAATATTGCACCATTATTTGTGCAGATTTTTGTGAGAGTCATTTGATGTCTACCCTCGCCACCTTAAAAGCGCTTCTTGCCAAACGTATCCTGATTATTGATGGTGCAATGGGTACCATGATCCAACGCCACAAATTGGAAGAAGCTGATTACCGTGGTGAACGTTTTGAGGATTGGGCCTACGACCTTAAGGGTAATAACGACTTATTGGTTCTAACTCAACCACAGATTATTCAAGGCATTCATGAAGCTTATCTTGAAGCTGGTGCAGATATTATTGAAACCAACTCGTTCAATGGAACGCGTGTTTCAATGTCTGACTACCATATGGAAGATTTGGTTCCTGAAATTAACCGTGAAGCAGCTCGAATTGCCAAAGAAGCATGTAAAAAATACTCAACACCTGAAAAGCCACGTTTTGTCGCGGGCGTATTAGGACCAACGTCACGTACCACTTCAATTTCACCAAATGTAAATGATCCGGCATTCCGTAACATCACCTTTGATGAGTTAAAAGTTAACTATATAGAAGCTACTCAAGCATTAATTGAAGGTGGTGCAGACATCATCTTGATTGAAACGGTCTTCGATACCCTAAATGCCAAAGCTGCCATCTTTGCAGTGAAAGAAGTGTTTAAAGAAATTGGTTACGAACTGCCAATTATGATTTCGGGCACCATTACCGACGCATCTGGGCGTACACTCACAGGTCAAACCGCAGAAGCATTCTGGAACTCAATGCGCCATGCAGAGCCTTTATCGATTGGCTTTAACTGTGCACTGGGTGCAGATGCGATGCGTCCACACGTCAAAACAGTGTCTGACGTTGCGGATACTTTTGTTTCAGCGCATCCAAACGCTGGCTTACCAAATGCCTTCGGTGGTTATGATGAAACTCCTGAAGAAACTGCAGCATTTATTAAAGAATTTGCTGAAAGTGGCTTAATTAACATAACGGGTGGTTGTTGTGGTACGACGCCGGATCATATTCGTGCGATTGCGCAAGCAGTTGAAGGTATTACGCCGCGTCAAATCCCTGAAATTGAACCTGCATGTCGTTTAAGTGGTTTAGAGCCATTTAACATCACTAAAGATTCATTATTCGTCAACGTCGGTGAACGTACCAACGTGACAGGTTCTAAAAAATTCCTTCGTTTAATTAAAGAAGGTAACTTCACCGAAGCTTTAGATGTGGCACGTCAACAAGTTGAAGCCGGTGCACAGATCATCGACATCAACATGGATGAAGGTATGCTCGATTCGCAAGAAGCGATGGTGCATTTCCTGAATCTGATCGCATCTGAACCTGATATCTCTCGCGTGCCAATCATGCTCGATTCTTCGAAATGGGAAATCATCGAAGCAGGTTTAAAATGCGTCCAAGGTAAAGCGGTTGTTAACTCAATTTCCTTAAAAGAAGGTTATGACGAGTTTGTAGAACGTGCTCGCCTCTGCCGTCAATACGGTGCGGCAGTGATTGTCATGGCGTTTGATGAAAACGGTCAGGCGGATACTGCTGAACGTAAAAAAGAAATCTGTAAGCGTTCTTATGATGTCTTAGTCAACGAAGTGGGTTTCCCATCTGAAGATATTATTTTTGACCCGAACGTATTTGCGGTTGCAACTGGTATTGAAGAACACAACAACTACGGTGTGGACTTCATTGAAGCAACCGGTTGGATTAAGCAAAACCTTCCAAATGCCATGGTGTCTGGCGGTATCTCAAACGTATCGTTCTCATTCCGTGGTAATGAACCTGTTCGTGAAGCGATCCATGCGGTGTTCTTGTATCACGGTATTCAACAAGGCTTGACCATGGGTATTGTAAACGCAGGTCAGCTTGCAATTTATGATGACATTGATGCTGAGCTGAAAGAAGCCGTTGAAGATGTGGTGCTGAACCGTAACCAAGGTACTAGCGGTCAAGAAGCAACAGAAAAACTCCTTGCAGTGGCAGAAAAATACCGTGGTCAAGCGGGTGCGCAAAAAGCCGAAGAAAACCTTGAATGGCGTAATGAACCTGTAGAAAAACGTCTTGAATACGCGTTAGTTAAAGGTATTACGACTTATATTGATGAAGATACCGAAGAAGCACGTTTAAAATCAGCGCGTCCACTTGATGTTATCGAAGGTCCACTCATGGCAGGTATGAACGTGGTGGGTGACCTGTTCGGTGCCGGCAAAATGTTCTTACCACAAGTGGTGAAATCTGCACGTGTGATGAAACAAGCCGTGGCTTGGTTGAATCCGTTCATTGAAGCAGAAAAAACCCAAGGCGAAGCCAAAGGTAAAATCTTGCTTGCTACTGTTAAAGGCGACGTACACGACATCGGTAAAAACATCGTGGGTGTGGTACTTGGCTGTAACGGTTATGACATCGTTGACCTTGGCGTGATGGTACCGTGTGAGAAAATTCTACAAACAGCGATTGATGAAAAAGTTGACATCATCGGTTTGTCTGGTTTGATTACACCTTCATTAGATGAAATGGTTTTTGTTGCCAAAGAAATGCAACGTAAAGGTTTTAATATTCCATTGATGATTGGTGGTGCGACTACATCGAAAGCGCATACTGCCGTGAAAATTGCGCCGCAATATCACAATGATGGCGTGTACTACACTGCTGATGCCTCTCGTGCAGTCGGTGTTGCAACGCAACTTTTATCTGCTGATATGAAGCCGCAATTGGCAGCTGATTATGCAGCGGATTATGAAAAAATCCGTACACGTCTAGCGAATAAGCAACCGAAAGCTGCAAAACTGTCTTATGCTGAATCCGTTGAAAATGGTTTCAAAATTGACTTTGACAAGCATGCACCTGTAAAACCAAACTTCATTGGTTCTGAAACATTCACCAACTATCCTTTAGAAACTTTGGTGGAATACTTCGACTGGACACCATTCTTTATTTCTTGGAGTTTGGCGGGTAAATACCCGAAAATCCTTGAAGATGAAGTTGTGGGTGAAGCTGCACGTGATTTGTTTGAACAAGCACAAGCGATGCTCAAAGACATCATCGAAAATAAACGTTTCGATGCGCGCGCTACTTTCAGTCTTTACCCTGCCAACCGTGTTGCAGCAGACACTGTTGCGGTAACTGATGAAAATGGCAATGTGACGCATACCTTTGAGCATATTCGTCAGCAGTCTGACAAAGTCACAGGTAAAGCGAATTTCTCACTGGCTGACTTTGTAGCGCCGAAAGACGTGGCGCAAGATTATTTGGGTGGTTTCACTGTATCGATCTTTGGTGCGGAAGAACTTTCGCAAGAATACAAAGCAAAAGGCGATGACTATAACGCGATTATGGTTCAAGCCTTGGGTGACCGTTTTGCAGAAGCATTTGCAGAACACTTACACCAACGTATTCGTAAAGAGTTCTGGGGCTACCAACCGGATGAACAGCTTTCAAATGAAGAGTTGATCAAAGAGAAGTATGTGGGTATTCGTCCTGCACCGGGCTACCCTGCTTGTCCTGAACATTCTGAAAAAGCGCCGTTGTTTGATTGGTTAGGTACGACTGATAAGATCGGAACTTACTTAACCAGTAGCTTTGCAATGTGGCCGCCTTCATCAGTCAGTGGTTTCTACTACGCGAACCCTGAAACGGAATATTTTAACGTGGGTAAAATCTCTGGCGATCAGTTGGAAGATTATGCGAAGCGTAAAGGTTGGACGTTGGATGAGGCGAAACGTTGGTTAGCGCCGAATTTGGATGATTCTGTGGTTTAAGGATCTCGATAGTATAGAAAGAAGAATCCCCTCGAAATGAGGGGATTTTCTTTTATAATATTATCAACTTATAACTTTAAAGTACAAAAATATGGAAAACATAAAGCTTCATAAAATACTTGATGAGTATCTACATAAGATTATAGCCTTAAATGAAATTATTCCTTTTCAAATGAAATCAGCATTTGAAAGTTTTACTAATGCAAATGAAAGTCTGAATAAAACTGTAGAAGAATATGGTAAACCTATTACACATGAAGACGGAACTACTGGTTTTGAAATTAGTTTCAAACATGCTCGTTTAATAAACCGTATAAGTAAAAAGAGAAAACAAGCTCACTTAGCATTAGAAATATTACCACTATCATTTTTGGTAACCTTTGTTTCCGAATATGATTCATTCTTAGGACAATTAAATACCTATATTCTAAAAAATAAACCTGAATTACTTAAAGCGGAACAAAAAACAATAACATTTGAAGAATTGAGCACCTTAAATAGTATTGAAGAAGCTCGTGAAAAAATTATAAATCAGGAAGTTGAAAATTTATTAAGGGAAAGTCACTCAAAACAATTTGATTGGATGGAAAGTAAATATAATTTAACTCTAAAAACAGGGTTGGAATCGTGGCCATTTTTTATAGAACTTACTGAACGAAGAAACCTTTTTGTACATTGCAATGGATTAGTTTCTGAGCAATATTTGAAAAAATGTAGAGCAGCTAAATATCAACTAGATTCTGAAATTAAAGTAGGAAAAAAGCTTCATGCAAATAAAGAATATATAGAGCTTGTTTACAAAACACTTTTTGAAATTCCTGTGAAATTGACTCAAGTGCTATGGAGAAAACAATTTCCGAAAGATATGGAAAAAGCAGATGATAGTTTAAGTGATATTACATATGAATTATTAATTGATGAGAAATATGAATTAGCATCAATTTTATTAGATTTTGCATGCAATGTATTAAAAAAATGGAGCTCCGAGGGACAACGACTAGTTTTTGTTATAAATCGAGCTATTTCATATAAGTTTAGTGGCAAAGACTTTAATAAAATTCTTGATGCAGAAGATTGGTCTGCATGCAAAATATCATATCAGCTATGTGCAGCAGTGCTTAAAGAAGATTTTCAACTAGCAAAAAAATATATGGTCAAAGCTGGTAAATCTGAAGAAATAAGCGAGGTTTCTTTCCTAGAATGGCCATGTTTCAGAAATTTTCGTGAAACTGAACATTTCAATGAAGCCTTTATTGAAATCTTTAGTAAACAACCATCTTATATAGAAAGTATTAATGCAGAAACAGAAACAGAAACAGAAACAGAAACAGAAACAGAAACAGAAACAGAAACAGAAACAGAAACAGAAACAGAAACAGAAACAGAAACAGAAAATTGTACCTTAGTTCCACCAATTGAAAAGCATGCTTAAATCCCTCCTAACCTACCTTCTTTAAAAAGGGAGGAACGACAAGAATCCATAACAACTATCAAATTCGCGTGAAGTCCCCCTTTGCAAAAGAGGGACTTAGGAGGATTCTTTTCATCAATATATACATCAAAATCCGCCCCTTTTCTAACCACCCGCCCTCAAATCATCCGTTTTAACATTTTTAGATCAGCAAACCTTTCAACTTTAGTGAATAATTAATACTTATTAATAAAATTACCAAAAGTTTGATATTTCCATGAAAAAACTCATCAACCACCCTGAAAACTTGGTTGTCGACATGTGCAAAGGCTTTGTCTTGGCACACCCAGAACTCGCATTTACCGAGTCACACAAAATCATTTCAAGAAAAGAAAAACACAACAATGTTGCCCTGATCAGTGGTGGTGGTAGCGGGCACGAACCTGCACATGCGGGCTTTGTCGGTAAAGGCATGTTAGACGCTGCCGTATGCGGCGATGTCTTTGCATCTCCATCGCAAATTCAGGTCTATAAAGCATTACAACATGTCGCAACCGACAAAGGCGTATTAATGATCATCAAAAACTATTCTGGCGATATGATGAATTTCCAGAATGGTGCAGCCTTAGCAACTGAAGATGGCATCAAGGTCGACTACGTCAAAGTGGCAGATGATATTGCAGTCAAAGATAGTTTATATACCGTCGGACGTCGTGGTGTCGCAGGCACAATCTTTGTTCATAAGATTGCAGGCGCAGCAGCATCTAAAGGCTTAGAATTAGGTGAAGTTAAAACAGTCGCTCAAAAAGCGGCTGACAATGTCATCAGTTTAGGTTTTGCCTATAGCTCATGTACCGTTCCTGCTAAAGGCACACCAACCTTTACCCTCGCCGATGATGAAATGGAATACGGCGTGGGTATTCATGGTGAACCGGGCATCCGTCGTGAAAAAATCTTGCCAGCAAAAGAACTCGCACAACGTATGGTCGATGATCTGTTTTTAGATCGCCCAGACATGAAAGAAGTTGCAGTATTGATCAATGGCTTTGGTTCTACCCCAATGCAAGAACTGTATATATTTAATAATGATGTCTGCGAACACTTGGCACGTAAAGGTATCAAAATTTACCGTACCTTTGTCGGCAACTACATGACCAGTATCGACATGAATGGCGCATCCATTTCATTACTTGAATTGGATGATGAACTCAAAACATACTTAGATGCCGAAGCCAACACCCCTGCCTTAAAACTTGATGGTTCACCTGCTTTAGCCATTGAGTTTGCGATAAAAGATACGGCTACCCAACATCAAGGCAACAGCCAAGTTGAAACTGCAGCAGAACATGCTGAAATTCAAAATGAGCAATTCACCATTGAAAACATGCGCTATGTGGTCGATGTCATGGCTGCCTGTGTTATTAAAAATGAAGTGCCATTTTGTGAGTTAGACGCACACGCAGGCGATGGTGACTTCGGCATGAGTGTGGCTAAAGGCTTTAAACAACTCAAGAAAGAATGGCAAAGCTTGATCCAAGCACAGCAGATGGATGAATTCTTACTCAATAGCTCCATGATCATCATGGAACATTGTGGCGGTGCATCAGGTCCCATCTGGGGTTCTGCATTCCGTGCCGCAAGTAAAGCCATTCAAGGTAAAACCACGTTAAGCGTGGCGGATTTTGCCGATATGCTGCAAGCCGCAGTAAAAGGTATTCAAACCACAGGCGAACGTTCATTTGGACGTGGCGCTGTTGTCGGTGATAAAACGTTGATCGATGCTTTAGTCCCATGCGCAGATTCATGGTCTGCCAACACCGACAAAAGCTTTAAGGAAAACTTTATCTTAGGTGCTCAAGCTGCTGTTCAAGGCGCAGAATCGACTAAAGAGATTGTGGCCCGCATGGGTCGTGCAGGTACTGTCGGGGATCGTAGCTTAGGCTATCCTGATGCAGGTGCATATGGTTTAGGTGTGATTTTTACCGATATTGCTGATCATCTAAAATAACATCTAAACATGACATGAATGATTAATCTTTTATACAAAAAAGCCCTGATGATTCAGGGCTTTTTTGCTTTTTATTTTTTAAAACTTGACAATAATGCGCTGGTAATCGCCTGATTATGTGATGCCACACGAGACTTCTTCGCTTTCGCTGACTGGTCAGCTACACGTTGAATTTTGACTGCTTTTAATTTACCTTGATTTTCAACAACCTGAAATTTGACTCGGTCATTGCGTTTTGGCTCACCTTCATCTGCAGGAAAGTCAGAAATGTGGAAAAAAATATCCTCACCTGCACCACCAATAAAACCAAAACCTTTATCGGCATGATAAATTTTAATTTTTCCTTGCTGGACTTCAGACTTCATAACATTCCCAAAAAACGGTATACAATTTTCAATATTATACACGCATCTTAAAGTGCATCATCTTTGCTGATCACTTTAAATAATCATGCAAGTGCTGTTGGACAATGACGCGTTTGTGTCCTTTACTTTGTTGTTCCGATAACAATGATTCCGCATCTAAAACCACCACTTTGTGACCATCATCCTGTAGACGTTTCACACCTTCAAATAACATTCGAGCACCGACATCATGGATTAAGGTCAGATGTGTAAGATCAAGCACTACTTTATTTTTACCTACAGGCTCATTCTGTAACTCGCGCAAGAACATTTCAGTCTCTGTAAATTGTAAGACACCACGTAGCTCATATACCACCATGCCATCATCATACTCACGGCGACTTTGGATAATGGTTTGTGCTGAAGGGGTTCCCTCCATCAAATGTAATCCCATATCACTTGATAGACGTTCAAAGATTTCCACACCTCGAACACTGTTGCCATGGCTGTCTAATTTAGGCGAAAAAACCGCAATTCCAACCTGACCTGGTAAGACACCAATGATCCCCCCTGCCACACCACTTTTGGCAGGAATACCAACGGTGGTCAACCAATCTCCAGCTGCATCGTACATACCACACGTCATCATGACGCTAAGTACCTGACGACATACCTGACGATCTAAAATACATTTCCCCGTAACAGGATCTTTTCCACCATTCGCTAATACACTGCCCATTCGCGCTAAATCTTTCACGGAGACTTTAATCGCACACTGTTGAATATAACCATGAACAATCTGTTCTGGGTCTTCTTCTAGCACGCCGACGGTACGCAACATATATCCAATCGAAAGATTACGAAATGCTGTTTTGAGTTCAGATTGATAGACTTGCTCATCAAAGGTTAACTCACGCCCACACAGTTCACTCAAGAAACGTCGTAAATGTTCTGCACGAGAAACAGTCTTTTTATGAGGTAATAAAGAATGTGTCGTAATCGCACCCGAGTTAATCATTGGGTTCTTAGGAATCGATCGTTCTTTTTCTAATGAGATTTGATTAAATGCTTCCCCCGAAGGTTCAACACCAACTTTTTCTAATACCTGAGCCAAACCATGTTCTTGAATCGCTAATGCATAAGCAAATGGTTTAGACATTGATTGAATCGTGAACTCAACTTCATCATCCCCTGAAGAATAAATCGTACCATCAATGGTTGAAAGTGCTAAAGCGATACGATTTGGATTGGCAGCTGCCAGTTCTGGAATATAGTCAGCCAATGCTCCTTCGGTATTCGCATGACATTGGTCCAATACATGGGCAAGATAATCAGGTACAGGTGTCTTCATTTTTATTCTCTTGGTGATCAATGGAGATCCAAAATAAGATCTCAAATGTTAAATTCAGTTGTCGATATCGTGTCACATCTGACTTGATTACGGCCATTCTGCTTTGCAACATATAGTGCTCTATCCGCCGCACTATAAATCCTTTGCTTTACTTCGTCTGTGTGTAGATGTGGTAAATTTTGTGACATCGCCACGCCAAAGCTTGCCGTTATTTGAATAAAAGTATCTGAGCTAATCTCAATTTTTTCACTTTCGATCGTTTGACGGCAACGTTCTGCGATGATTAATGGTTCATCGATATCACCATCTGTCAGTACTAGAACAAACTCTTCACCACCGAGCCGTCCTACTATATCCTCTTCTCGTGTTTGCTGTTTTAAAACGAGAGCAATACGTTTAAGTACAAGATCACCAACATCATGACCATAATTGTCATTAATCTGCTTGAAGAAATCGAGATCTAAGATGATGAAAGCAAAGCTGCGATTTTGTTGAATTAACTTACTAGTAAACTGATTGATGTAACGACGGTTATAGAGGTTGGTTAACGCATCTTTCTGACTTAGTATTTCAATCTTACGCTCACGTCGTCTCCACTGCGACAAGATCAACTCAAAAAAAACTGCTGAGCACAACAGTATGGGTAAATATAGTACCGCCATACTTTTCAGCCAAAAAGGATTGGCATACAAATTAGATTGATTCAGTGCATCACTAAATAATGGTGCATAAGTCAGTTGACCATTGGCCGTCAGTACTGCCAACCACACGATAATACAAGCAATAATAAAAGAGACGCTATAGATGATGCGCTGTTCATATAACACAAAACCAATTAATACAATATTGACTGTTCCCGCCATCACCGCAGGACTATAAATCCCAACCGTGTATCCTGAAAAAATGACAATCAATCCATAAAATAAGGGGATTAAATAGCCCAAGATTCGGCGAGCAGTAGCATTTTTTCGAAGCACTAAAGCGATCGTCAGAAAACACGTGGTCAAAATCACTTGTAAACATGTGGTCCATGTCCGATGAGGATAATATTCTGGATCTAACCAAATTTGATATTCTGAATGGAAAGTTAGGTAGTACCACAACCAATGACCAATGAGCATCAACAGCCCAAATATAAGTAACAGAATCCCTTTATTAAAGTTGGACCAGTTAATAATAGAACGATCAGATTCTAACAAGACATATTTGATAGCTTGCAATAAACTGCGCTGTTGTTGTACTTCATTCTCTCGAGTCATCATCTAATTGTATTATCGAATATTCATATTTATTTTTATTAAAATTTGGATGTATTCAGCGATCATGTCAATGCGCTTTAAGCATTAAAAAGACTGCTTTATCGTTCAGATCAATTTATGGTATGGATTTGATGATCACTGACCAAAACAAAAGCATTGCTATAAAAAAAACCTAAGCGTATGTTTCTCTATAGTTAGTAGTACCAAAACCGAAATTTAATCATTCAACTAAGCTGGCTGATATAACTGTACCTGATTTCGTCCGCTTTCTTTGGCAATATATAAAGCGTGATCTGCACAATGCGTAATGACGTCTTGATCAGATAACTCATGGGATAGTGCAATACCAAAGCTTGCCGTCACATTTAACGAGGTTCCATCATCCAGCACAATCGGCTGCTGTGCAATTGCGTTACGGCAACGTTCTGCGATATCAACCGCTTGATCACGACTGAGATTGTCCAGAATTAATATAAATTCTTCACCGCCATAACGTCCAACCGTATCACCAATACGAACATGATATTCCAAACGCGTCGCCACCTGTTTCAGGACTTCATCTCCTGCTGCATGACCATATTGATCATTAATTTGTTTGAAATGATCCAAATCCAATAAGATCACAGCATAATCAGCACGATCCTGCTGAAAATGTGATAACACTTCATTGATCTGACGACGGTTATAAACGTTCGTCAGCGCATCAAATTTACTGCTGGTTTCGAATTGTTTTTCACGACTGCGCCATTGGGTGAGTAAAATCTCAAAGAATAAAACACTCATAAGTAAAATGGGCACGTAGAGCTGTACCATGCTCATGACCCAAAAATCATTTTGGTAAACGATACTTTTATTCAACTCATCACTAAACATAGGTGCATAACGAATTCGATCGATATGCGTCAAGTAACACGTTAATAACGTGTATATCGTAATTGGAATTGCAATCCCATAAATAATTTTACGGCTATAAAATACCAACCCGACCAATACAATACTGATGAACCCTGCCATTGTTGCAGGACTATAAATTCCAATCGAATACCCTGAATAAATCATGGTCATTCCAAAGAAACTAGGGGCAAAGTAAGCAATGAAGGTTTGAAACTTAGCGATATGCTGAAACTTGAAACAACTCCAAAACAGGACAAGATAAATCACGGAGGTCACCAACAATTGGGTAACACGTAATTCAAAATAGTCAGGATTTAACCACTGTGCTTTTTCAGGGGTATAAAAAGCCACAATTAACCAGCGAGCGACCTCAAGTTGGCTTAGAATTCCAAAAAAGAGGATAAGCCGTCCCTTTTTAAAATCACTCCAATTGATCAGCATATTTTGAGGATCAAGGATGTACGTATTGGCCATACGATACAATCGCTTAATCATATGTTGAATCTTCCTGATTAACTTCATTCTGTCCTTTTATCTTTTATATTGTCTTTTTAAGCAGCGTGAACTCGCTCTACAAACAAGATCCCATCAAGATGGTCAATTTCGTGTTGAATAATTCGTGCAGGGAATCCTGAAAAAGTCTCAGTAATTTCCTGTCCTTGCATATTACGATAACGGACACGGATTGATGAAGCTCGAGCTACTTCCGCACGTCGATTCTCTACACTTAAACATCCCTCTTCTCCTAAAACAACATGATCAGAACGCTCCAATATTTCAGGATTAATCATGTAAATAGGCTCCATCTCAGGCGCATCGGGATACCGTATATTGGGTTTTGAAGCGACGATAATAATCCTTTTAGAGACATAAACTTGTGGTGCAGCAATTCCGACACCATTGCGCTGTTGCATCGTAAAATTCATTGCTTCAACCAGATGCGTTAACCAGCTACTACTAAACTCAAGTTCACTTACCGGCGATGCAACCAATTCAAGGATCACTTCACCTTTTTGAGCAACGGGTAGTATCGTCATAATACGTTCATCTCAATTATGATAAGAATTTGATCTTCATAATTTTTTAAATTTTAAATCAAATATTTGATTAATAGTCAACCAATCTTAAAGCATTTCAAGATGAAGTAAAACTGATTTAAATGACGAATTTGTGACCTGATAATTTTACGGCTCAAGTTTCACTTTTTTGTATGACATCAGCATCCTGAAGTTCGTAGTAGTGTCTAACCTGATTACGACCACGTTTTTTTGCCAGATATAATGCTTGATCTGCATGACGAATCACCGCTTCTTTATTTAAATTAAATTCAGAAATGGCTATACCAAAGCTTGCTGTCACTCTGATCGTCGTACGTTCATCGATATAAAAGAGCTCATTTTCAATTTCTTTGCGACACCGCTCTGCGACCTC
This sequence comes from Acinetobacter sp. 24-47-62, assembly GCF_056779765.1. Taxonomy (NCBI): domain Bacteria; kingdom Pseudomonadati; phylum Pseudomonadota; class Gammaproteobacteria; order Moraxellales; family Moraxellaceae; genus Acinetobacter; species Acinetobacter sp. 24-47-62. The sequence goes on from NZ_JBWYIN010000016.1 coordinate 59,187, forward strand.
CATCGCAGCTCTGAGGTTTTTATTCTGCAACAGCATCACAAACTCTTCACCACCAAATCGCCCGACAATATCTGTATCACGTATATTTTGACGTAGTACATTGGCAACACGCTTTAAGACGTTGTCTCCGATATCATGACCATAGTTATCATTAATACTCTTAAAATGATCAAGATCTAACAGAATGAGAGCAAATTTTCGTTCTTGTAATTGAATTTCATTGAGTTCTAAACCTATTTTTCGACGGTTATAAATCCCCGTAAGCGGGTCCATTTGACTCATTAAATTAATTTGTTTTTCTCGATTTCTCCATTGCGTCAACAAAATCTCAAACAATACAAAAGTCGCAAAAAAAATAGGCACGTAAAAATAAAGTTGTGAATAAACCCAGAATTCATTAAAGACCATGACTGAATAATTGAGCTGATCACTAAAGACCGGTGCGTAGGTCATATAACCCAATGCACTACTGACAATTGCAATGAGCATATATACAATGACTGGTAAAAAAAGCAGATATACAATCTTGCGTTCAAATAAAACCAGACCAACTGTTAAAATACTGATAAATCCCGCAACGGTAGCAGGACTACTGATACCAACCGAATAGCCACCATAAATAAAGCTTACGGAAAATACCAAAATAATAAAGTAAGGTAAATATTGTCTCACCCACTCTTTATGACGCCATATGACACAAGGAATAATCAGTAAGAACTGTAATACACAGCACAGCAACATCCGTGATAGGTGAAAATAATAATAATCAGGATTGAGCCAATGATGTAATGCAGGATGATGAAATGAAAATAAATACCATGCAATCCAGGTGATATGTGCAAGTCCGCCCAATACCATGACCAGAATACATTTATTTAAGTTACTCCAATTCATCAACACACTTTGATTCATAAATGAATGAAGTGTATAGGGGCGAAAAATTCGATTGAATAGTCTTAACATAATGAACTAACTCAATTGAAACAGCTCATCAAAATAAACTATATTTTCATTTAACTCTGTAATCATTAAATCTATTTCACCCCTACAAAATATAGTGAATAAAATCACATATTTTTTATTATAATTGCACTTATTATCACAATCTAACCTTAAGATTAGGATTTATCAAGGTTTTTTACCATTTATTCTATTTTTTTTTAAAGCTTTTTTTGCTTAAATCCAGCTAACGATACGCTCAAGCATTTTAATTTGACTCAGCTAAAAATTGCTAAGCACACTCCTAACTCTTAGAGATCGAGTTCTCGATAAATTACTTTAATTTCTTGTGCAATGTGAATACTGACTTGATGATGCAAATATTGAATCAAAATATCAAACTGCTCTGCACCATCGTCTAATCCAGTACAAAAATATTCAGTATGAGGAGGAAGCGTTTTTAACCACTGACTTTGATAAAAATCGGCAACGGATTCAAAATTAAGATAACGATGAGGATGCTGTTGTAATGATTTTACAAATTGCAGAAATCGAGCTTCCCAAAAGTGGATAATCATACATTTAAAGTCTACTGGTTAAATTCAATTTTATTGTTACGTCGATCTGCTTTATTTTGCAGATCGAATCATTCAAATCAATGTCCAAGGATGTAAATTTTTCAGAGTGAGTAGACGGTTTGCTGTTGAACTTGATATTTTTTCTTCCACTGAAGATAACCTAATAAGGCTAAAACAATAAATGCGCCATAAAGACCAGCCGTCAAGTATAGATCTTTATACATAAACATCATGACATAGATGATATCCACCGCGATCCAAGCAGGCCAAATTTCCAAATATCGTTTTGACGTCCAATATGTAATGAGCAGACTTAAACTTGCCAATTGAGCATCTAAATAAGGAATGGAAGCATCCGTAAAATAATCCAGACCTAAACCAAAAATAAGTCCTGCACACATCGTAAAAAACACATGTTTGATAATTCTCAACCCTTGAATACGATTGATGGCAAGTTGCTCTTGTTGTTTAAACTGAGCTTTCCATATCCACCACCCATACACACCTAAACCGATAAACACGCATTGCAATATCGTTTCACCATAGAGTTGATAATCATAAAATAACTTTGCATATAAGCCATAAGCCACGAGATTCACAGGCCAACACCAAATATTACGGCGAATAGTGAGGGTTACACCCAATACACTAATCAATACTGAAATAATTTCTAAAAGGCTCATACACTACGTAAAATGATCGTGGTTTATTTGATACGCCTATCCTAACGCATATTGAATGGCACCATACATGATTCTTAACGAACACGACTTAGCGCTGTTCAATTTGAACTGCACAGTTTTGACCTAACCATTAAACTCCTCTAAAAATAGAATATCCTCAATGGAAAATAATAATGATGAATACAACTCAAACGACCAGAATAACCATTGAAATTCGCAATCATCTGATGTTGATTGGTTTAAACCGTGCTGCGAAGCGCAATGCATTCGACAGTCATATGATTGATGAACTTTCACAAGCACTTACCACCTATGAAGACCAGTCTGATTTACGCTGTGCTGTGATTTATGCACATGGAGAGCACTTTACGGCAGGATTAGATCTGGTTGAGCTTCAGCCGCGTATGTCAGATGGTATATTTTCGGAAGATATGAACTTGATTAACCCATGGGGCACGACTGGTCGTAAACGAAAAAAACCAGTCGTTGTCGCTGTGAAGGGGTATTGTTTTACTGCTGGAATCGAACTGATGTTGAATGCCGATATCTGTATTGCCCATCAAAATACCCAATTTACTCAACTTGAAGTGCAACGTGGCATCCTCCCCTTTGGCGGAGCAACTTCACGCTTCGTTAAAACTGCAGGTTGGTCTAATGCAATGCGCTACTTATTGACGGGGGATTTTTTTGATGCTGCAACTGCATTTCGACTTCATTTGATTACTGAAGTAACAGAACAAGATCCGCTTGACCGTGCCATTGAACTTGCCGAATCCATCGCTTCAGCTGCTCCACTCGCTGTTCAAGCCACCTTGACAGCTGCTCACGAAGCGATTTCACATGATGAGCAGTACGCTTTTAATCAGTTAAAGACTCATCTTCTTCCACTAATACAATCTGAAGATGCAGTCGAAGGTATGCGAGCAATGAGCGAAAAACGTCAACCTCGCTTTAAGGGTCAATAGTTCAATATCGGGAAATATAGACATGCAAGCCATTCCAAATGTGAACCAGATGCCAAGAAGCATCAATAAAACTCAAGTTCAGTTTCCTGCCTTAGATAACTATATGCTCACTGGCACTCGCTACCTATCATTTGGTGTGAAGACTGTTGCACGTATTATTGTGGCTTCAGCGACAGCGGTTCCCCAACCTTTTTATCGCAGATTTGCAGAGTATGCTGCAGAACGTGGTTTTGAAGTGCTAACCTTTGATTATCGTGGTGTGGGGGCATCATCTCCAGCACAACTCAAAGGTTTTAAAATGAGTTATTTGGATTGGGGCAAACTTGATCTCGCTGGTGCCATTGAATACTTTTCTAGCGATACTTTCCCCTTATTTGTGACTGCACACTCTTATGGTGGTCAAGCCTTGGGACTTACCCCTAATCATCATCAAGTCAGTGCCATGTGTTGCTACGGTACAGGTGCAGGTTGGGCAGGATATATGCCGTTCAAAGAAAGATTCAAAGTATCCGTGATGTGGAGTATTGTGTTTCCACCCATTGTCGCAGTCACAGGTTATTTACCTTGGAGTAAATTCAATATGGGCTCTGATCTGCCTTTAGGGGTATATCAACAGTGGCGTCGTTGGTGCAAAAATCCGTTATATTTTTTCGCTGACCCCGAGCAACAAGATTTATAAGCACAATATGCAAGTGTTAAAACCAAAATTTATGCTGTTTCAGCATTAGATGATGATTGGGCTCTCCCAAATTCGAGGCAAGCCTTTATGCAACATTATCGTTCTGCTGATATGCGCTACATTGATATCACAGCCAAACAGTATCAAATGCCTGCAATTGGACACATGGGATATTTCAAAAAAGGCGCAGAAAAAATTTGGGATGACATGCTCCAAAATTATCTCAATTTAGTTAATGATTAAATTATAAATTACTGAATAAAGTCAGATTGATGCTCTACCCCTTGTGCGTCAGTATGTCGATACATGATGCCATATTGACTCACATAGTATTCAAGTGATTGATTACGATATTCCCATAAAATCGACCACTCACCTAAATCAAATTGATTGATCTGACATAAAGTTCGTGATGGCATCTTGTTCAAAAACTCATATTGAATTTGCTGAGCAAACTTGATATCACGATGATTTACACGTTTCTCAAACAGTAATTTTGCAACCTCATCAAACATACGAATATCTTCGACAGAATCCGTATCATACACCAAGCGCGCCGGCTGGCTGAGATCAGTAGGCTTGAGGAGTTTTGTTAAATCAAAGTGCCTCTGCGTATTCCCCATAATCAATTTAGGTTGTAATAATAGTCGCCATACGGCATAGCAACTGACCAAAGCAAAACACACCACGATTAGCATCATATTTTTTACTCATTCCGATGATTATTCATTGAATCGTTCATTACAGAAATGATTATTTCTTTATTTTTATTGTTAATTTTCTTGGTGTTATTAAGTTTTAACTTTTAAAATATTAACTTAAAAACCAGTAGAGGGATGGCACGAAACGTAACAACTCATTTCAAAATCCACATGTTATGTAAACCGTGTAAATCTAGGTAATTTTATTCAATTAATATGACTTAAAAGTACGTTGAAAGATTCTCATTAAAATAGGGTTTAAAATCTTAGTGTTCTAAATCATTACGACATTTTTTGTCGTTTAACTTAATACGCATCTACACTATTCTTTTCTCAAATTTTATAATTTAACCATGAACTATTCCCGTAAACGCAAACCCATTACCAGTGCATGGCCAGTTGAGCATGATTGCTTCCTCATTGAAAACAGTCATCTTCAACTCGAAGCATTGCAACAGACGCTTCCTTATTCTGCTCAAGAAATTCAAGATCGCCAAGAAATCTTGGGGCTCACGAGACGTCGTCGTCAAATGAAAAAATTAGGTCAATTTTAATTTTCTAATGAAGCTAAAAATAAAATCCCAATAATCCATCAAGTTTAAGTATTTTTTGTTTAATAAATTAACCCTCGTGCCCTCTCTGACAATGAATCAATTTCGCCATATTCTTGGATGGTGATTTGCCATCATTTTTGCTCAAAAATAATTATTATTTAAATGCTCCCTCAAAAATGGATCCAAAATATTTATTTTTAAAGATTATTATTGACTTTTTATCTAAAAAATAGAATTATTGGATCCAATTGATAGGGAGATCAACTCATGTTTGTAAAAAATGCTTGGTATGTGGCGGCACGACCTGAAGAAGTACAAGATAAGCCTCTAGGAAGACAAATTTGCGGTGAAAAAATGGTTTTTTATCGTGGAAAAGAAAACCAAATACATGCCATTGAAGATTTTTGCCCACATCGCGGTGCACCTTTGTCATTAGGCTTTGTTGAAGATGGTCAACTGGTCTGTGGTTATCATGGGTTAGTGATGGGATGTGACGGCAAAACGGTTTCAATGCCTGGGCAACGTGTACGTGGCTTTCCTTGCAATAAAAGCTATCGCGCAATTGAAAAATTTGGCTTTATTTGGGTATGGCCAGGAGACCAATCGCTTGCAAGTGAAGATCAACTCCCAACTTTAGAGTGGGCTGAAAATCCAGAATGGGCCTATGGTGGTGGACTATTCCACATCAACTGTGATTACCGTTTGATGATTGATAACTTAATGGATCTCACCCATGAAACATATGTTCATGCAAACAGCATTGGTCAAAAAGAAATTGATGAAGCTGCACCAACCACTCGTGTTGATGGTGACCATGTTGTGACTGAACGCCATATGGAAAACATTTATGCACCTCCATTTTGGCAAATGGCTCTAAAAGGTAATAATCTCGCTGCAGATGTTCTAGTAGACCGTTGGCAAATTTGTCACTTTCATGCACCTAGTAATGTTCATATTGAAGTTGGTGTTGCCCACGCAGGACATGGTGGTTACAACGCACCGGAAAATAAAAAAGTGTCTTCAATCGTTGTAGATTTTATTACCCCCGAAACGGAAACGTCTCACTGGTATTTCTGGGGAATGGCTCGACACTTCCAACCCGACAACATCGAATTAACTAACCAAATTCGTGAGGGACAGGGCAAAATTTTCTCGGAAGATTTAGATATGCTTGAACAACAGCAACAGAATTTATTGAGACATCCTGATCGTAAATTGCTGATGCTGAATATTGATGCAGGCGGTGTTCAATCTCGAAAAGTAATTGACCGCTTGATCAGCTTAGAGCAAACGAATGATGAGCAGAAAATTACAACTTTGAATGTTGTTTAAAGTAAACCCACATTTTATCAGTTTTTCATTTTACCAAGGAGCGATACTCACATGGATGTGACTATTCAGAAGATTTATCGTCATAATGAACACATTTTATCTTTCGAACTGGTAAACACCCATGGTGAATTATTACCAGCTTTTCAAGCCGGTGCACATATTGATGTGCACTTAGGTAATCAATTAATTAGACAGTATTCTTTGGCAAATTGTAGTTCAGAGCAGCACCGTTACGTCATTGGTGTCCTGAATGATCCTTTATCACGTGGTGGTTCTAAATTTATTCATGAACAACTTCGTGAGGGTCAGCAGCTCAAGATTAGTGAACCACGAAATTTGTTTGCCTTGGTTCCTGAGACAGAATATGCATATTTGTGTGCAGGTGGAATCGGTATCACTCCTATCTTAGCAATGGCTAAAGAGCTTAAACGCAATAATCAGTCCTTCCAATTACTGTATTTTGTGAAAACGAGAGCTTCTATTGCATTCCAACAAGATTTAGAGGCTCTAGGAGATTCCGTCCACATCCATATTGATGATGAACCTGAAACACATATTCTTTTGAATACAGTCTTTGCCTCTCCTCATATCGATCATCATATTTATGTATGTGGCCCAGATGGTTTTATGAACTATGTGATCCATACCGCAGATACGCTCTCTTGGCCTAGTCATCAAGTACATAAAGAGCATTTCAGCGCACAAGCTATTGATACCAGTCAAGATGGCAGTTTTGAAATTGAGATTTTAAAAACAGGGCAACGTATTCATGTCGCAGCTGATCAATCTGCAGCACAAGCTTTAGAACATGCTGGAATCTGTATCCCTTTATCTTGTGAACAAGGTATTTGTGGCACTTGCTTAGTAAATGTAGTTGAAGGTGAAATTGATCACAGAGATATGTATTTAACTGAAGAGGAACAAGCTGCAAATGATCAATTCACACCTTGTTGTTCAAGAGCCAAATCTCAACGAATTATCATTGATGTTTAATTTGGATCGATAGATTTTCAAGTGTAGCCCTTCATTAATTGAAGGGTTTCTTATATAGACCCATCTGTGTGAAATATTGAACGCATAGTCTCCCCTAAAGTAACCACATGACTATGCTCACGCATTAAACTTTCAGCGCGTGCTGAGTCTTGTTGCTTTAATGCATTGAATATTGAGCAGTGTTGGATATGCGCATATTGCAAACGACGAATTTCAGACAGCGCATTATTTTTATCATAAGTCAGTGCTTGTGCAGATGCCATAGGTAACTGATTGTTTTTACTAAGTGCTTGCACAATTGCAATATTATCCGAGCCTTGAATAATAGTATTGTGAAAAATAGTGTTGTAATGATGGTAGGTTTCTAAATCATCGCTTGTTAATTCTGGTTTATTGAATATGGAATCAATTTGCGTAATACAATTCAAAAGTGTTTGATGTTGATCTATCGTCATGCCTTTTTCAGCAAGCGTTTTTGCAGCTAGACCTTCTAAAACGCCACGTACATGCAACGCATCATGAACTAATTTGGATGAAATTTCTCGAACAGTATAGCCTCGAGTTGGATTTTTAACGAGTAAGCCTTCTTGCTCTAAAAGCCGAAAAGCCATTCGAATGGGTTGACGTGATACACCTAGCATTTCAGCAGTCGGAATTTCAGCCAAACGAGAACCTCCTGCAATCTCCCCAGAAATAATCATTTTGCGAAGTTCAATTAACACTTGCTGCCCTGAAGACATATAACTACTCAATTTTTTTGATCATGATTGATCCTAACGAGTCAGATTTGGAATATCAATCTCTGTTGACTTAAAGGACTCTTTTAGGCCGGAAATTCACTATTCTATTTTTGATAACTGAGGTGATTATGAGTTCGTATCATCAATATTTATTTTTTGAAGATTGGTTGCCATTAACTCTAGATTGTTTCGAATTAAATAAGCTAAATGGATATCTACCCCATCTAACATTTTTTGTTCTATCTCATTAACAATGTTTCGACATTGTTCGAGTTTTTCAAATCCTTTAGGCGTTACATTAATTAAAATTCTTCGTCCATGTGAGGGATCTGAAGCTCTACTGATCCAATCGTGGTTTTGTAAATCTTGTAGAATTTTATTGGTAGATTGCGGTTTAATAAATGAACGTTCTGCAAGTTTTGCATTAGATAGATTGCCTTTCGCAGCGATAACTGACAATGCTGTAAACTGAGATAAGGTGATATCTAAGTCTTTTAAACGTTCAGTTAAAAGTTTACTCACAATACGATCAACCCTTGCAATTATATAGCTCAGTGTCGGAATCGAATGATTAACTTCTGACATTTTATATTCCTTAATAGATGAACAAAAGTATGACTACTGTCGTAATCATACTTTTAACATATGTTTAACGTGTAGTTATATTTAGAACAGCATCAGACTGCTCTGCTCGTGGCTTGCGTACAAGCATTAATGCCGCAACAGCTGCAAATAAAATCAGTGGAATACTTGCACCAATGACCATTGCTGAACTAGAACCTAACGACAGTAGCATGCCAGCAAATAGTGGCCCTGCAAAAGATCCTATACGCCCTACTGCGACTGCAGCGCCTACACCCGTGCCACGCATTTCTGTTGGATAGAACATCGCTGCCAATCCATAGAGCGCTGATTGGCCACCTACAATAAATAGACCACAACCCACAGCAGACAATACAAGTAAAGCAACAGTTGGAGATATTGCAAGACAGCACAGTGATAACAAGATGCCAATATATATAAATTTAATTACAGTACTCATGCGAATCTTATCAAGTAAAGTTCCCATGAGAATCGACCCGAAGATACCACCGATGTTGTAACCAATTTGAACATAGTTCGCTTCTGTTTTTCCTAAACCTTGTGCACCCATCAATAGTGGCAACCAGTTGAGTAAAAAATATAAAACAACTAACGTAAAGAAAAAACTGATCCAAATTTGAATCGTGGAAAAACGCCGTTCTTTTGCAAACAACACTTCAAAGAATGGGGTAGAAGTTTTATTCTTCGTCGCTGTTAAATAGTCTTTAGACTCTGGCAAATATTTCATTAGCAAAGGGATTAAAAGAATTGGCGCGAAGCCACCAATGTAGAAGATATGTCTCCATTGCGCATCACCAGCTAAACCCATTGCAACAAATGATGTCAACATTCCACCAAATGGAATACCGCTATACATAATACTGACTGCAATGCCTTTATGTTTCTCTGATACTGCCTCAGATGCCATGGTGATCATCATTGGTAAAGCACCACCCATCCCTAACCCAGTTAAGAAACGAATGATTAAAAGCAGTGTATAATCAGAAGCATATGCCGTTAGAACTGACATCACTCCAAAAATTAAAATACTGGTCAATAGAACTGCCTTACGCCCAATTTTATCAGCGTAACGACCTCCTAATAATGCACCAGGTAAAGTACCCAAGATTGCCGCGCTAAACGCCCATGCCATTTGAGTATTATCTAAGCCAAACTCTGCTCGCATCCGTGGTGCTGCTACGCCCATTGATTGAAGATCGAAACCTTCAAATACAGCGATAGCGAAACACAGTACGAGTGTAAGCGTAGCTTTAGTCTTACTACTTACACTTTGTTCCATTTTTTATTGTCCCTTTTAGAGCTTTTAAAATACTTTTAAAAAAATACACATCCTATGTATTGCCTCCGTCCAGGCAACTCAAAAAATATCACCCAAACTTATAAAATAATCAATATTTTTTTTTAAATAAAATTCATTTAAAATATTATTTTATTAAATATCAATAGATTATAAAAATTCTATAAAAATTCAAAAAAAACACTTGTATGTAAGTTTAACTGATATTATCTTAATTCCAACAGGACATAAAACAAACACTAAGGAGCTTATCATGTCTTATCAAAATCGCTGGTCCACTGTTGATGTAAAAGTTGAAGCTGGCATTGCTTGGGTCACTTTAAATCGCCCAGAAAAGAAAAATGCGATGAGTCCAACCTTAAATAAAGAAATGATTGATGTACTTGAAACGCTTGAACTCGATCCAGAAGCAGGTGTTTTGGTACTCACTGGTGCTGGGGATTCTTGGACAGCAGGTATGGACTTGAAAGAGTACTTCCGTGAGGTTGACAGCCAGCCAGAAATTTTCCAAGAGCGAATTCGTCGTGATGCATCACGTTGGCAATGGCATTTACTTCGTTTTTATTCAAAACCAACGATTGCAATGGTAAACGGCTGGTGCTTCGGTGGTGGATTCTCACCACTAGTCGCATGTGATCTAGCCATTGCAGCAGATGAAGCTACATTTGGCTTGTCTGAAGTGAATTGGGGAATTCCTCCAGGTAACTTAGTGAGCAAAGCTATGGCTGATACAGTCGGTCATCGTGCTTCTATGTACTACATCATGACAGGCAAAACCTTCTCTGGTGTTGAAGCTGCAAATATGGGCTTAGTGAACAAGAGTGTTCCACTTGCTCAATTACGTGCAGAAGTAACTGAATTGGCAAATAATTTGCTTGAAAAGAATCCAGTTGTACTGCGTACAGCGAAGAATGGTTTTAAGCGCTGTCGTGAGCTGACTTGGGAGCAAAACGAAGATTACTTATACGCCAAACTGGATCAATGCAACTACCGTGATGATGAAGGTGGTCGTGCACAAGGTATGAAGCAATTCTTGGATGACAAAACAATCAAACCAGGTCTTCAAACTTATAAACGTCCTGCTTAAGCAGAATCTACTTTTTTCGTCATGATGGACATGTAAGGAAACATTCACCATGCAAAACGTACAGTTACTTATTCACGGCCAATCTGTTGCAGCAAGTTCAGGACAAACTTTTCAAAGAATCAGTCCAATTAATGGCTCAATCGCATCAACGAGTGCAGCAGCGACTTTAAGCGATGTTGATCGTGCAATTGAGTCAGCGCATGAAGCATTTAAAACTTGGTCTGTTCTATCACCAACAGACCGACGTTTAAAATTGCTTAAAGCTGCAGATTTGATGGATCAAAAAACTGAACAGTTTATTCAAACTGCAATACATGAAATAGGTTCAACTGCGACGTGGTATGGCTTTAATGTCCATCTTGCTGCCAATATGCTGAGAGAAGCAGCAGCCATGACTACACAAATTGATGGAAATATTATTCCATCAGATGTTCCTGGCAATATCGCTATGGGTGTTCGCGTTCCATGTGGTGTCATCGTTGGTATGGCGCCGTGGAATGCTCCTGTTATCTTAGCCACTCGTGCCTTAGCGATGCCTCTGGCTTGTGGGAATACAGTCGTACTTAAAGCATCTGAAGCTTGCCCTGCAACACATCGATTAATTGGGGAAGTACTTCATGAAGCAGGTATTGGCGATGGTGTTGTCAATGTCATTACTCATGCTCCGCAAGATGCTCCACAGATTGTAGAGCGTTTAATCAGTCATCAATTGACTAAAAGAATTAATTTTACAGGTTCAACGCATGTAGGACGAATAATTGCACAAACTGCAGCGAAATACCTCAAACCAGTGTTGCTGGAACTTGGTGGCAAAGCACCGGTCATTGTATTGGAGCAAGCGGACCTGGACGAAGCCGTTAATGCCATCAGTTTCGGCGCTTTTTTCAATCAGGGACAGATCTGTATGTCGACAGAGCGTGTTCTTGTGGATGAAAAAATTGCAGACCAATTCATCGAAAAATTGATCAATAAAGTTCAGAATATCAGAGCAGGAAATCCACTTGAGAGTCAAGAACCCCTGGGCGTTCTAGAAAGTTTAAAAGCTGCAACAAGAATCAAAAATTTAATTGAAGATGCACGTGAAAAAGGTGCATATTTACCACTAGGTTTAAGCATTGATGGTGCTATGATGCAACCTACTATCGTAGTTGACGTCACTAAAGATATGCAGATTTATGCCGAAGAGTCTTTTGGTCCTGTGTGCACCGTTCAACGTTTTAAAACTGTTGATGAAGCAATCGATTTAGCAAATGACTCAGAATTTGGATTATCTGCAGCAGTTTTTAGTCAAGATTTATCCCTAGCTCTAGATGTTGCTAAACGTATCGAATCAGGTATTTGTCATATTAATGGTGCAACCGTTCATGATGAAGCGCAAATGCCTTTTGGTGGCGTGAAACAAAGTGGTTATGGACGATTTGGGAGTAAAGTCTCAGTTGCAGAGTTCACTGAGCTGCGTTGGATCACCATGCAAACCAAAACTCGTCACTACCCTATTTAACGAATATTTCAAAGAGTTGACATGAAGTCAGCTCTTTTCGTTGGAAAAGAATAGCTAAAAATACATGGAGTGAAAACAATGTCGAATATGACGGTTCATACGCATAAATATCCTGAGCGATTTGTTAAATTAGGCAGTCACGAGATTGAGTTTCAATCTAAAAATGGCACTTTGTATATTTCCCCAAAAGAACAACTTAAACCATACCCACAAAAAATTACTGACCGTTTAATTCAATATGCTCAAACACATCCCGATCGTGTATTCGCAGCAAAACGTGGTCATGATGATGAATGGATTAAGCTTACATACGCAGAAACATTAGATCGAGCATGGCGTATTGCACAAAGTTTGAAACAATATTCACATCTTTCAATTGAACGTCCTATTGTCATTCTATCTGGAAATGATCTAGAGCATCTTACTTTGTCAATGGGAGCAATGCTTGCAGGGATTCCATTCTCCGCAATTTCTCCTGCCTATTCACTTATTTCTAAAGATTTTGGCAAGCTCAAACATGTGTTTGATGTTCTAACACCAGGTTTGGTTTTTGCTAATGATGGTCAAGCTTTTGCTAAAGCGATTGAACATTGCTGTGATACAGATGATATTGTGATCGTTACGAATTCTGGAAAATTTGGTGAGAAAAATTGCCTTGCTTTCTCTTCACTCCTCTGCTCTGAAATTAGTGATATTAAAGTTCATTATGAGACCATTGATGAACATCAAATAGCAAAATTTCTATTTACATCTGGCTCAACTAAAATGCCGAAAGCGGTACCTACAACGCATCTAATGCTATGTACCAATCAACAGATGCTGCTTCAGACCTTCCCTGAGTTTGAAGAGACCCCCCCAGTATTAGTTGATTGGTTAGCATGGCATCATACTTTTGGTGGCAGTCATAATGTAGGAATCGCACTATATAACGGCGGCACAATTTATATTGATGACGGCAAGCCAGTTCCAGGAAAGATGGAAGAAACCATCAGGAATCTTAAGGAAATTGCACCTACTGTGTATTTAAACGTTCCTAAAGGATGGGAAGAAATAACCGTAGCACTTGAACAAGATGCTGAGTTACGTGAAAAATTTTTTAGTCGAGTTAAAATTTTGTTTTTTGCTGGTGCTGCACTATCAGAAGCTGGTTGGAACAGACTTGACCAAATCGCGCAGTCACACTGTGGAGAACGTATTCGTATCATGAGCGGTTTGGGGATGACTGAGACTGCACCATCATGTGTGTTTACAACTGGTCCCAAAGTAATGGCTGGGTTCATTGGATATCCAGCTCCAGGTTGTGAAGTGAAATTAGTTCCTTATGGTGACAAACTTGAGTTTTGTGTTCGTGGTAAAAATGTCATGAAACATTACTGGCGTCTACCTATGGCACAACAAGCTGACATCTTTGATGATGAAGGCTTTTATCGCACCGGAGATGCTGTGAAGTTAGTGGATCCATCCGATCCGAGTCAGGGACTCATGTATGATGGCCGTATAGCTGAAGATTTTAAGTTGAATACAGGTACCTTTGTCAATGTTGGAACATTACGCAATAAAGTTCTCATTACAGGTAATCGACTTATTCAAGATGTTTGTATTACCGGTTCTAATTTAAGTGCGATTGGATTTTTAATATTTCCCAAAATTGCAGATTGCGCTGAGTATGCAGGATTAGATTTAAGTCTAGTTGGTGCTAAAGAGGTGCTTCTACACCCTAAAGTTCAACAATGGTTCAAGCAGTTTTTAATTGATTTCAACAAAGATGCGACAGGTAGTTCAAATACTGTTTCAATGCTTTACCTCATGATTGAACCTCCACTTCTTGATGCAGGAGAAACCACTGATAAAGGCAATCTCAATCAAAGTGGTATCTTGAAACGTCGCATAGCAATGGTGGAAGAGTTATACGAAAAAAACATTAATAATCCTCTCATTATTCGCATTCCAACCCTTAGAAATTAACTCAACTTTTTTATTCAGCAGCGTTTAGTCAAACGCTGCTTAGACAGTTGCATTCAAAATTAGGATAACGCTATGCAGAAAGATAGTGATTTTGAGCTGTTTCGGGACAATCATCGACGCTTCCTAGCAGAGTTTGTCGCCCCATATTATGAGTCATGGGAAGAGCAAGGACTCATGCCTCGACAAGTTTGGGATCAACTTGGACAAAATGGATTTTTATGCGTCGATGTGCCTGAACAATATGGAGGTTACGGCGCACCGATATATTATTCACAAATGATCGTTCAAGAAACGGCTCGAGCGGGCTTCTCTGCGTTAGCCGTTGCAATCGGTGGTCAGAGTGAACTTGTTTCACCCTATATCCAGAATATTGGAAGTGAAGATCAAAAACAATATTGGTTACCTAAAATGGTATCCGGTGAAGTTGTTACAGCTATTGCAATGACTGAAGCCAATGCAGGTTCAGACCTACAAGCCATCCGCACTCAAGCCTTATTAGATGGCGATCATTATGTGGTAAATGGCTCAAAAACGTTTATATCGAATGGTCAACATGCAGATCTCATAGTTTTAGTTGCTAAAACTGATCCTCAAGCAAGAGCTAAAGGTATTTCGATTTTATTGGTGGATGCTCATTTAGATGGAGTAAAAAAAGGTCGTGGTCTAAAAAAAATTGGACTTCAATCTCAAGACACTGCCGAATTATTTTTTGACCAAGTCAGAGTTCCTAAAGACCAATTATTAGGTCAGGAAGGTCAAGGCTTTAGCTATCTCATGCAAGAACTTCCACGTGAGCGTTTGAGTATTTCTCTCATGGCATTAGGCGCTTTGCAAGGTGCTTTAGAAATTACTCAAGAATATGTCCTCGAACGTAAAGCTTTTGGACAATCAATTGCACAATTTCAAAATACTCGTTTTGTAATCGCTCAAGCCAAAATTAAAACTCTAGCAGCCGAAGCCTTTGTCGAAAAATGTAAGTCGCTTTATCAACAGGGAGTATTGGATGTAAGCGAAGTTGCGGCATTGAAATGCTTCATCACTGATACCCAATGTGAAGTCATTGATCAACTTCTGCAATTGTTCGGGGGATATGGATACATGCGGGAATATCCAATATCTCGATTTTATGTCGATGCACGTGTTCAAAAAATTTATGGGGGAACCAATGAAATTATGAAAGAAATCGTTGCAAGAGAACTTTTAGGAAAATAACACAAAGATTACCTCTATGTATTAATACTATTTCAGGATGAAATAAAGATGAAAAAATTATGGATCACACCACTTCTATTATGTACCGCTCCAGTATTTGCAAATAATTTTATCGACCAAAGTAAAGTCGAATTAACTGCACGTAACTTCTACTTTGACCGTGACTTTAAAGTTGAGAATAGATACCCCGCATTAAGAGACTGGACACAAGGATTTATCTTTAAAGCGCAATCTGGATTCACCGATGGAACGATTGGTTTTGGTTTAGATCTATTAGCGACCGCAGGTTTTAAACTGGATGCTGATGCTAAATATGGAGGTACAGGAAACTTAATTCGTTCCTTGGCAACCAATGAGCCTGCAGATCAATATGGTGAAGTTGGAGTCACTTTAAAAGCTAAAGTTTCTGAAACCGAGGTACGTATAGGGACTCTTCAACCCATGACTCCTGTTTTAGTCGGCTCTCCAGCACGACTTTTACCTCAAACGTATCGAGGTGTTGCAGTTCAATCTAAAGATATTCAAGGTCTGGATCTCCAAGCATCCTATATTGATGAAGTCAATCAACGTGATTCTACAAATTATGAAGCTATAAAGATCTCTGGAGTAAATGGTCGTTATATTTCTGAAGAAACAGATTATTTGTATTACTTAGGTGGACATTATGACTTGACTCATAATCCATTGCGGTTGACTGCATTTCATATGGATGTTAACGACTTATATCGCCAATCGTTGTTAGGCATAACCTATAAATATCCAATCTCAAATCAATCCACTTTTACAACACAGTTGCGTTACTACATTAGCGATGAAGATGGGACTGCTAAAGCGGGTTTAGTTGACAATAATTTACTTCATAGCCATTCAGAACTTCAACACCAAAACCATAAGTTTATCTTTTCTACATTTCACCACTTTGGAGATACTGCTTTTCCGTACTTAACTGGAGGAGAAACTGGACTAGCAATTGATACTTGGACTGGTGAGTTTTTGAATGCGAAAGAGCGTGTTTATAGCCTGCGTTATGAATACGATTTTAAAGACTATATCCCAGGTCTTCGTTTTATGACCCGCTATACCCATGGTAGCAATATTTACGCACCACAGTTGGGTGGTACAGATTTTTCGGAAGATGAATTGGATTTTGATCTAGCTTACATAGTTCAAAATGGCCCACTAAAAAATTTAGGTTTACGCGCGCGTTACGCGATCTACGATAATGATATGCCGATTACCGCCAATATTAAGCCAGCCAATGAAACTCGTATCAATATTGATTACACGTGGAAATTTAAATAATAACAAAAGGGTTCTTTACTGAGGAACCCTACCCTCTCTAAGGATAATAAGTATGAAATATTTAATCGGCTTATTGGTCTATACCACCACTACATTAAGTTTGGCAAATACCCAATATTCACCACAACCCATAAAACTTGAACCCCTTGCGACATTCAATGTTGAACTCACAGCCCCAGTTTGGGAACTCGGTAAAACTTCAGATTTAGGGCAAAGACGCATTATCCCAATCACTGGAGGAACTTTTTCTGGACCAAGTTTGAAGGGGCGTATTCTTAACAATGGTGCAGATTGGCAAAAGGTCGATAGCAAAGGTTTGGCATATATAGATACGCGCTATTTATTAGAAACTGATGATGGTGCTCTGATTTATTTACAAACTAAAGGTTATCGCCATGCTTCACCACAAGTACTAGAACAATTAAGTCGTGGCGAAGATGTTAATCCCACTCAATATTACTTCAAGTTAACCATGCAGTTTGAAACTAGCTCAGAAAAATATGCATGGCTAAATC
This sequence comes from Acinetobacter sp. 24-47-62, assembly GCF_056779765.1. NCBI lineage: Bacteria > Pseudomonadati > Pseudomonadota > Gammaproteobacteria > Moraxellales > Moraxellaceae > Acinetobacter > Acinetobacter sp. 24-47-62. The sequence continues at coordinate 76,833 of NZ_JBWYIN010000016.1, forward strand.
AGACAATTGCAGTTGGAAGTGCAATGCGTCTCGGAAAAGCCGTGATCTATGATGCATTTGCAGTGAAATAAATATTAAAGGAGTACTTTTCAATGGAAGAACAAGTTTTATCTAATCTGCCCCCTATTCATCATTTGTTGGGTGGTCATCAACTTCAGTGGAACAAGGAAAAGCGAGAAATTTCAGTTCAATATATTGCTCTTGAAAGTTTTACTAATCCTAGGGGAAGTGTTGAAGGAGGCATGATCTGTGCCATGCTTGATGATGCAATGGGTATTTTAGCCGCCTTAAATCAAACAGAAAAACCAGCTGCCACAATTAATTTAACAATTGATTTCTTCAGACCATGTGAAGTTGGTGAAGTATTAGCAAAAGCGTGGTTCATTAAAGAAGGACGTAAAATTTTAAGCATTCAAAGTGAAGCTTGGCAGCATGGAAAGTTAGTGGCAAAAACCAGTGCTGCATTTATGGTTCTATAAGGATTAAAAAAGAATGGATATCTTAAAATTAAAGGATTGTGTCGATAATGGCAAAATAAGTTCATATCAAAAATTCGTCGTTTTTTTCTGTTTTATTTTATACATTATCGATGGATTCGATTTCATGATAATGGCTTATTTGGCAAGTTCAGTTGCCAATGAGTTTTCATTAACTGGTACTAATATAGGAACTTTAATTAGTGCTGGTTTAATTGGTATGACCGTCTGTTCATTTTTACTTGCACCTCTCGCAGATAAAATCGGCAGACGTAATTTAATTAACCTTTGTCTATTAATCTGTGGTTTGAGCATGTTTGCATCTGCATTTGCCACCGATTTTAAGCAATTGGTTCTGTGCAGATTTTTCACTGGTGTTGGTATTGGTGGTGTTCAAATCAGTGCTATGATTTTGGCCAGTGAATATTCTCCGACTAAATATAAAAGTTTTAGTGTTGGGATATTATCTGCCGGTTATGGGATTGGAGCAATTAGCGGAGCACTACTTGCTGTATATAGCTTAGAAAGTATCGGTTGGAGACAAGTATTTCTAATTGGTGGATTCGTTACTACATTTGCTTTTCTTTGCTCATTGAAATTTTTACCAGAATCGATCGATTATTTATTACTAAAACAACCAAAACATGCTTTGGAAAAATTGAATCAAATTTTCTCTAAAATGCATAAAAAACCAATTCTCACACTCCCCAAAGCATATGTAGAAAATCAAAAGTCTTCTTACGTAGAAATATTTAACCACAAGTATTTAGTTAAATCCCTTGTATTATGGGTTTCTATATTCTTTATTCTTTTTGGTTTTTATTTCGTGATGGGCTGGACACCTAAAATTCTCAATAGTTCTGGTCTAGATAACTCATTATCTATTAAAACTGCCATGATGATCAGCGTGGGTGGTATTTTAGGTAGTTTTATCATTGGTGTTCTTAGTTCTAAAGTCAGCGTATACATCAATCAAATTGCCTTTTTAATCCTCACGTACGTATGTATTTTATTGTTTGTGAACAATACAGATAATTTAAATATATTAATCATCGTTGCCACAACGCTAGGATTCTTTATTAATGGCTGTTTAGCTGGAATCTATGCCATTTCTACACAGCTCTATGAGGCAGATGTACGATCAACAGGCGTGGGGATTGCAACTGGTGTTGGTCGTTTTGGTGGTATTTTCTCTCCAATCATTGCGGGATACTTTTTAGACCTAGGGAACTCGCCTTTAGAATTGTACGGAAATTTTGGTTTTGCATTTGTTTTAGCAGCTATTGCCATTTTCATCATCTATAAGTTAAAACAAAAATCCGTAGTAAATACACCATATGTCGTTTTACAAAAAGAGCCTCAATAATTTATGCTCACGAATATATAACTTTGTATTGTTAAGATAAGTTGTTTCATCAAAATCTATTGATAGAAACAACAAAAGGTCAGTGAAATCACTGACCTTTTTAATTTCTTGTTCAAAGTTTAAATATCAAAGAATACAGTTTCATTTTCACCTTGAATACGAATATCGAAACGATAAACGATCTGACCATCACGCTCTTCACGCTTAGCAATGAGTGTTTGACGACGTGGCGCCCACTCAATACCATTCAAAATTGGGTCTTTCGCATTCGCTTCAGCTTCATCCTCGAAGTAAACTCGAGTATGTAAACCTAAATTGATACCACGCGCAAAAATAACCAGCGCGATATGTGGTGCTTGCTGTGAACCCTTACGTCCAGGAACAGCACCTGGTTTGATCGTATCGAAGCTCCAAAAACCAGTGTCAAAATCCGCACCCGCTCTACCCCAACCTAAAAAGTTTGGATCTGGCTGCTTCCCTTGCGTATCCTGCTGACTTGGATAAACACCATTGGCATCAGCTTGCCAAATTTCTACGAGTACATCGCGAAGTGGTAAACCCAAACCGTCAAAAACTTGCCCTTCGAGGCGAATACGTTCACCTTGAGTGCCATCTTTCACCATTTGATTATTGAAGCTATGCTCAAATACTTCTATACCAGCTTGATTAGGCATTAATCCAATATGGACATATGGACCACCTGTTTGAGATGGTGTTTCATGTAATTCTTCAAATTTCCAGCCATTCATCCTGATGCTCCCTATCAAGTCAAATCATTTTCAAAATATGTCGCACGACGACCACGTAAAGTAATGTCAAAACGATAGCAACGACTATCTGCTTCAATAAAGTTGCTCTTGTCTTCGAGCGCAATTAAAGCTCTTCGCTGTTGTTCTGAAGGAACAGTTTTTAAAATTGGACAGCTATCAATTAATGTATCGCCTTCAAAATAAAACTGGGAAATCAAACGCTGTGCCCAGCCATCTGCCATCACAGAAAAATGGATATGTGCTGGACGCCACTCATTGATACGGTTACGCCACGGATAAGGTCCTGGTTTTATCGTTCTAAAAATGAAGAATCCATTTTCATCTGTGAGCATTCGACCGCAACCACCAAAGTTAGGGTCCATAGCTCCCACATACTGATCATTTGGATGGCGATAACGTCCTGAGGCATTCGCTTGCCATACTTCAATCAAAGCATTTTTAACAGGACGACCAAATTGATCACGTAAATAACCATGAATAATGACGCGTTCACCAACAGGTAAACCATCTTTTGCATAATTTAAAATTAAATCATTGTCTTTAGGACCCAATAAGTCTGCGCTAAAGTGAGGTGCAGTAACCTCGGTTAATGTTTGCGCAATCGAAATCAGTGCATTTTTCGGGGAACGTAATACACTGGTTTTATATCCCGGTGCATATGCTGGTGGATGATCATCTGTATTTCGCTGTGCATAAGCACCCATCAGAATTTGAGACATGAATCTCTCCTTATTCAATTTAAAATATCGTCCGTTTATTTAATTTTCTCAGGCGAAATGCCTAACTCTGCAAATACTTCTTCTGCCATATGCATTGCAGCATTGGCTGCAGGAAGTCCTGCATATAAAGACGCATGCAAAAATAATTCTTTAAGATCATCTTTAGTAACGCCATTGTTGAAACAAGCACGAATATGCATTCTGAGCTCTGCTTCACGCCCCAATGCAAGTAAGATTCCAATCGTCACCAAACTACGTGTATGTCTTGGCAATCCTGGTCGTGACCAAACCTCACCCCATGCAAAACGACTAATGAAGTTTTGAAAATCAGCATTAAATTCATTTAAATTTTCAAGTGAACGCCCGACATGGGCTTCACCCAAGACTTCAGTACGGACTTCTAGCCCCTGCTTATAACGTTCTTCATCATTCATGAGGTTGTTCCTCTTTAAAATTGAAATTATTTGATGTTCAGATGTGCTTAAGACTGAATAAAAGCAAGCAATGCTTGGTTAAATTCAACTGGTCGCTCAATATTGGATAAATGCGATGCATCTATGACTGCAAGTTGACAGTCAGGTATATGTTGTTTTAAAAACTCACCATCATTCACTGTGGTCACAGGATCTAAGCCGCCACATAATGCCAAACAAGGCACAATAATTTTTCCAAGTTGATTGCGTAAATCCGTCTGAGCTAAAGCACGACAAGAGGCTGCATAGCCTTTAGGCTGAGTGACAGACAAACTCTGAATGGTTTTTTGAGCTGTCACATCGTGTAAATAATCAAACTGTTCACTAAACCAACGCGTATGTGTAGTACTGACGATATCAGCCAAACCATTTTGTTCAACCGCATCTGCACGACTCAACCATGCCTCGGCATTTCCAATTTTTGCTGCTGAATTTGCAATGGTAATAGAGTTAAAACGCTCTGGTGCAATTATGCCTAATTGAATCCCAGTAACTCCCCCCATGGAGATACCACAAAAATGCGCTTTTTCTATAGAGAAATGATTGAGTACATCAAGGACATCATTGGCTAAATCAATGATTGTGGTATTTTCAATGACACTACTTCTTCCATGACCACGTGTGTCGTAGCAAATCACATCATAATCTTTGGAAAAATAATCAATTTGGGCTTGCCACATGCCATGATCAGTGCCCAGTGAGTTTGAAAAAATGATGCTTGGTTTTGTATCGTCACCAAAACGATAGACCGCAAGCTGCTGACCATTACGATTATTGATTAATGTCATTATGGTGTACTTCCTTGAACGCTCTCTAGTACCGCATCTATTTGTGCTTGAGTATTTCCTAGATAATGTTGCGGATTAAAAATCTGACGGAGTTGATCTAGATCAAAAATAGCTAATATTTCTGGATTATTTTGTACAACATCGAGTAAGTGTCGTTGTTCGGCAACTGCTTGCTTACAAGCAGCTTCCACAAGATGATGTGCATTCAATCGACCCATCTGAGGTGCGAGTGACATCATCAGTGCTTCAGCCATGATTAATCCTTGCGTGCACTCTAAATTTCTGAACATATTTTCAGGATCTACTTCTAATCCCGTAAATACATCGATTGCTCTACTTAAACTACCCGCCGTCAGTTGAAATAACTCTGGTAACGCTAGCCATTCAGCATGCCATGCACCTAAACTTCGTTCATGTTCTTGTACTAAGCTTTGGTAGATACTTGACATTAATGCAGGGACGCGATTTGCAGCGGCTAGAATTGAAGCAGCTGCAACAGGATTACGCTTATGAGGCATCGTCGATGACCCTCCACGCCCAGCACCACTCGGTTCAAACACTTCTGCAATTTCTGTTTGCATCATGAGTGACCAGTCACGGGCCATCTTGCCCAAGTTTCCTGTAATCGTTGCAAGTACATGTGCAATTTCGGCTACACGATCTCGCTCCCCATGCCATGTACATACGGGTGTATTTAAACCAAGTTTTTGTGCGTAGCTACTCACTACAGCCGAACCATATTCAGTTAATGAAGCTAAAGTACCTACCGCACCACCTAACTGCGCTGTTAAGACATGTTGCTGTAACTGCTGAACACGCTTTAAATCTCGATCTAAACTAGAGAGCCACCGTGCTGTTTTATGTCCAAAGGTAAGCGGTAAACCTTGTTGCAACCATGTACGTCCGATCATCACCTGATCACGGTATTGAATCGTCAGTTTTTTAGTTGCCTGAATAGCCTGGATAAGTTGCTTTTCGATCAGCTGTAACGCATCTTGAGCTTGCAGCATAAAGGCCGTATCAATGATATCTTGGCTGGTCGCACCCCAATGCACATAACGGGAAGCATCTTCATTGATTTTTTTTACAGCAGCAGTGAATTGCTTTACGAATGGAATTGCAATATTGCCAGCGAGACCACTGGACTGTGCCAAATGATCAAAATTAATAATGGAATGAATTTCTTGTGCTGCAACACGTTGAATCGTTTCAGCAGCAATTAAGGGAATAACACCAACTTCAGCTTGAGCTTGAGCCAGTGCAACCTCTGCACGCAACATATATTTAACGAGTGCTTCATCACTAAATATGATATTTACATCATTCTGATAAAACAAACTTGCATATAACTGACTCATAACTTATCCCTATTACGCTTCATCATGTTTTTCACCATAAAGCGTCTTTCCAAAAATTGCTGTTAAACTTTTTCAATAATTAAAGCGATGCCTTGACCCACACCGATACACATAGAGCACAATGCATATTTACCACCAGTTGCTTCAAGTTGATTCAGTGCAGTCGTCACCAAACGCGCACCTGATGCACCCAATGGATGACCCAGTGCAATTGCACCACCATTTGGGTTTACACGCGCATCATCGTCGGCTAAACCTAGGTCACGTGTACATGCCAATGCTTGTGCTGCAAACGCTTCGTTCAGCTCAATCACATCCATTTGCTCTAGTGTTAAACCTGTTTGTGCTAACAGTTTTTTAATCGCAGGTGCAGGACCAAAGCCCATAATGCGAGGTTCAACCCCAACAGTGGTTGCACCAATCACTTTGGCACGAGGTTTTAAACCATATTTTTCTACAGCTGCATCAGACGCAATCAGAATCGCTGCCGCACCATCGTTAATGCCTGATGCATTACCTGCGGTTACTGTACCGTCTGCTTTTACAACAGGTTTTAACTTGGTTAACGCTTCTAAAGTGGTTGATGCACGAGGATGTTCATCTTTTGCCACCACAACTGCATCACCTTTACGCTGTGGAATAGTCACAGGCACGATTTCTTGATCAAAGAAACCGCGTGCTTGTGCAGCAGCCGTACGTTGTTGGCTGGTTAAAGCAAATTGGTCTTGATCAGCACGGCTAATATTGAACTGTTCAGCCACGTTTTCAGCCGTTTGCGGCATGGTTTCAACACCATACATTTCTTTAAGCTTCGGGTTGATAAAACGCCAGCCCATGGTGGTGTCTTCAATCTTTTGACTACGACCAAATGCACTCTCAGATTTACCCATCACAAATGGGGCACGTGACATGGATTCAACACCACCTGCCACAATCACGTCAGCTTCGCCTGCTTTAATGGCACGCGCGGCCATTGCTACGGTATCGAGTGATGAACCACATAAACGGTTGACTGTGGTTGCAGGTACTGTATAAGGAATACCTGCTAAAAGCGCCGACA
>NZ_JBWYIN010000017.1:0-60917 GCF_056779765.1 Acinetobacter sp. 24-47-62
TGTGTATCGGTGTGGGTCAAGGCATCGCTTTAATTATCGAACGTGTTTAACTATTAAAAACCCCCTCCCTTTTCTCAAGGGAGGTCGGGAGAGATTCTATGCCTACTTTTTCTTCAAATGATGCGCAAATCAATTATCAAACTTTTGGTGATTCAAGCAAGCCTGCTCTTGTTTTCTCTAACTCTTTAGGGACAAATTTCAGCATGTGGCAATCACAAATTGAGTTTTTTAAAGCTTCTCATTATGTGATTTGTTATGACACACGTGGTCATGGTGCATCGGACGCGCCTCAAGGTCCATATACCATTGATCAACTTGGTCAAGATGTGGTGAATTTACTCGACCATTTGAATGTTGAAAAAGCTGCATTCTGTGGTATTTCGATGGGTGGTTTGACAGGCCAATGGTTAGCCATCAATCATCCTCAACGCTTTAGTCATGTGATTGTGTGTAATACCGCCGCTAAAATTGGCAATGAAAATGCTTGGAATGATCGTGCCATATTGGTTCGTGAACAAGGTTTAGCACCGATTGCATCAACGGCTGCAGGTCGTTGGTTTACAGATCCCTTTATCCAAAGCAACCCAGCAGTGATTGAAAAACTTTCAAACGACTTAGGAGCTGGCAGCCCTGAAGGTTATGCAAGCTGCTGTGAAGCTTTGGCTAAGGCGGATGTGCGTGAACAACTCAAACAGATTTCGATTCCTGTATTGATTATTGCAGGTCAACAAGACCCTGTGACCACTGTGGCAGATGGTCAGTTTATGCAAGCAGCGATTGCGGGTAGTCAACTTGTTGAGATTAATGCTTCGCACATTTCTAATGTTGAACAACCACAGGCGTTTAACCGAGCTGTGGCTGAATTTATTCAGGCTTAAGTTTAGAACAACTCAAACCTGAACTCAGGAAACATCACCTGTCACGGGTGACTCATCTTGACGCTTTGCCAGATTGCTCCACCAGTCTGGCTTTTTTATGTCCTAGGCTTCAATCATTTATTCAGTAAATTTTAAGAAATAAAACCTAATCTCAGCGTAGTTAAATATTAGAACTCATCGTATGCGCTACACATCTATCATTCAGCAATGGAAAAAACCAACGATAAGCCTAGCACTATTCAATTTAGTACTCTCAGTATGGGTTGGCATTGGTTTAAATATTGCGTTCTACAAACAACTTACTTCACTCACACCTTATCAAGGTTACCCAGCAATTCTTTTTTTAATAGGTTCATCTGTCTTAATCACAGCTGCTTATTTTTTTATTTTCAATCTTATTCATTGGAGATTGAACGTAAAGATATTTGCAAGTATCTGGATTGTATTAGGCGGTATGTCTGCATATTTTGTAAGTAGTTTAGGCATTATTATTAATGCTGATCAGATTCAAAATATGATGCAAACCAATACGATGGAAGCATTTGATCTGATAAATATAAGATTATTTATTTGGGTTGTATTTTTTATTTTAGCGCCTCTTTTTTTTATTTATTGGGTGAATATCAAAAAATCAACGTTTTCTCATACCCTTTGCAGGAAAATGTTACACAGTGCAATCAGTTTAATTTTAGTGTTAGGTTGCGCTTATTTATATTATGTTGACTATGCAGCTATTTTTAGAGAAAACAGAGAGTTGAAAGGAATGATCAGCCCTCAAAATGTCGTTGCAGCCTCCTTCAGTTATTATAAACATCTTCAACCTCCCAAAAATACTATAATTCAACCCTACGGACGTGATGCACACCAATTTATTCAAACGGCGACCCATCAAACTCCAAAACTGATGGTTTTAGTGATAGGAGAAACAGCACGTGCAGAAAGTTTTCAGTTGAATGGATATGATCGAGCTACAAATCCAGAATTAAGCAAATTAAATATAATCAATTTTCGTAACGTCAGTTCCTGTGGTACTGCAACGGCGGTATCCGTACCTTGTTTATTTTCTGGTATGACTCGACAAGCATATACAGAAAAAGTCGCAAGACAACGGGAGAACTTACTCGATATTATTCAACGTGCGGGCTACAAAGTAACGTGGATCAATAACAATTCAGGATGCAAAGAGGTTTGTAATCGGGTTGAGCGTTATGAAATTCCCGAATCTATTCATAAGCAATGGTGCGATTCTAAGGGGGAATGTAAAGATGAAATATTGATTGATAGCCTTAATGCCTATATTCAAGCCATTCCCAAAAATGATAAAACGCCAAGACTTATCGTACTCCATCAAATGGGAAGTCACGGCCCAGCTTACTATAAACGGTCCACTCATCAATACACACCCTTTCAGCCGACTTGTAACACCAGCGCAATTCAGGGATGTAGTCAACAAGCTCTGATCAATACTTATGATAATTCAATTGTATATACAGACCATATTCTCGCTTCGACAATCAATTTATTAAACAAACAAACTCAATTTCAATCCGCTTTATGGTATTTATCAGATCATGGTGAATCCACGGGTGAACATGGAATGTATTTACACGGCGCGCCTTATCAAATTGCACCATCACAACAAACTCATGTTCCGATGATCATGTGGTTTTCAACAGCATGGCGAAAACATGAAGCGTCAACTGTACGATGCATTGAATCTCAGAAAAATGATGTACTTAGCCAAGACAATGTCTTTCACACCATGCTAAGTTTATTGAATATTCATACTACAACATTACAACCCGCATTAGACCTCAGCCAACAATGCAAACCTCAATTATAGAACAGAGCCTAATATGAATAAAATCCTGATGATTGAAGATGACTTTATGATTGCAGAGTCATCTCAAAAGTTGCTCCAATATCAATCATTTGAAGTAGTCTGGGTCAATAATGGCATCGATGGCTTAAAACAATTAAATCAACAAGCATTTGATTTAGTGCTGCTCGATCTTGGATTACCTATGATGGATGGCATGCAAGTACTCAAACATCTTCGCTCACTATTTCCTTCAATTCCTGTACTCATTATTTCAGCAAGAGATCAACTTCAGCACCGTATCGATGGATTAAATCAAGGCGCTGATGATTATCTAGTAAAACCATACGAGTTTGAGGAGTTATTAGCGCGTATTCACGCCATACTCAGACGTGCATCTCAACAAAATACATCTCAGATAAAACAAATTTTAGAATTTGGCGGACTCAGGTTAGATCTTGAACAACATATCGCGAGTTTTGAAAATCAGACGGTTGAATTTTCAAACCGTGAGTGGGCTTTATTAATTCCACTCTTAACTTATCCAAATAAGATTTTTTCGAAGTCTAATCTTGAAGAAAAACTGTATGATATTGAAAATGAAATCAGCAGTAATACCATTGAAGTCTATATTCATCGCATACGCTCAAAATTAGGTAAAAATTTTATTCGTAATGTGCGAGGATTAGGTTATCGACTAGGTCAGCCTACACCATAAAACAAGAATTGATACATGACGCAGCCCTACTCTTTACAAAAGCAACTTGTTGTATTTACCTCAATTTTTAGTGTGGTAATGGGATGTATATTGGTTTTTTCAGCCTATAGAACAGCTTTAGAAGAAACAAATGAAATACTTGATGCTCAGCTGAAAAATCTGGCAGAGCGCGTTGCAAAATTTAATCCAGATCCTGTAAAGAGTAAATTTTCACATTTAAAACAGTACCATGAAGAAGATTTATTTGTAGATGTTTGGGCCTATGACCAACAATCACATTTACACGAAAATTTTAAACAGTTGGTTGAGCCAGTCGCTAAGTCAGGTTTTTATCATCACACTAATCATTATGGTAAATGGCATACCTATGTGATTCCATTGAAAACTGTTCAAGTTCAAGTGAGCCAACAAGACTCTGTTCGACAAGCTTTAGCCATAGAGCTCGCAATCAACATGTTTTTACCTTATTTAATCATTATGCCCTTCGCGATTTATGGCTTAGGTTTTATAATTAGAAGAAATTTTGCTCCATTTGAGCAATTTAAATCCGAATTAAGTACACGTAAACCAAATGAGCTGACCGTAATCGACCCTCAACAGTACCCTATTGAGCTAGTACCCAGCATTCAAGCGATCAATCAATTATTTCAAAGGATCTCTGATGCCCAACAAGAACAAAAACAATTTATTGCAGACGCCGCTCACGAATTAAGAACACCAATTACAGCATTAAATCTTCAAACTAAAATTTTACTCAAAGAGCTCCCCCATCACGAATCGTTAATCAAAATGAATAATGGTTTACACCGAACTCAGCATTTGGTCGGTCAGCTTTTAAATCTCGCTCAACAAGATTCATTAAATGCCAGTAACGAGAAAAAAGTGAGTATTCGTTTAGATGAACGTGCTTATCAATCTATTGAGCAATTGATTCATTTAGCCTTAGCCAAAGAAATCGATTTAGGTATGGAACGTTATGAATACGTTCAAATTATAAATTACTCATCTGCTATAGATTCAATATTAACCAATTTAATAGAGAATGCGATTAAATACACGCCCCCCAATGGCATCATTAACGTTTCTACATTTCAAGAGAATGATATAGCTATCATTCAAGTCGAGGACAGTGGCCCAGGAATTTCAGCAGATCTGTATGAACGTATTAAAAAAAGATTTTATCGAGTCGAGCAACATCAAGAAATTGGTAGTGGCTTAGGTTTATCAATTGTTGAAAAAGCGGTAGAACGTATGGGGGGTAATCTTATCTTTGATCGCAGCCCTCAATTAGGTGGTTTATTGGTGAGAGTGGAAATTAAACTACATTAATTGCTTAGGCTAATTTAACCTTATCTTTTAGACTAAATATTACAACATTGAACATCCAAATCAACCAACCTGTCCAAAGATTATGACTAAAAAAATGTGCACCTCTAAGCATTTGCGTCCATCCCATAAGCATTCCCAAGAGAATTGCATTCAATAAGTAAAATTGAGCTAATTTTGTTTTTTTGTTCCTGAACACAAAATACCCACTCAATAATGCAAAACCTGCAGAAGCATGACCTCCAGGAAAACAATGCCCAACTTTACTACTGAGACTCCAGACAATTGTCATTCCCTGAGGTTGAGCTGCATCCCATGGGCACATTAAGTTCGACTGTGATTTGAACAACGCTATTAAAATAATTGAAATTAAAGCAATTGCAAAAATTGTGATGTAATTTTTAGAGGTTTCCAAACTTTGATTTCTCGATTTGGGATGAGCAACCATGACTGCATATATCAGCATACTGCAGTACATCGCGATTAGCACATATTTAACCCATTCATGCCCGACTACACTTGGCCAAAATGCATCTTTTAAATAGAACACTCCTTTTGAATTTAAGCCTAATTGAATCAATTTCATGTCGACTGCACCATGTACTGGAAATAGATTGACCAAAATGAAATAGCTCAAGATTAAGGCGATACATTGCTTGCGATAGAAAAAACTCATACGAATACATCGAATAAAAATGTATTTAAATCAATCAGGCTTAAAATTTTCTGAATGATTTGACATCAAATAGACTTTTATACTGCATAACGATATGCTTAAACCAACCTGAGTTGGGTTTTAAAAATAAAAAAGTGTTAAGGATAACCACGATGCAAACTCAAGAATTACTTATTCCGAATGGCAACTATCAAATCCAAGCGGATTTTTATATGCCAGTGCCGATCACAAAAGATTCTAGTATCATCATTATGGCTCATGGCTTGGGTGGAGAAAAAAGCTGTGGCTTAAACTCTTTCGCTGAAGCTTATGCAGAATTGGGATATAACGTATGCGTATTTGATCATTCTGGTTTTGGATTAAGCAGTGGTCCTGTTCAGCATCTTGTTGATAAAAATAGTCAACTTCAGGATTGGAAAGTCGTTATCGACTATATTCAAACCCGATTCTACATCTCGAAAAAAAATATCATTTTATGGGGGTATTCGTTCAGTGGTGCGCATGTTCTAACATTAGCAAGTGAACACACCTTTAAAGCAGTGATCTCTAATTTTCCACACGTTGATGGTTTAGCGAGCTTGACGCTGTATCCGAAAAAATATTTATTGCCTGCAACCATGATTGCATTACAAGATTTAGCCCTAGCAAAAATAGGTAGAGTCAAAACCATGCCTGTAGTTGCAAAAGATCGGTTTGCTATTTTGGCGGGTGAAGATTGCTATGATGCCTATTATCGACTGATCCCAGATGGGATGCATTGGAAAAATGCTGTACCAGCTCGAATCGTTGCAACTATTGGTTTATACCGACCAACAATGATCGTTCATAAAATTCAATGCCCTGTTTTTGTGTCAGGTGCGGAACTAGATTCACTTATTCCTATCAAAGCAACACGTAAACTCGCACAAAAACTAAAACAAGGTGAATATCGTGAGTTCGTCTGCGGTCACTTCGATCTATTCCATTCGCCCGTTTTTGATCAATTCATCGCAGCGCATCAACATTTTTTGGAAAAACTAAAATAAACTTTTAAAGTTGGTAGTTATATCCCTTACTGCTTAAGTAAAATTCACTGATGAAATGGCATTCTTTTAGAATGTCATCAGTGACTTGTTGATGCTGATAGTAGCTGTGTTTCATTAATGCAAAAACCATTTCAACCAAATACACCGCTTCCTCTTTTCTATTCAATTTCAGCGGATGTACTTTCTGCTCAAATACCGCTTGTAAATCATGAGCAATCTTCTCAATGACGATTTCCTGTAAATTAAAACCATCAACATGTACTGGCCCACCCAAAATCAAAATACTTGCAGCAGGATTTGAATTGTAGAACTCAGCCACCTTAGAAATTAGATCAAAACAAATATCACGTGTTGACCAAGTTTGATAGCACTCATTTTTAAACAAAACATAGGCCTGCAGTTCATCTAAATAACGTTTCACCAATATGCTGAACAAATGATTAACTGTTGGAAAGTATTGATAAATCGTAATCTTAGGAAGATCGGACTGTGCTGCAATTTCGGGAATAGTACAGTGATTGATGCCTTGTTCTTCTAATATTTTCTTTGTTGTTTCTAGTACAAGTTCTAACCTTGCTTTACTTCTTTTTTGTACAGGAAGCTTAATTTCATCAAAAAGCATTTAAACAAATCCCCTGTCTTGCTGTTTAAAAATAAATCGATTATAGTCATAAAACCAACTATAGTTGGTTATGAATAAAAAGAACATCATTCAAGGATATGAATATGAACACAGTCTGTATCATTGGTGCAGGTCCGTCAGGAATTACGGCTGCTAAAAATTGTCAACAAAATGGTATTGCATACGATATCTTCGAGAAAAATGACAAAGTCGGTGGGAATTGGGTGTTTAATTCTAAAACTGGTCATTCTTCAGTCTATGAGAATACACACATTATTAGCTCGCGTACAATGTCTGAATATGAAGATTATCCAATGCCAGACAGTTACCCTGATTATCCACGACATGATCATCTACAGCAGTATTTTGAAAATTATGCCAAACATTTTGGTGTATATGACAAGATTAAATTTCATCACACTATTAACCATATTCATAAAAATGAAAATAAAAAATGGGTGGTGGATTACACCGATGATCAAGGTAAAGAACAACAGAAAATATATGACTATTTAATGGTTGCAAATGGTCATCACTGGAAACCGAAATACCCTGAGTATGAAGGTGAATTTACTGGCAAGTGGATGCATTCACATGATTTTAAAGGTGTAAATGACGACTGGCGTGGAAAGAAAATTTTAGTCATTGGTGCAGGTAATTCAGGCTGTGATGTTGCCGTAGAATCAGCACGTGTCTCAAAAGATGTGTATATATCGATGCGCAGTCCACAATGGTTTGTTCCAAAATTTATGTTTGGACATCCCGCAGACATACTCGTCAAGTCAATGGAAAAACTTCCGCCCAAAATGCGCCAAAAAATTCTGACCAAATTGGTAAAAGCATTCAGTGGAAATTACGCAGATTTTGGCTTGCCTGTAAATGACAAACCGATGCTGACACAACATCCAACGGCGAACTCCGACTTCATTGACTATGTGCGTCACGGTAAAATCAAACCAAAACCAGCGATCAAGCGTCTCAATGGTAAAATTGTAGAATTCGTCGATGGTACTCAACAAGAGTTTGATATTATTTGTTGTTGTACTGGTTTCTGGACCGTCTTCCCTTTCTTCGATAAAGATTTTATAGATTTCCAACATGCTGAAAAATTACCGCTTTACCGTAAAATGATGCATGCAGAACATGACAATCTTTATTTCATTGGTTTATTCCAGCCACTAGGTTGTATTTGGCCAATTTCAGATCATCAAGCCAATTTGGCATGTCAGGAAATCTTAGGAAAATATAAACGTCCTGCTGATATGAAAAAAGCGATTCAGCATGAGTTAGATCATCCACATTACAACTTTGAAGGCGGTCAACGTCATGCAGCAGAGGTTGACTATAATGACTTCCGCGCTGAACTCGTGTCAGACCTTAAAACTGCTGGTGTCATCATTCCAGAGCGTAAACCTTTGGTTTCAATCCGTAAATTAGTTGGTTCTTTACTGACTGCATAATTTAGTGTATTTCTAGGTCATCAGTGAGTGTTACGTTAATCGTGAGCACTCACCTTACATAAATATAATCAACTCAAAATAAAAACTTAAATGATCAATAGCAGGAGCTTTGCATGCACGGACGTATGATGTTTCAACCTTTATTAATCAGCAGTTTACTAGAACATGCTGCTGAATTTCATAAAGACACCCTGATCGTTTCAAAAAACACCGATGGCTCACTTTACGAAACCAATTGGGGCGATGTATCGGATAATGCTAAACGTGGTGCAAAGGCATTAAATGAACTTAAACTCATTCACGGCGATTGTATTGCAACATTAGCTTGGAACAATCATCGTCATTTAGAGGCTTGGTATGCTATTTCTGGTAGTGGCTTAATCTGTCACACCATTAACCCAAGATTATTTCCAGAACAACTGATTTTCATTATTAATGATGCACAAGATAAAGCGATTATTTTTGATAAAACATTCCTACCTTTGATTACAGGAATAAAAGCACATATTCCACTGGTGCAACATTTCATCTGCTTAGATGCACCTGATGAAAAGATTCGTCAAGCCTTACCCGAAGTCTTGTTCTACGATGATTTAATTGCGGGTCAAACTGCAGAATATACATGGCCTGAATTTGATGAAACCACTGCTAGTTCACTATGTTATACCTCTGGAACAACAGGCAATCCTAAAGGTGCTCTCTATTCTCATCGCTCAACTGTTCTTCACAGTTTAGCGGCCAGCTTACCTGACTCACTCAATCTGTCAGCCAAAGACATTATTTTACCTGTAGTTCCGATGTTTCACGTTCATGCATGGGGAACACCTTATGCCGCAGCGATGGTAGGTGCTTCAATTATATTACCAGGGCCGGGTCTTGATGGTGAGAGTCTAGTTAAACTCATTGATCAATATGAAGTGACTGTTGCACTTGGTGTTCCTACCATTTGGCAAAGCTTGTTGGTCGCTGCAAAAGCAATGAACAGTTCACTGACCTCTTTAAAACGTAATGTCATTGGTGGCTCGGCTTGCCCACCTAGCATGTTAGCCACATTCCGTGATGTATATGATTGTGAAACCATTCATGCATGGGGGATGACTGAAGCTAGTCCACTTGGCACTGCCAATCAATTCAAAGCTAAACATAAACAACTTTCTCAGGATCAACAAGCAAAACTACGTCTTTCCCAAGGTCGCCCGCCGTTTGGAGTCAGGATTCGTTTAGTGTCTGAAGAAAGAGGAACCGATCTTGTTCCACATGATGGTGAGACTATTGGTAATTTACAAATCAAAGGACATTGGATTGTTGACAAATACTTTGGTCAGTCCGACTCACCATTGACCAGTGATGGATGGTTTGATACTGGAGATATTGCGTCTATAGATGCTGATGGCTATCTGCATATTAGTGATCGTGCCAAAGACTTGATTAAATCTGGTGGAGAATGGATCTCTTCTGTAGAGCTTGAAAATATCGCAATGGGTCACCCAGAAATTGCGATGGCTGCGGTCATCGCAGCACAACATCCAAAGTGGGATGAAAGACCTGTCTTAATCGCCGTTAAACATCCTAATAGCCAAATCACTGAACAACAACTCATTGATTACTATGCTGATAAAATTGCTAAATGGCAAACTCCAGATAAAGTGATTTTTGTCGATGCCATACCGCTTAGCGGCACTGGAAAAATGCTAAAAAGAAAACTTCGCGAAGAATATGGATATGTATTAATGTGAGTTCAGGTTAATTTCTCAACTCACTCATACTAACTAAATAAAGCTGTAACTGTACATCAGTTACAGCTTTATATTTAAGCCATTACGAATAATTAAATTAGCAGTATCACGACCTGACAGATATGCACCATGCACAGTGCCTGCATAATCGGTATGACAATGTTCACCTGCAAAATATACTTGCGCTGGATGCTCTTTTTTAAAGATCTCTACATCATCTTTAGTATGTTCAACTTTTGGAAAACTAAATGAACCTAAACTAAACGGATCACTCCCCCAGCGGGTAATTATGATGTTCTGAATTTCATTGGAGTGCATGCAAATCTTCAATATTTTCTTGATATATTCATGCACCTGTTGATCCGTTTCTTGATCAACCCATTCTGACTTTGTACCTCCAACGAGAAGTAGATAAGTCGGTTTATTATATAAACGACTAAAATCTAAAATACTATACAGCTCACGCTCATCCCAAAAAAATGCCGTATTGTGTTTAAGTGCATTCCCATTAAATTCTAGAGCTTTTGAAAATTGTATAAATATTTTATTGAAAGATCCAAAACCCAGCTTTTGAATCGATCGGACTAATCCACTAGGCAAAGGCGGCTCAAACTTAATTTTATCTTGCTTTAAAATACCGAGTGGAACTGTCACCACAACTTGAGAACCTATGTAAAGCTGTCCACATGCTGTTTTTATCTGCACTTGATGAGAGTCATGATCGATTTCAACAATATCTGCATTCGTATGAATCTCTAAATCAGTAGCCAGAACTTTAACAATCTGTTCATAACCTTTTGGAAATATCACTTCATCGCCTGAGAAGTAGCCTTCAAAATCCATAAAATTATGGGCTAATTGCTCTAAATCAGTCGCAAAAGGATCATTGGCAAGCCTTGAGTAATACTGCTTAATTTTTTGTGTGATGACGTCTCGATCAAAATAATGAAGTTGAAAACGTATCTTTCCTAAAACATTCTCAAGTTGCTCAAAAGCGGAGATATCCTGCTCTTTTGATTTATTTTGAAAAACCTTCTGAACATCACGAAGGCATTTTTCAAATTCTAAGCTCTCTTGTTCGGTAAATGGCTGACCATTGGCATGAAAATAATCCACTTGATCATAATTAAAAACTTGAGTACTTATCCGATTGGACTCTGCAATTTTCCATATCGGATTATTATCAATACCATGTATCCATGATGCACCAAGGTCAAAACAATGACCATCAATGTTTTGTGTATGTATTCTCCCACCTATACGATCACGTGCTTCTAAAACAACAACATTAAATCCTGCTGATTTTAAATGCTGAGCACAACTTAATCCTGCAACACCAGCGCCGATAATATAAATAGGATGATTAAAGTCGTTCATTCATTTTTTTATTAGAAAAAATTCGCTTAAAGATATCGCGTTCAAAACTGTGAAAATAGTCGTGTGATGTAATAAATTTAAAATGATTGGTAACTTAAGAAGAGTTTAAAATTGTTTGAATCGAATAAATCACAAAAAAACGGCCATGAAGACCGTTTTTTTAGAATGCTTTGACTTTCTCATTAATCTGCTGATATATCTTCGAATAAAACTGAAGATAAATAGCGCTCTCCAGCATCAGGTAAAATCACCACTATGGTTTTACCTGCATTTTCAGGACGTTGAGCAAGTTCATGAGCGGCCGCTAATGCTGCACCACTTGAAATACCCACAAAAATCCCTTCTTTGATTGCAGATTGACGAGCAAAATCAATTGCTGTTTGATTTTCAACCGCGATAACTTCATCCACCAAATCTAAATCTAGGTTTTTAGGAATAAAGTTTGCACCAATGCCTTGGATTTTATGTGGTCCCGGAGTGAGTGTTTCGCCACGCTTCGCTTGTCCAATAATTGGTGAGTCTGCTGGTTCAACTGCAACTGAGTAAAGGGCTTGATTTTTAACTTTCTCAAAATAACGCGAAATACCAGAGATCGTACCTCCCGTACCTACACCAGCCACTAAAATATCAACCTTACCACCCGTTGCTTCAAAAATTTCAGGTCCAGTTGTAGTTTCATGAATGGCAGGATTTGCTGGGTTTTCAAATTGCTGAGGTAAATAATAAAGCTCTGGGTTCTCAGCAACTAAACGTTCTGCTTCTTGAACAGCACCATTCATCCCTTTAGCTGGATCGGTTAATACTAAATGAGCACCCAATGCTTTGAGTACTTTACGGCGCTCGATACTCATACTTGCAGGCATAGTCAGTGTGATGTCATAACCTTTAGCAGCAGCAACAAAAGCTAGCGCAATTCCAGTATTACCACTCGTAGGTTCAACAATATGCATTCCTGCTTTAAGCACACCACGTTGTTCTGCATCCGCAATCAAAGCTGCACCAACACGGCATTTTACTGAAAATGCTGGGTTACGTGCTTCCACTTTAGCAAGAACTGTAGCTCCACCCTGTATCACACGATTAATGCGAATAAGCGGTGTATTACCAATCGCTTCAGCGTTATTACTGTATACCGCGATTCCACGATTAGAAGTTTGTGGAAATTGAGTGTCTGTGGTCATGAACAATCCTTATATTCATAAAACAATACTTTTATCATAATCCTTTTTCATTTTAGATATATAACCATTTGTAGGATTTTCATATAAGATAAAATGAATAGGTTATTCTAAATATGAAATTATCACTTTACTGCTTTTAATCCATAAAAATTAGACATTTGACAAAAAGTTCTTAAATTTTGATAACCAACCTGAAGGTATAGATTCTTCATCTCTTTCACCGTCATTAAATTAAAGTCATCATGTATTCTTTCCAACATGACCTGACTTTGTTTTTCACTTAATCCTATTTTTGTCACCAAATTTTTTAATACTAACTGATCATTTGATTCTTCGAATTGCATCAGATCAAAACTCAGAACCACGCCATCTTGTTTCAAAGCATGGTAAATATCACCTAAAAAACTCTTTTTGCATGCATGTGAAACAAAATGAAAAACCAAAATACTCAATACTGCATCAAAATTTTCAGGATATTTCTGGAGCACCGTCGTGTCACCTTGCAGAATTATGACTCGGTGCATTTGCTGCTTAAACTGAACGATCTGTTTTGTTTTTTCAAGCATCGCTGCCGATGGATCAAACACAACAAACTCCGCCTTTGTAAAATGATCTAATAAATAATTCAGTTCATATCCAGTTCCGCACCCGACAATCGCAATTTTAGCCTCTTCTTTGAGATGAGTTTCAAGCAGCGCTAATATATGTAGATGCATCAGTTCATATCCTGGTATGAGCTGCCTGATATGTTCATCATAGTTTTCTACGATTTTTGGGTGATCAAAATTCTTTGCCATCTCACTCTTCGACTATTTTTAAAATTAAGCCGAACTTAGTGAACTAAGTTCGGCTTTGTTATTTTATGCTTAAAGTTAAAAATATCACTCAATGACGATTAAGCACTCTCATCAAAAATATTGAGTTGCTCACGCATATATTCTTGGAGTTTAAACTTCTGAGCCTTACCAGAAGCAGTCATTGGGAACTCTTTAAGGAAATGTACATATCGTGGCACTTTATTATGTGAGATATTGGCTTTGCAGTAATCTTTGATCACTTGTTCAGAACATTCATGTCCTTCATGCAAAATAATACAAGCACATAATTCTTCGCCATATTTCGGGTCAGGAAGTCCAATCACTTGGACATCGCTAACAGCAGGATGTTTATATAAGAAGTCTTCAATCTCTTTAGGGAATAAATTCTCCCCCCCACGAATCACGACATCTTTAATACGGCCTTTGATTTTGATAAAGCCTTCATCATCCATTTCAGCGATATCACCGGTATGCATCCATTTTGCGACATCTACGACTTCTCGGGTTTTTTCTTCTTCATCCCAATAGCCCAGCATGACTGAGTATCCTCGTACACACAACTCACCGAGTTTGCCACGAGGCACTACTTTACCGTGTTCATCGACTATTTTAATTTCGATATGTGGATGAACTCGACCAACAGTGCTCACTCGTTGTTCTAGCGAATCTGTGATCGAACTTTGTGCGCTTACTGGCGCTGTTTCAGTCATGCCATAACAAATCGTGATATCTCGCATATGCATACGCTCAATGACGCGCTTCATGATTTCTTTTGGACATGGACTGCCAGCCATAATGCCAGTACGCAATGTAGTCAAATCAAATTCGTCAAATTGCTCATGATCAAGCATGGCAATAAACATGGTAGGCACACCATATGCCGCGGTACATTTCTCTCGTTCAATCGCTTTAAGACTATCAAGAGGATTAAATACAGCTGATGGATAGATCATGGTTGATCCATGTGTAATACAGGCGAGATTACCCATCACCATACCAAAGCAATGAAATAACGGTACAGAAATACAAACTCGATCTTGAGAAGTCAGTTTGATTGCCTCTCCCACAAAATACCCGTTATTCAGAATATTATTGTGTGTCAGCATGGTCCCTTTGGGGCTACCTGTCGTTCCGGAGGTAAACTGGATATTGATGGTTTCATCGAATTGAAGACCAGATGCTATCTCGTTAAGTTGATCTAACTGCTCTGAAGTCGGTTCAACCAATAAATCACTAAAGCGATAAAACCCAGTATGTTGTTGATCATCTATTTTGATCAAATACTTTAAATGCGGCAATTTTTCAGCATTTAAAACGCCATTGGTCGTATGTAAAATTTCTGGTGCAATTTGCGTCAAAATTTCTTGATAATTGGTCGTCTTAAAGGTCGATGCAATGATCAATCCTTTGCAAGATACTCGATTGAGTACGTATTCTAGCTCGTAGCTTTTATACGCAGGATTTAAGTTGACCAAAATAATTCCAGCCTTGAAGGCTGCAAATTGTGCGATCGTCCATTCCACACAATTAGGGGACCAAATCGCTAGACGATCTCCCTTTTCTAAACCGATTTTTAATAAACTACATGCAAAAGCATTTACTTTCTCTTGTAACTGCTGATAGGTCAAACGTACATTTTGATGCACACTGACCACAGCATCCTGATCGGCATATTGTAGGCATGCTTGATCAAATTTATGGCCTATGGTCATACCCAATAAGGGTTGCTCACTGGTGCCATAGGCATAACTGAGTCGTAATTGCGTCATTGAATCATACTCCTTGATTCTATTTTCTTATATCAATCCAATATTTCGTTATTAATTACGCGATTACTCGTTTAAACATGACATCCTTTTGTGTGAATTAAATTAATTTTCCTCCTTTGCCTTAACTGCATTGACACAAAAGTCTGCAATTTGCTTAACGAAATAACCTTTATAACCGTCATCAAACATCACATTACGCGATGGATTTAAAGGTTCAATCACAACGAATGTCATCGCACCAACCACGCATAATGCAGCTGTATTTAAATCTTCAAATTCGAACTCACCATTGACCTTTCCTTCGGCAAGAATCTCCTTAATGGATTGTTTTATCAGTTGCTTACTTCTAAAACGTTCATGCTCAATCGTTGGGTCTACGGGCTCAAACATGAGTGAATATGCAAGTTGAGGGCTATTCAGAGCACGTTTTACGAAAGCAGTGACGGCCTTTGTCAACTTCTCAGTCGAAGTCCAATCATTTTTTGCAATCTGATTCAGAATATCGACCTCACCTTTGATGGCCTGTGAAAGCACTTCAATCAAAATCTGATTTTTGTTCTCAAAATAGCGATAGACCAAACCACTCGAGACACCAGATTTATCTGCAATCGCTTGCACTTGTGCATCTTTAAAACCACCACCCGCAATAAGTTCGCGCGCGGATTGCAATATCGATTGACGATTTTGCTCCATACGCTCTTGCATCAAAGTGGATCTTTTATAACTCATAATTGTTCACCCAATCAACTAAAATGAATTATAAATCATTTTCTGAATCTATATTCACTTTTTTAAAAAATAACTGTATTGTATTTCTCAAGCAAGGACAAAATGCTTCACTGGAAATAAAAATTAAATTTTAGGATGAATGAAAATGAATTTACAGAGTATCGACTTTGGACTAGACGAAACACTAATCGCTTTACGTGATTCTGTAGCTGCATTCTGTGCAAAGGAAATCGCACCTATTGCTCAACAAGTTGATCAAGACAACTTATTTCCAGCTCACTTATGGAAAAAATTTGGTGATATGGGGTTACTTGGACTTACCGTGAGTGAAGAATACGGTGGTGTCAATCTGGGGTATTTGGCTCATATCATTGTCATGCAGGAAATTTCACGAGCATCTGCTTCCATTGGACTTTCATACGGGGCACATTCAAATCTTTGTGTGAATCAAATTAACCGTAATGGTAGCGAAGAACAAAAACAAAAATATCTTCCTAAATTAATTTCTGGCGAATATGTCGGTGCTTTGGCAATGTCTGAACCAAATGCGGGTTCAGATGTCGTTAGTATGAAATTACGTGCTGAAGAGCATGGTGATCACTTTGTACTTAATGGCTCAAAAATGTGGATTACCAATGGTGGAGATGCTGACGTGCTGGTGGTTTACGCCAAAACTGACATCAATGCTGGTGCCAAAGGCATGACTGCTTTCATTATTGAAAAAGGCATGGAAGGCTTTAGTCATGGGAGTCACTTAGACAAACTCGGAATGCGTGGTTCAAATACTTATCCCCTGTTCTTTGACAATGTCAAAGTGCCTAAAGAAAACGTCATGGGTGGTGTGGGTAACGGTACAAAAGTGCTCATGAGTGGATTGGATTACGAGCGTGCAGTTCTCAGTGGTGGACCACTAGGCATTATGGATGCATGTTTAGATGTGGTCATCCCATACATCCATGAACGTAAGCAATTCGGTCAATGTTTAGGTGAATTCCAACTCATGCAAGGCAAAATTGCGGATATGTATTCTACATGGTTGGCGAGCAAGGCTTTGGTTTATGCCGTGGGTGCAGCATGTGATAAAGCTGATCATGATCGTGGTTTACGTAAAGATGCAGCAAGTGCCATTCTCTACTCAGCTGAAAAAGCAACCTGGATGGCTGGAGAAGCAATTCAAACCCTTGGGGGCAATGGTTATATCAATGATTACAACACAGGTCGATTATGGCGTGATGCCAAACTTTATGAAATTGGTGCAGGAACTTCTGAAATTCGACGCATGTTAATTGGTCGTGAGTTATTCAACGAAACCAAATAATTCAAGTTAATACAAGGAAGTCATTGATGAACGAAATTAAAAGTAAAATCAATCCACGTAGTGAAGAGTTTAAAATCAATCAAGCTGCAATGCTTGAATTGGTCGCAGACTTAAAAAAACAAGCTCAAACCATTGCCTTAGGTGGTGGAGAAAAAGCACGTCAGAAGCATTTAGCACGTGGAAAACTATTACCGCGTGAGCGCATTGATCAACTCATTGATGCAGGAACTGCCTTTCTTGAAATTGGTCAACTCGCTGCTTATCAAGTTTATGCTGACGATGTACCAGCCGCAGGTGTGGTTGCAGGTATTGGTCAAGTGCATGGTGTGACATGCATGATCGTTGCCAATGATGCAACAGTTAAAGGGGGTACATATTATCCTTTAACTGTAAAAAAACATTTACGTGCGCAAGAAATTGCTGAACAAAATCATCTTCCTTGTATTTATATGGTCGACTCAGGCGGTGCATTTCTGCCAATGCAGGATGAAGTATTCCCTGATCGCGATCATTTTGGACGAATTTTTTACAACCAAGCACGCATGTCGAGTAAAGGTATTGCACAAATAGCCGTGGTTATGGGGAGTTGTACTGCGGGTGGCGCATATGTCCCTGCCATGTCCGATGAAACGATTATTGTCCGCAATCAAGGCACGATTTTCCTCGGTGGTCCACCTTTGGTAAAAGCTGCAACAGGTGAAGTGGTGACTGCTGAAGACCTTGGTGGTGGCGATGTTCATACCCGTTTATCTGGTGTCGCAGATCATCTTGCAGAAAGTGATGAACATGCGATTCAAATTGCACGCAATATTGTTCAAAACCTAAATATCGAACCGAAAGCATTTAAGACCGAAATTGAAGAACCACTTTATAGTGCTGAAGAACTCTATGGTGTCATTCCGAGTGACTCACGCAAACCCTTTGACATCCGTGAAGTGATTGCACGTATCGTGGATGGTTCAAGACTTGATGAATTTAAGGCTCGTTTTGGTACAACCTTAATTACAGGTTTTGCATCTATCTACGGCATGAAGGTCGGAATCATTGCCAATAACGGAATTTTATTTTCAGAGTCTGCTCAGAAAGGTGCGCATTTCATTGAACTGTGTACGCAACGCAATATTCCACTGCTTTTTATCCAAAATATCACCGGTTTCATGGTCGGTCGCCAATATGAAAATGAAGGTATTGCCAAAAATGGAGCTAAATTGGTCATGGCAGTAGCGACCGCAAATGTTCCTAAAATCACCTTGGTGGTCGGTGGTTCTTTTGGTGCAGGCAACTATGGAATGTGCGGTCGAGCATATTCTCCTCGCTTCTTATGGACTTGGCCGAATTCACGTATTTCCGTGATGGGCGGTGAACAAGCTGCTAGTGTTCTCTCCACGATTAAGCGTGATCAAATTGAGCAACGTGGTGAAACTTGGTCAGCTGAAGAAGAAGATCAATTCAAACAACCTTATCGTGATCAATTTGAAAAGCAAGGACATCCTTATTATGCATCTGCACGTTTATGGGATGACGGTGTGATTGATCCAGCAGAATCACGTCATGTCTTAGGTCTGAGTTTGGCTGCTGCATTGAATGCACCCATTGAACCAACTCAGTTCGGCGTGTTCCGCATGTAAGGAGAAAATGACATGAGTTATGAATTTTTACAGCTTGAAATTGAACGCCAAGTTGCGACCGTTTGGATTAATCGTGCTGAATTACACAATGCATTCAATACACAAGTGATAGAAGAGCTGAATCACTGTTTCACAACTTTAAATGCTGATGATGACGTTCGTGTTGTCGTTTTGGCAGGTCGTGGTAAAAGCTTTTCTGCAGGTGCGGACCTTAATTGGATGAAGCAAGCAGGTCAAGCATCAAAAGTGGAAAATGAAGAGGATGCTTTGAAACTTGCCAAAATGTTACAAAGTTTAGCCACGCTGAAACAACCGACTATTGCACGTGTCCATGGTATTGCATTTGGCGGCGGCATGGGGCTTGCTTCAGCATGCGATATTTGTGTGGCTTCCATTGATGCTAAGTTTGCCACTTCAGAAGTGAGATTAGGTTTAGCACCTTCAACGATTAGTCCATACGTGATCCGTGCCATCGGTGCTCGTCAAGCATCTCGATACTTTCTCACGGCTGAACGTATTTCTGCAGAGCAAGCAAAGCATATTGGTCTCGTCCATGAAGTTTGTCAGCCAGAACAGTTGGATGCCACCGTATCGGAAATCATTGATGCAATTTTGCTTGGTGGCCCTGAAGCTCAAGCTGCATCAAAGTATTTGATTCGTTTAGTTGATCATCAAGAAGTCACAGAAGATTTACTGATTCAAACCGCCCAACACATTGCGCACGTACGTCAAGGTGATGAAGCCAAAAATGGCTTAACTGCTTTTTTAAATAAACAAAGCCCAGCATGGATTCAAGCAACGGCAGAACAATAAAAAGGAATTCAATATGTTTAAAAAAATTCTCATTGCAAACCGTGGCGAAATTGCATGTCGTGTGATTCGTAGTGCACAAAAATTAGGTATCGCAACGGTTGCAGTTTACTCAGATGCAGATACCCAAGCGCAGCATGTCAAATTAGCCGATGAAGCTATTTATATTGGTGAATCCCCTGCTGCACAAAGTTATTTACAAGCAGATCGTATTATTCAAGCTGCACTTAAAACAGGAGCTGAAGCCATCCATCCAGGTTATGGTTTCCTATCTGAAAATGATCAATTTGCGGAAGCTTGTGAAAAAAACAACATCACCTTTATAGGGCCTCCAGTGGCTGCCATCTTAGCCATGGGTTTAAAGGCAACATCTAAAGCATTGATGGAAAAAGCAGGTGTACCACTCACACCTGGGTATCATGGCAGCAATCAAGATGCAGATTTTCTTAAACAACAAGCTGATCAGATTGGTTATCCTGTGCTGATTAAAGCCAGTGCAGGTGGTGGTGGTAAAGGCATGCGCTTAGTTGAGCGTGCTGAAGACTTTCTTCCTGCACTGAACTCATGCAAAAGTGAAGCGAAATCAAGCTTTGGCAATGATGACGTTCTAATTGAACGTTATGTTGTCAATCCTCGTCATATTGAAGTGCAAGTTTTTGGTGACAAACATGGCAATTATGTTCACCTCTTTGAACGTGATTGCTCTGTGCAGCGCCGTCACCAAAAAGTCCTAGAGGAAGCCCCAGCCCCTAAAATGGCCGAAGTTAAACTCGAAGCGATGCGTGAAGCTGCGATTAATGCTGCCCGAGCAGTAGACTATGTCGGTGCTGGAACGGTTGAGTTCATTGTTGAGCAAGATGGTACAGCTTACTTCATGGAAATGAACACTCGCCTTCAAGTTGAACACCCTGTGACGGAAATGATCACAGGACAAGATTTGGTTGAATGGCAATTACGTGTTGCTTATGGTGAACCTTTGCCAAAACAACAGTCTGAATTAAAAATTCATGGCCATGCACTTGAAGCTCGTGTTTATGCAGAAGAGCCAGAGAAAGGATTTCTCCCAGCAATTGGAAAAATTAATTATCTTCATTATCCGACTCAAAATGAATGTGTCCGTGTTGATAGTGGCATTGTGCAAGGTGATGAGATCACAACGTTCTATGATCCAATGATTGCTAAACTCATCGTATGGGGAGAAAATCGTGAAGCAGCACTCGTCCAGATGCATCATGCTTTGAGCCACTTTCATGTCGAAGGCTTAGGCAACAATATTGCATTTTTAGATCGCTTAGTGGCATGTGACTCTTTCAAAAATGCCAATCTAGATACCAATTTAATTCAGCGTGAAGATGAGTTCCTATTTAAAACCACTACCCCTTCTTCGGCTGAAACAATTGTCACAGCAGCATTTATTGAACTGCATTCTCAGTTAAATGAATCCAAGCGTACAAGCCATCCAGTTTGGAAAGCAAAACCCCTTTGGAGAAATAATGTTGATGCGCGTACACCGATAAAACTTGAACATCTCGGACAAACGTATCAAGTTGAATTTATCTCAACTTCGCAAGGGTTCGAAGCACAGCTTGATGGCCAAAGCTACGCTATCTCAGGTCAGTTGCTCAATGAAAATCTCATAGCGATCTATACCTCTTTTGGTCAAGAGAAAATCAGTTTCAAAAAAACCAATGATGCGGTCACCCTCTTTAAAAATGGGCAGACTTTTAAATTTGAACTCATCAAACCTAATTTTAATACAGATGATCAAGCCTCATCTGACTCAAATCTAAAAGCACCAATGCCGGGTGCAGTGACACAAGTATTTGTTTCAGCAAATCAACGTGTAAAAAAAGATGAAGTGTTATTAACGTTAGAAGCAATGAAAATGGAATACGCTATACGTGCACCATTTGATGGTGTCGTAGTCGCAGCTTATTTCCAACAAGGTGATCAAGTGAAAGCTGGTGATGAGCTGGTTGAGTTTCAAGCTGCTGAGGAGAATGCGGCATGATGAAAACAACCAATCAAACCACACCAAATCACGATAATTTTGTGAAAATCGTTGAAGTTGGACCTCGTGACGGTCTTCAGAATGAAAAAATACCTTTAACATTCGAAGACAGACGCAATCTTATTCTTGATTTGATGAAAACTGGCTTGAAGAATATCGAAGTCGGTTCTTGTGTATCTGCAAAGTGGGTACCTCAAATGGCAGAAAGTGATCAACTCTATGCTAGCCTACCACATGATGAAGATATCCAGTTCAGCTTACTGACACCAAACCTTAAGGGATTCGAGTCAGCTTTAGCTGTAGGCTGTAAAGAAGTTGCGGTTTTCACCGCTGCTTCTGAAAGCTTCACTCAAAAGAATATAAATTGTTCAATTGAGGAAAGTTTTGAGAAGTTTGCTGATGTATTACAGCTTGCTCAACAACATGATATTAAAGTACGTGGATATGTTTCATGTATCGTCGACTGCCCTTATGAAGGTCCAATTGATCCATCTAAGGTTGCTGAAGTCAGTGCAAAGTTAATCGATCTAGGTTGCTACGAAGTATCCTTGGGTGAAACCATCGGCACAGCTACACCTGATCGAGTTGCCAAAGTTTGGAATGCATGTTTGGAACGAATTGAAACACAACTTTTAGCAGGTCATTTTCACAATACCTACGGCATGGCAATTGCCAATATCTATCAATCACTGACACAAGGCATCCGCATATTTGACTCATCGATTGCAGGACTTGGCGGTTGTCCTTATGCCAAAGGTGCTTCGGGTAATGTATCCACTGAAGACTTATTTTATCTCTTGTCCAATATGGGCTATGAGACTGGCATTGACCTAGATGCCCTGATGCTTGCGAGTCGTAACATTAGTCAAGTTTTGCAACGAAACAATCCATCTAACTATGCCAATGCGTATTGGCAAAAAAAATGTGCTTAGTACGTATCAGCATTATGAAATAATGAAGATCAGAAGCTGATTCAGGATGAACAAAATAAAAATACAATGAGGTGTTCAATGACGAACAAAGTGTATGAAAGTGCTGAAAGTGCACTGAACGATATCATTCAAGATGGTCAAACCTTAGCTGTTGGTGGTTTTGGCTTATGTGGTATTCCTGAGGCTTTGATTGCTGCCCTGAAACAAACAGGAGCTAAAGAGCTGACTTGTATTTCAAACAATGCAGGTGTAGATGGTTTTGGTTTGGGATTACTACTCGAAACAAAACAAATTAAAAAAATGATCTCTTCCTATGTCGGAGAAAATAAAGAATTTGAGCGACAATACTTAAATGGTGAACTTGAAGTCGAGCTAACCCCTCAAGGCACTTTGGCTGAAAAACTCCGTGCTGGTGGAGCTGGGATTCCTGCATTTTTTACCCAAACAGGCGTAGGTACGTTGATTGCAGAAGGTAAAGAAGTACGTGAGTTCAATGGTAAAGAATATATTTTAGAACCCTCTTTAACTGCAGATGTCGCTTTGGTCAAAGCGTATAAAGCAGATAAGGCAGGTAACCTAATCTTTAGGAAAACAGCTCAAAATTTTAATCCCGTTTGTGCGATGGCTGGGAAAATTACAGTCGCTGAAGTTGAGGAAATTGTAGAGATCGGTGAGCTCGATCCCGATTCAATACATTTGCCTGGCATTTATGTAAATCGTATCGTTCTTAACACCACACCAGAAAAAAGAATCGAACAAATGACCTTAAAGGCGGAGGCATAAGTTATGGCATGGACGCGTAATGAAATGGCACAACGAGCTGCCTTGGAACTCGAAGATGGATTTTATGTCAATTTAGGGATTGGATTGCCAACATTGGTTGCGAACTATATTCCTGAAAATATCAATGTTTGGCTCCAATCTGAAAATGGTTTGCTGGGAATTGGCGAATTTCCAACAAAAGAAACCGTAGATGCTGACCTGATTAATGCGGGTAAGCAAACTGTTACGGCGCGAGCAGGCGCTGCATTCTTTTCCAGTGCTGATTCATTTGCCATGATCCGTGGTGGGCACGTGAATATAGCTATACTTGGCGCTATGGAAGTCTCTGAGCAAGGTGATCTTGCGAATTGGATGATTCCAGGGAAAAAAGTCAAAGGTATGGGAGGAGCAATGGATTTGGTGGCTGGCGTACAAAAAGTCGTCGTGCTGATGGAACATTGTGCCAAAGATGGCACCCCAAAAATTGTTCCGCAATGTTCACTGCCCCTTACAGGTAAAGCAGTCGTTCATCGCGTGATTACAGATCTAGGGGTTTTGGATATCACGCCTCAAGGGGTAAAATTGATAGAACTGGCTCATGACGTCAACTTTGATGAGATACAGAAAGTGACTGGAGTTCCCCTAATTCAATCGCAATAAGATCGCTAAAAAAACCACGCCTAAACGTGGT
The DNA here is from genome assembly GCF_056779765.1 of Acinetobacter sp. 24-47-62. Taxonomy (NCBI): domain Bacteria; kingdom Pseudomonadati; phylum Pseudomonadota; class Gammaproteobacteria; order Moraxellales; family Moraxellaceae; genus Acinetobacter; species Acinetobacter sp. 24-47-62. Next base: position 24,287 of record NZ_JBWYIN010000017.1, read on the forward strand.
TTTTTTATTTAGAAAGCATTCATTAAAGAGACGCCAATACCCGCATAGGTAGCACGATGATTATAATCAATCAAACTCTCACCATACCCATCGAATAATTGAAAATGACCTCTAAGTTTGCCACTGATTGGAAATGCCCAATCAAATTGAACAGCTCCTCGAGAATCATCCCCACCCTTAAGTGAATGTCTTAACATCAAACTAAAATCATGATCATTCCAACGGTAAAAAGTCGTTAAATCACCACGACCAATGTAGTTTTTAATGTCAGGATTGTTATCATCATTAAAATCTTCTTCGATTCGATACCAAGGTCGAATCATCATAGCGAAATTATCACGCTCAAATCCTAAGTTCAGCATCACACGGTTCCAACTACGTGATAAAGGATCCGAACGTCCATTTGATTGATGATTTAGCGTTAAACCGAGTAAGCGACCATTTAAACCTAAAAATTCATAGTTGGTTCGAAACACAATACTTGCTTCAGGTTCATAATTCGTTTCACGAAATGGTCGTGATTCTTCAGAGTTGTAAACCTGCCAACGAGATGACTGGGTATAACCCAACCAAATATCGCCATTATTCCCGATTAAGTTTTCAACAGCTTTAGTTTTGAGTGAAATTTGAAACTTGGACTCTAAAGACTTTAAATTTTGATCATCTTCTACGGTGTTTTGAGGATTTGGGCTCGATGGAAATTCGTTCTTATCAGACGTCCAAAATGCAGGAAGTAAATATACAGGTTGATGTGCACGTATATTCCATGTACCTAATTTACTGTCTTCAGCCAATTCCCATCGTTTATCAAGCAATGATGAATTTGGTGTAATTACAGAACCTTCCACTGAAAACAAGTTTTCAACTTTTTGCTCAATTTTAGACTTTAAATCCTGAGGTTCAACCTGCGGTGCTGGTATTTCACGCGCGGCCTGACGCTCAGAAACATACGCAGGTTGCTCAAGTTCAGGGGCTTTGAACAATGCATCATAACAGGCTAAACGCTCTGCATTTGAATCAAGTGCAACGCACGCTTGTGGTGACGCTGGATTCGCTGGTACCACATCTGTTGCCCAAACTGTCTGTGTAGGCAAACACATAAACGACGACACACCCAACCATATTGGTGAACGTTTTATTCTATTTCGCATTGGCTAAGCCCCATTTTTAATTTTAATTCACTTGTTTTATTGAAAACCCAAGTTCTTCAAGTTGCTCTTTTTTAGCCATTGGTGCTACAACAGCCTTCGTTGGTTTTTGATTCACTAAATACGTTTCTGCTACACGCTTTAGATCATCTAACGTTACATTGAGCAAACGCTCTCGTAAAGTTTTTCTGAATTGAGGCGTACGTCCATGCAATAATGCATAACATGCAGTAATTGCTTCACCTGCTGGAGAACCAGGCTTATCCATGCTCGATACAAGACCAAGAATCGCCTCTTCAAGTTGGTGTGGTTTTTGTTCAGTATTCAATAACCAATCAATACTTGCTTCAAAATCTTGGAAAGTTTCTGCTAAACGTGGATCACGATAACTATAGAATCTAAATGCACAAGCATTGCCATCATAGCTTGCACCACCACCATAAGCGCCTCCTTTTTCACGGATTGCACTATGTAGGAAACCATTACGTAGATAACCCGCAAGCACCATTAACGGTGCTGCATCCGGATGAGAAACTTCAACTGCTGGATAAGCAGAAGCACAGAATTGGACATTGGATTGAATCAGCCATGCTTCGTCATTTTGCGTTTGTTCAAAATTAACTTCAGCAAGACGCACTGGCTCACGCTTCACTTCAAGTTTATCCCAAACATTTTGAATTTCTTCAATTAAACGTTCAGACTGTTGCTCTTCACAGACCAGTAGGAACTGTTTAGGCGCGAGTAACAACAAACGGTGAATATTTTGCAACTCTTGAATGAGGTTCGCATATGCTTGTTCATCTGTTTCAATGCTTTGAACAAGCTCGCTCAGCCAATTAAGCGCACCTAAGCCGGTATTATTATAATAACGCAATGCCAATGCACTCATATTACGAGAAGCAATCTGCATGGCATAGCTATGTCCAGAACCAGACAAACGGGATGCCCAACGCGTCTTACGCTGTTGTAAAAGTTCAATAATACGGTCCTTTTCATCAAAACGCAGTTTCTCAAATGCCAGTTTTAACAATTGAATCGTATCTAGTTTGTGGGCAAGCGATTTGGTTGTCAGCGTTAAAAATGCGCTAATTTTACCTTTATCATCAACTTTACTACGTAGAGATGCCCCCATACCAAGGCCACCACTTACCGCTGTTTGTAATTGCTGTAATTCTAAATAATTATATTGACCTGCACCAACCTCCCCCATGAGCACGGAGAGTAAGTTAAAGTAAGGTGATTTCACGACTTGATCAGGAATTTGAATAATCACTTGTTGATAATAAATTCCGTTAGTACCAGCATGGTATAAGTTCAAGGGTGTATCTAAGTTATTAGAAATGATTTCTCTCAATTGACCTTGAACGACTGGAAGTTCGGCAGGAATATCGTCTAAACCAACTTTCGGCAATAAATCTAAGTTATCAGGAGTTGCCTGTCTTTCATTTAATGCCTCAGTCTGGCGTACAATTTCCGCTTTTTCATCATCTGTTAAGCGTGCGCCTATATCAGCTAAACGCTGTTTTTCTGCTTCAGCCTCTAATTTCGACTTATTCGCATCTGGTACAAGCGTCATCTGTACACGATGCGGATTATCAATCAAATGGGTCTTGATCAGATTAGGCAACCACATCGGGTCTTTCAACTGCTCTTTCACTTGCTCAATGGTCGAATCTACGTCCCAAACATGTATTGGATCATTATGATGAATTGCACTGCTTAAACCATTGAGGATGAGGCTTAGACCATAAGGCGTGCCATCTCCACCAATTTCTCGTTGGTGTAATTCAATTTGATGCAAAATCGCATCAACCAATGACTGATCTACAGGCTTCGAGGCAACCTCGTTCAGCACATTCAACACACCGTTTTTGAATGTTTCTGCATGTTCAGGATTTGAACCTTGAATACCACAGTAGAAAGTCATTTCATAGTTAGAATCATCAAGACCTAAAATTGGTCCTGTAGATTGAGCATAACCACACGTTTCTAAATAGTGACGTAATGGTGAAGCAGAATCTTCCAATAAGATCCCTTCAGCCAAACGTAAGCCTAAACGAAGTTGAATATCACTAGATTCAGGAAGTAACCATGCCAGTACATGGTAGGTTTTATCTTTCAAATCTTCAGCATCTACCGCGTAAGTCTCTGTCACCTCAATAGGTGCTTCTAGACGCTCTTCTGGTGTCGAATATAAGGTTTGACCTTTCTTAAACTTAGATAACGCTAAAGTTTCAAACTGCTCTTGTAACTCATAGGCAGATTGATTACCAAAAGTCATGAAAATAGCGTTACTTGGATGATAATGTGACTTATAGAAACTGACTAACTCTTCGTAAGTTAAATCAGGAATATCCTTAGGATCACCACCTGAATTATAGTGGTAAGTCGTTTTAGGGAATAAATGATGAGCAAGTTGGTGATATAACTGATCTGAAGGCGAACTCATTGCACCTTTCATTTCATTAAAAACCACACCCTTGTAAACAGGCTCACCATTTTCCAACTCAATTCGGATACCTTCTTGAGCGAAATCCAAAGGGTTTAAATTGGCTGCAAATGCTGCATCCAAATAGACGGAAAGTAAGTTTTGGAAATCTTTTTTATTCTGTGTCGCAAATGGATAAGCTGTCCAATCGGCAGCTGTAAATGCGTTCATAAACGTATTTAGAGAACGACGGATCATTAAAAAGAATGGATCACGTACAGGAAATTTTTCAGAACCACATAATGCAGTATGCTCAAGAATGTGTGCTTCGCCTTTTGAATCCATCGGTTGTGTACGGAAAGCAACTAAAAAAACATTTTCATCATGTTCAGTTGCTAGATGAAAATGCACAGCGTCAGTTTCTTTATGACGGTATTCTGAAACTAATATATCGAGTGCGGCTACATGATGTTGACGTACCAACTGAAACGCGGGATGAACGGTGTTTTGAATGGTTTCAGTAACATCTACGGTCATGTGTGCTCCTTAATTTACATAAATTTTAACAAAGATCATTATACTGATAGTTCAATACAATTCATCATTTATACAACAAACTCCAACTATTTTCCGAGTAAAATAGTCAGATTAAAACTAAATCAATAAAACTATATCTGAATTAAATGATTCATTTCGATTAAATGTGGGTTAAAGCTTGAAAATCAAGCTATACGCTACTGAATTCAATCGCATTGGTGTAAAATCGTTTTCTTTTTTCGTGATGTGAATTTAGACATGGCTAAAGTTGACCTTTTTGCGATTGGCAATGCCCTCATTGACCAAGAATTCAAAGTATCTGATGAATTTCTTTTAGAGCAAAATTTGCAAAAAGGTACTATGCAGCTTACAGATGGGGAAACTCAAGCCCGTCTATTTCAAAACTTAAAAAATTCTCAAGAATATAAAGGTCAAGCCTCTGGGGGATCTGCAGCTAACTCAACAGTGGCTTTTAGTGCCTTAGGTGGTCAAGCGTTTTATGGATGCCGTGTCGGGAATGATGATCTTGGAGCGTTGTACTTAAAAGGTCTAAATGATGCAGGAATACAAACCTCTGAACGTTCGATCAGTGAAGGCGTAACTGGGACTTGCATGGTTTTGGTCAGTCCTGATTCAGAACGTACCATGCATACTTTCTTAGGTATTACAGCTGAACTCAGTAATGAGCAAATTGATTTTGAAGCGCTAAAAACCGCTAAATGGTTATATATAGAGGGTTACCTTTCTACGAGTGATACGGCACGAGCTGCCGTGAAGCAAGCGCGTGCAATTGCGAAAGCAAATAATGTTAAAATTGCGTTAACGCTCTCTGATCCTGCTATGGTGCAGTACGCGCGTACAGGCTTGGACGAATTATTAGATGATGGTGTAGATGTTCTATTCTGTAATGAACAAGAAGCATTGATGTATACACAAACTGATGACTTACAAAATGCTCTTGCTGCACTTAAAAAATTAAGCTCTACCGTCATTATTACGCTTGGCGCAGACGGCGCTCTTGTAGCAACGGAATCAACTGAACTTCAAGTGAAAGGACGTAAAGTTGTTGCTTTAGACACGAACGGTGCTGGTGATGCTTTCTCTGGTGCATTTTTATATGCATTAAATGCTGGTAAAGATTTACAAACAGCGACTGAATTGGCTATTTTAATCTCAAGCCAAGTGGTTGCTCAATTTGGTCCACGTTTAGACGTAGCTGATTACGCTAAACTTCTTAAAGAATTTCAAATAGAAGTCGCATAAAATGAATAAAATTTGCATGACTGAAGACATTCCTGAAAGAGAATCTCGATCTTTTGAAACTGAAAATGGTGACAACATTTTCATTACGCAACGAGATGGTTGCTTCTATGCGTATCAAAATGTATGCCCACATTTGCAAGTTGAGCTCGAGTTTCTTGAAAATCAATTCTTAGATCGTGATCAAGAGTTCATTGAATGCTCTACTCATGGTGCTTTATTTGATGTAGAAACTGGTGTGTGCATTTCAGGCCCATGCCAAGGTGAATCTTTAGAAAAAGTCGAGATTAAAGTTCATTCTGATGGTGGAATTTACTTAGAATCTTAAGTCATGAGGTGAATGACATGCTGGCATTTTTAATGGAAATTGATTTAATGCCATTTCATATGTGCGTGTTTGCATTGCTAATGCTCAGCATGGCTGAAACCTTAGGCTATTTTGTTGGCTTAAGACCTAGTCAATTTATAAAAAAATTAACACCTTATTGGCTTATTCGCCTTCCTTTGCTTCAAGTTAAATTTTCCAAAGTTCTCATTCTTGTTTTTTTTCTGATCAATTTTAGTTTTGCTGGATATTTTCTTCAGCTCATTGTATTTGCAAGCCAGAAAACCTTTCTAGCTTGGTACTATGTTTTATTACCCGCTTTAATTATCGCAATCTTCTTTACGGTATTTATGATTCATTGTTTGGATCAAGTGATCAAACCCAAGTACAAATCCGAGCACTCAAATTTGCTTGGTCGACTAGCAACTGTTTCCAGTGGTAATGCACGACCTGGCTTCTCTGCTCAAGCACGCGTTCGCGATGAATTCGGTCAATTACATTATGTACAAGTTGAACCAGAGTTTGGGGAACTTGAATTTCAATCTCAAATCCTCCTGATCCGTGCAAAAAGATCTCATTTTATTGCTAAAAAAATTGCAAAAACAAATCAACTTTTCAATGTTGATCAGCATTAATTAGCTATTACCCCACTTCAATTATATGCATTTGATTTGAAAATAGTTCATTCAAGGTGTTTTGTGACGCCTATTAAATTTAAATCCAACCAACTCAACGATTATATAAAAATTAATAAAATCCTTATAACCAACCATTTTAATCAGATTTAAAACCAACCAATTTAATAAGCTTTAAAACAAAAATCATATTATTTTAGTTGGAATTAAAATATTAATACCAAGTAATTTAGTCTATTTTATTTTTAAATATAACCATTTTAGTTAGATTTAATTTTATTAAAAATATAAATTATAAATAACTGTTTTTATTATATTTTTTATATTAAAAATATTTATGACTATGAAGTGTTTATTTTAAATAAAAAAAAGATAATAATATTAAGAATAGATTTAAATAATGCATTTAAATATGATGATTAAACCTTCAAGTTTAAATAAAAATTTAATCAAAGAGATTACTTTGATTCTTATTATCAAAGTAATCATTCTTATCGTGATTAAAAATATCTGGTTTGATACACCTACCATTCCCAAAAACTTTGACCATCAAGTCGCTGAACGAATTACGGGCAGCGAACTTAAAATGAAGGAGACACGTTGATGATTTCTGAAAGCGTGGTCGATCTATCGCGGTTTCAATTTGCAATGACCGCAATGTATCACTTTATATTTGTACCCCTCACTCTAGGTTTGGCATTTATCCTTGCCATCATGGAAACCACCTATGTCATTACAGGTAAAGAGATTTACCGAGACATGACCAAGTTTTGGGGTAAGTTATTCGGGATCAACTTTGCTTTAGGGGTAACCACTGGACTAACGATGGAATTCCAGTTTGGTACAAACTGGGCTTACTACTCACATTATGTAGGTGACATTTTCGGTGCGCCATTAGCAATCGAAGGATTAATGGCCTTCTTTTTAGAATCTACTTTTATTGGTTTATTCTTTTTCGGCTGGGAACGTCTTTCTAAAGTCCAACATTTATGTGTGACATGGTTAGTGGCTTTAGGCTCTAATATGTCAGCACTTTGGATCTTGGTTGCAAATGGTTGGATGCAAAACCCTGTCGGGGCCGCATTTAACTATGAAACCATGCGAATGGAGCTGGTAGATTTTGCCGCACTAATATTTAACCCAGTGGCACAAGTTAAATTTGTCCATACTGTTTCTGCGGGTTATGTGACTGGTGCAATTTTTGTATTGGCAATATCAAGTTATTACCTACTTAAAAAACGTGATTTGGCCTTTGCCCGTCGTTCATTTGCCATTGCTGCTATTTTCGGTCTTGCTTCGACATTATCCGTAATTTTACTGGGTGATGAATCAGGATATGAATTAGGTGATGTTCAGAAAACCAAACTCGCTGCAATTGAAGCAGAATGGGATACACATCCAGCACCAGCTGCATTCACATTATTTGGTATCCCCAATCCCGAGACGCAAACAACAGACTATGCTGTGAAAATTCCATATGTCATGGGTTTAATCGCGACTCGCTCTACAACTGAACAAGTCACAGGGATCAAAGATTTAATCGCACAACATGAGCAACGTATCCGTAATGGTATGGTCGCTTACGCACAGCTTGAACAACTTCGTGCTGGAGATCAATCACCAGAACTCAAAGCTGCATTTGACGAGACTCAAAAAGATTTGGGTTATGGTTTATTGTTGAAGAAATACACACCAACTGTGGTTGATGCTACTGAACAACAAATTAAATCTGCAGCTTTAGATACTATCCCTCATGTTCCAAGTTTATTTTGGGCATTTAGAGCGATGGTGGCGTCAGGTTTCTTGATGCTCTTGTTGTTCATTCTTGCAACGTACGCTGTCATGAAACGTAATGCTGAAAATAAAACCTGGTTGCTCAAGTTTGCACTGATCGCCCTTCCACTTCCATGGATTGCAGCTCAAACAGGTTGGTACGTTGCTGAAGTTGGTCGTCAACCATGGACTATTGGTGAAGTTTTACCAACTCACCTATCTGCATCAAGTATTAGTTCAGCGGATGTATGGGGTTCAATTTTAGCACTTGCTGCTTTCTATACAGTGCTGCTCATCATAGAAATGTATTTAATGATCAAATTCTCAAGACTAGGACCAAGCTCTTTACATACTGGAAAGTATCATTTCGAAAAACTAGCAGCAGCCAATAAGTCAACTGAGGAGATTTAACATGATTGAATATGAACTTCTCAAAATCATTTGGTGGGTATTGGTCGGCGTCCTCCTTATTGGGTTTGCTTTGACTGATGGATTTGATATGGGCTCTATGGCACTGATGCCGTTCGTCGGTAAAGATGATGAAGAGCGTCGTGCTGCTATCAACACGATTGCACCACATTGGGATGGAAACCAAGTTTGGTTTATTACGGCGGGTGGTGCACTTTTCGCAGCTTGGCCAATGGTATATGCAACAGCTTTCTCGGGTATGTACTGGGCGCTGTTACTCGTATTATTTGCTTTATTCCTTAGACCTGTTGGTTTTGACTATCGCTCTAAGCTCGAAAATACTAAATGGCGTAATGCTTGGGATTGGGGCTTATGTATTGGCGGCGCAGTACCAGCACTCGTTTTTGGTGTTGCATTTGGCAATATGTTCCTTGGCATCCCCTTTACACTTGATGAAACTGTTCGTTCAACTTACACAGGAAGCTTCTTTGCACTTTTAAATCCATTTGCCTTGGTCTGTGGATTGGTCAGTTTGACGATGCTTGCTGCGCATGGTGGTGCATGGTTAATGCTACGCACTGAAGGTGCATTAAGAACACGCTCTGCTCAAGCTACACGATATATGAGTATTCTTTTTCTCATCTGTTTTCTCGGTGCTGGTGCATGGTTGTATTTCGGCAATATCGAAGGCTACACGCTTGTAACACCTTATGATACGAATGGTGTTGCTAATCCACTTGCTAAAGAAGTACTCACTAATGCCAATCATGGCTGGATGAACAATTATTCTATTTATCCAATCACAATATTGGCACCGGTAATGGCGATTATCGGAGGAATAATTGTGGTTTTAGCATCGTCTAAAAATAAAGCGGGACTTAGTTTTCTGGGTACATCGTTCGCTGTGATTGGCACAATTCTCACTGCTGGTTTTGCCCTATTCCCATTCCTGATGCCATCTAGTATTCATCCAAACATTAGCTTGACGATGTGGGATGCAGTATCTAGCCAAATGACGCTTTCAGTAATGACTGTTGCTGCGTGTATTTTTGTTCCGCTGATCTTGGCATACACCACTTGGTGTTACTACAAAATGTGGGGTGTGATCACCAAGAAACATATTCAAGACCACACGCATAGTCTGTATTAAAACCGAATCACTGTTAGGAGATAATTATGTGGTACTTCGCATGGATACTAGGTGTGTTGATGGCATGTTTCGCGAGTGTACTTGCAGCCATTTACATGGAACAACATCAAGACTTAGATGGTGAATGAAATGAGTGAGCTTGCAATGTCAAATTCTGAAAAACGTAAATACTCATTCGCAATGATCATTTCATTTCTGATGGCATTGCCTCTCGCTACCATATTACTCATCCACCCAAGTCTGATGTTGGATGCAAGTGGTAATTACAGTCATCGTGCCATGATGCTGATTATGATTGGAATATCTGGTGGATTTATCCATGGCGTAGGGTTTATACCACGTTATTGGATATGGAAGTATTTATTTAGTCCATTTGTAGCATGGCCATTGATGATTTATGGTTACTATACTTGGCTGTTCACTTAATTTATAAAAAAGCCCTCTATGAGGGCTTTTTTATATCTGTTTATGAAATATTAAATGTTTTATTGCGTTGCAAGCCAAGTCATAAATTTTTGACGTTCCTGCTTTGAAGAATTTTTCCATACTTCAATCAACGTCTGACCAACATGAGTATTTGAATTTGTATTTTTAATGTCAGCTTGTTCCACTGTTTGAGTATTTATTGATGATGAACTTGACTTGATCATTGGGCTAGCTTGTGGCTCATTATGCAATATCTGATTGATCGTACCGCCTAGCAAACTTTGCGAGGTCATTTGAACAATCAGATTATTTGAAATGAGTTGATTATTTTGATTATAAATTGCCAATTGAGGATTTTTGGCGAATGTTTTTGCTTGGTCCAAATCTCGTGGTGGATGAATTAAATCCAATTTGTATGACTTATTATCCTCTAGGGTTGGCAATTTCAAAGTAAGAATATCCGACTTTACGATCTCATGATTATTTAAAGGTAGTTCAAAGTATTGATTATATCGAACATTCACCAAAGGTTGATTCACATCAATTTGGTATTGTTTTTTTGATTTAAATAGTCCTGATTTAACCTCTTGATTATTCACTGAAATTACGACCAGTTCCTCTGGAACCACCAAGGTCGCCCCTGCAAAAATTTGACTGCTCAAACCCGTAAATATCAATGCAGACGCAATTTTTAATTTCATAAATAACTCAATATTAGATTGTTAGATATGACTACTATGCTACCAAGCGATGACAATTTAATGACAGAACTCGTCATAAAAAAAGGCACCGAAGTGCCTTTATATGATTTGGATTAATTAAAAGTTTTAAAACGAATCTCGTCATCAATAAACGTTTTATCTCCAGCGGGCGCTTCGATTGAACCGAGCACAAGCTGAGCACGAAGTTTCCAAGAAGCTGGAATTTCAAATGTTGAAGACACTTCTTCATCCACAATTGGATTGTAATGTTGTAATGATGCTCCAATATTTTTTTCTGACAATGCAGTCCAAACCGCAAATTGAGCAATAGCTGTTGAATGTTCAGACCAGATTGGGAAATTCTCAGCATAAAGTGGGAATTGCTCTTGTAAACCTTTCACCGTATCTTGATCTTCATAAAACAATACAGTTGCATGACCCGCTTTAAAGCTATTGATCTTATTTTGAGTTCCCTCAAATGCTTCTGCAGGAACAATTTTACGTAAAGTTTCTAAAACGATATTCCAAAATTTGTCATGTGACTCACCAAAAAGTGTTACAACACGTGATGTCTGTGAGTTAAATGACGATGGACTTTGACGTACCGCTTCTTTAATGGTTTCTCCAATCTGAGTATTGTCTAAAGAAACATTCTTACCAATTGAATAGATGGTACGGCGATTTTTAATTTGATTTAGAAAAGACATAACTTATTCCTTATTTTTAACATTCATTGTGTGCTAACGATGATGCTATCTTATTCATATTACGAAACCTTTTCAGCCTTATCTTTATAACAAAGTGTTCTATTTTTGGAACAAATTGCGTATTTAATGTATTGAGTCAAAAGATTCGGCTTTCTCATATTTGATTAACTTTATGAATTTTAAATATTTATAAAAAAAGCTCCGTATATGGAGCTTTTTAAATTAACCCAAGAATGATTATTTTTCGTTATCAAATAATGCAGCGACAAATGATTTTGCTGAGAAAGGTCTCAAATCATCAATCTTTTCACCTACACCAATAAATCGGATTGGCACATGTGTACGGCTCGCAATGTTAAATAGCACACCACCCTTTGCCGTACCATCCAATTTGGTAATAGTTAGACCCGTTAAACCTACAGCTTCATCAAACATTTCAACTTGGTTAATCGCGTTCTGTCCTGTGCCAGCATCCACAACAAGCATCACTTCGTGCGGTGCAGTCGCATCAATTTTCTGCATAACACGTTTTACTTTTTTGAGCTCTTCCATCAAGTGACCTTTGTTATGCAAACGCCCTGCGGTATCTGCAATCAATACATCGATCCCTTTCGCTCGTGCACTTTCAAAAGCATCAAAAATTACAGAAGCACTATCTGCACCATGACCTTGTGCAACGACATGAATATCGTTACGTTCACCCCAAATTTGTAGCTGTTCAGTCGCCGCAGCACGGAAAGTATCGCCTGCCGCGAGCATGACTTTTTTACCTTCACCTTGCAATCGTTTTGCGAGTTTACCAATCGTGGTTGTCTTACCTACACCATTTACACCTACAACCAAAATCACATAGGGATTTTTATTCGGATCGATATGTAACGGTTTGACACGTGGTGCTAATAAAGCAACTAATTCTTCTTGAAGAGCTTTATAGAGAGAATGAGAGTAGATCAAATCGCCACGCGCAGTTCTTTCAGTCAAATTGGCAATAATTGTTTTCGTCGCCTCTACCCCAATATCTGCGACCAATAATTGCTCTTCAACTTCTTCGAGCAGCTCATCATCAATCTCTTTACCACCGACTAGAATATTCATCATTCCATCAGCTAAATTTTTACGAGATTTTGATAAGCCTTCTTTCATACGACTGAAGAAACCACCTTTCGGTTTTGTTTCTTCAACGGCCGGCACCGTTTCCAGCTTTTCTACTTCATTGTTTTCGATAATAGGCACATTAACGGCCGGGAGGCTCGGTAAGGTGACATCGTCATCACCAATATCCGCATCAATCAAGAATTTATTTTGCTGTTCTTGCATGCCGATTCCTTGAAAAGCATTGCGATTAAAAGAATGGAGTTTAGCATAGATTGCTTTAAATTCACGATCTGCAATTACTTTTAAAACGATCAACCAAATTGCAACAGTTCAATCTTGAATAAATATACGACATCATCAAGAATAATTTTAAAGTCATTATTCGGATTAATTGTGTCTCTCAGCCGGCTCAAATTCTCTCTGCAACTCATTTTCAAACAGACAATCATCATTGCTGCGATTACATCAGCACCGATAATGACATTTGCAAATCAACAAACTGCTCAACTCTCTCGAAATACCGTCGAAACAACACTGGACAATGGTTTAAGAGTCATTGTTAGAGAAGATCATCGCGCACCTGTAGTAATTAGCCAAATCTGGTATGCCGTCGGCAGTAGTGACGAGTCAGGGAATTTACTCGGCATTTCACACGTCCTAGAACATATGATGTTCAAAGGCACTAAAAAAGTACCGAATGATGAATTTACACGCCTTAGTCGAATTTATGGTGGTAGTGTCAATGCATTCACATCCACAAATTACACCAATTACTATCAATTCTATCCTAAAAAATATCTTCCACTGGCATTAGAGTTAGAAGCTGATCGAATGCAAAATTTAGTTCTGCGCCAAGAAGATTTCGAACCCGAAATTAAAGTCGTGATGGCTGAACGACGGCAACGAACAGAGGATAATCCTCGAAACCTTGCTTTTGAAAGATTTAAATGGATTGCGTACCCGACCAGTCACTATCGCCAACCAGTGATTGGCTTAATGAAAAATCTGAATAACATTCAATTGAATGATTTAAAACAATGGTACGAAACTTGGTACGCGCCGAATAATGCAACATTAGTCATTATTGGGGATGTAGATCCTGAACAAACCATTCGAGAAGTCAAAAAATATTTTAATAAGATTCCAAAAAAATCCGTTCCTGAACGAAATGATGTGCTTGAATTTTCAAGAATTGGATATCGCTTCATGGAGCAATATCAGGCTGTACATGTACCCAACTTGTTTATGTCTTGGAATGTCAATTCCATTAAAACAGCAAAAAACCCTCAAGACGCCTACGCTTTAACCATTATTCAAAATCTATTGGACGGCGGAATTTCAGCACGCCTACAAGAGAGACTGATCCGAGATAAGCGAATTCTGACCTCAATTAATGTGAGTTATGATCCATATAATCGTGGGGATAGCCTATTTTTAATCTCTGCCATACCAGCTGAAGGTATTAGTCTTGAGCAAGCGCAAAAACGCATACAGCGGGAACTTGATTTATTCAAATCAGAATTGATCAATGAAAAAGAACTCAATCGGGTCAAGGCGAATTTCGTTTCCAATTTAGTGTATAGCCAAGATGATATTATTGGGCAAGCTCGACTCATTGGTTTGCTCAGCATCAATGATCTAGACTATCGCATGATTGATCAACTCCCTGATTACTTCGATAAAGTCACACCGCATGATTTACAACGCATTGCCAATATTTATTTTAATCGTGACAATTTGAGCGTTTTACATCTTTATCCTGAACAGAAAAACAACAACTAGGCGTTTTATGAATTATTTGTCTTCTCTATTTTTAACGAGTGTGTTGTTTAGTGCCATGTTGAGTTCACTGTCGCATGCGGAGGAACTTATAGAAGCGGAACCAATTGAACAGATCATTGAAGACGATCCCAGTGGTCTAAGCTCGATTAAAAACTTGTTAAGCTTAAAAGAAATCACAAAATCTTCCCAAAATTATAAAGCGCCTTTTGTTCAAGAACTTACAAACTCTTTAAATGTACGAACCTTATTTGTCGAAACGAATGATCTGCCAATGGTCGACATTCAAATTACATTCAATGCTGGTTCTGCACGAGATGAAGTCATTGGTCAAGGACTTTACGGTATATCCAATATGGCAGCTCGCCTTATGCTTGAAGGAACAGATCAGCTCAGTGCCAAACAGATTACCACCACATTTGAGGGATTAGGCGCCAAATATTCTTTCAACGCCTATCGTGATATGTTTGTTGTTCGACTAAGAGTATTAAATGATCCTGAAAAATTTGACCCTGCACTGAACTTACTACTGCATTTAATCAAGCATGCTACCTTTAAACAATCAGGCATTAATCTCGCGCTCAGTAATACTCAAATTGGGCAAAAACAACTTCAAGAGAATCCATCCAGACTAATGTCAATACAACTGTACCGTATGCTGTATGGAGATCATCCATATACTCAACCAACAGCTGGGACAGTCGGTAGTTTAAAAAACATTACGCCTGAATTACTCAAAGAATTTAGAGATCGATTGCTTGTCGCTCAAAATTCCAATATAGCAATCACAGGACAACTCACTCAAGATCAAGCTCAACAGATCTCGGAACTGATCAGTATCAATTTACCGCAAGGGCAAAAGCAGCCCGACCTTCCAACTCCCGTCAGTGAATCAGGTTTTAAAATTTCAGTACTAAAACGCGAAAGCCTACAAGCACATGCATTATTGGGTCATTTATCTTTAGAACGAGCACATCCAGACCGTGCCGCTTTGGAAGTTGCCAACAGAATGTTTGGTGGTGGGAGTTTTAATTCAATCTTATCAAAAGAGTTACGAGTTAAACGAGGACTCACCTATAGCGCATCGAGTACGCTGACTACACCACAGGTACCTGGCGTTTTTAGTTTTGGATATGCGACACAACAAGACCAATTGCTCGAAAGCTTAAAGCTCGCACATCGAGTATTCATTGACTTCAAAAAACAGCCAATTACTGACTCTTTGCTTAAAGAAAATAAAGAAAGTATTCTTCGGTCTTTTCCAATGACCTTAAATAGCAATGCAAATATTAATGCCCAAATCGCATCAATTGGTTTTTACGGACTTAATTCCAATTATCTAAATGAGTATCAGGAGCAGATTCGAAAATTAACTCGCCAAGATATTCAAAATGCAATACAAAAACATTTACACCCCGATCAAATGACTGTTATTGCTGTCTCTGACCGTGTCACTGCCAAGGAGATCGAAGAAATACTGAATCAAAATCTTGGGCTCAATCTGAATAAGATTGAAAACTAATCCAACTTTTCAATCGCTGGATAAATTTTTATATGAGCATTCTCGATATGATAAGCATTCAGCAAACGATAAAATTCAATATTTTTAATCTTAGGTTTTGCAAGTAACAAATTTGCCATTTCATGCGTTCGCTCTAAACGATTTTGAGCCGCGAGCGCTTGAACTTGTTCAAAGTGGGCTGAATTAATTGGACGATTCAGTGCAATACTAGAGACAATAAGAATAAAAAGTACAATGCCTATGATGAAAGCATTTTGAATCTGCTCAATATTTAATTGTGAGAAAAGATCAGACGAAATTTTTTTTAAATGGAGCATGTACAACCTCGGATTAGCTTAAGTGTAATCCGAGATGCTTTAAAAATATAGTGTTAACGTTGAATTTAGCAAGAACCATTATGCTAACAATGGCGCTTATTCACCTTTAAGAAACTACATTCTGCACAACACCAAAATATAAGATAGCAGCGATCACCGCGAGTACGATAAAAATAGTGAAAACACTTAAACCACCTTCAGCATCATCAGGGTGTTCTTCGTCAATGACGGCGATACGTTTTAATTCGCCGTCATAGTAGCGATAAAATTCAGCTTTCGCTGCAGGATCAAGCGTCTGCGTGTAATCATGCACACGTTTACGCTGCTCTAAACAGTAGTGACCTAAATGGATTTCTTGATGAAAAATTGCTTCATTAAGTTGTTTTTTATGATGATGTGCAAGCGCAATAATATCGGATGGCTCTGGTGGATTGCCAAATGTGAAACCATCAATGGTATTAGTCATAAGTCATTCTCCTTTATAGTTATTTACAGTTTTATCATAAACCCAATATAAAATGATTAAAGTTTAATCATGTAAGTATTTTTTAAAAGATTTATCTTGAAAATTTATTTGACAATTAACGCAAATTGTAATATTAGTTTAATATTACTTTGTTATATTCCATTTTGACCTAATTTAGGTCTTTATAACTGTAGTACTAATCATAATTAGAATAAGGAGTTTTATATGATTAAACAATTCTCTCAACAAGACCTCGAACATATGTATTCGAATGCTGTAAATACCATTCAATTTGAAATGAATTTTACAGACGCAGTTTCAGAACTTGAGAATGCAGCACGTGCGGGTCACGGTAAAGCAGCGATGTTTCTAGCTGAACTCTATCTTCAAGGTTTCCGTGTAGAACGTGATTCTTTGAAAGCACAGTATTGGCAAAACATGGCCACAATGCAAGCATAAATAAACGTCACATTCGTGGCGTTTTTTTAGCTTTTTCATTACATATTTGCTTACCAAACTTTAAATTAATGCAACTAAACTTTAAGAAAAAAACATTAGACTGAACTTATCATCATTGGTATTGAATCATTGAACGATCATGAACACCTTTGTACAGTTGCAACCAAATTCAAAGCATTTTTTACTCAAAGTTAATATCCTTAAAACCATGATGTATTGTGGAGTACTGTGGGGACTGTACAATCCAGAACATCAAGGTTGGGCCATCCGATCAATCAATCAAGAATACATATTCCCCTTCTGGCTCAATTCAGTGCAGGCTTTACATTATGCAAAAATTCACTGGCCGCACTATCAGCCTCGAAAAATAACGCCTGATGATTTTAAAAATTCACTACTCCCAACCCTAACGCGATTAAAAGTCACACCTGCCCTGTGCAATCATCGAGATCGCCACTTTAAGCTCACTATTCCACACATGCAGATGCTATTTTTTCAGAATCATTTAAGCCCTTCTATTTAGCAGAAAATTCCACTAAAACGATTGTAAAGATTTTAGATTTCAGTTATTAACTTATGCATGGACGAATAACCAACAAGAGGAAACTTTATGACAACAGTAGCTCAAGTCCTACAAAATAAAAACAATTCAGAAATCTCTACCATCACACCTGATGCTACGGTTTTAGAAGCAATCACATTAATGGCAACAAAAGGTATTGGTGCCGTTGTTGTCGTACAGGATGAAAGACTTGTTGGAATTTTATCTGAACGGGATTACACGCGTAAAATTGCACTTATGCAACGTACATCTGACTTAACTACAGTCTCAGAAATTATGACTGGTACGGTTTTATCTGTAAGTAAAAGCAACACCGTAGATGAGTGTTTAGATTTAATGACAGAACGTCATATTCGCCATCTGCCAGTATTAGAAGACGATAGACTCGTCGGAATTGTATCTATTGGTGACTTAGTTAAAGCCGCGATGGAAGACCAAAAAGTGTTGATCGAACAACTTCAACAGTATATTTCAGGATAAAGCTAAGCTCCCATCTCGGGGGCTTTTTTGATAATTCCATCATGATCTCAATTTTGAACAATAGATTGAAATTGGTCATCTTTTACAATGATTTTCTTTTATTTAGTCATTGAACTATTTAAACAGCATCAGTAAAGTCATTACATTATGGAATTTTTTGCCTAAGGACTGATGATGTATAAAAAGTTATTGTGTTACACCGCTTTATTTGTAACTGCTTCCACTTATGCATCTGAACTTGAACCAACGATAAAGAATCAAATAGAGCTGCTAAAAAAAGCAAAAACATATCAAAAAAAGACACTTATCACGCCTGCATGTAATAACTATGAAAAAGCCTACAAAATGGGATATTTAGGGGCTGATCAAGATATGAAAAATCCAAGAAAAAACAAAGAATTTGTTGAAGCCGCCCTGCAAACTTCTGCCTGTTATACAAATTTGAATTATACAGAACAACCCCAAAAATGGCTCGAAGGCACTGTAACACTATTTAAGTTAAAAAATTATTTTGCAGTCCCAAACTTAGATGGCCGACTCAAAGAAATTCAAGATGAAATGATGTCGATCGCAGAAGTGCTATATTTCAAAAAAAATGCTGACTATCGCAATCCCTCTTCTGAAGTGACCAATGCCTGTGCTGCATCTGAAATTGGCTTCAAAATTGGTTATTTAGGTGATCCTGATAAAGCTAAAGATCCTGCATACAATGCAACATACGTACAACATGGTTTATTTCATGCCGCTTGCGTTTCTCTACTTCCATCCAAGGCTAAATCTGAGAATCCAGCATTTACGAGTTATTTGTCTTACGCAATTTTAAAAGAACTTGCCACCAAATATGACAGCAAAAAAGCACACGAACTAAGTGCACCAGCTGATGAAATTATGAAAACCATGGTTCAAGCTCAACAAGCTCAACAAGCTCAACAAGCTCAACAAGCTCAACAAGCTCAACAAGCTCAACAAGCGACTGAAACACTTGCTCAAGATCTTTCAATCGAAACGCCGCTCATTCCAATTGAAATTTCCTCCTTTGAAAATATTCTTACGCCTTTGAATGAAGAACCACCAGAAATGTAATTAAAAAAACCAGCCTAAGCTGGTTTTTTTATGTGTTAATTTAAACCTAATTTTTCTGCCACATAGTCCGAGTCTTTATCACCTCGACCTGATAAATTCACCACCACAATGGTATCTTTGGACAATTGTGGAGCTTCGCGTATCGCCCAAGCAACAGCATGTGAACTTTCTAATGCAGGCACAATCCCTTCAACTCGAGATAGAGTCATGAATGCATTCAGACATTCTTCATCAGTTGCTGTTGAGTACTCAACACGACCAATATCTTTTAAGAAACTGTGTTGAGGCCCCACACCAGGATAATCTAATCCAGAAGCAATTGAATGCACAGGTAATGGCTCGCCATTTTCATCTTCCAGCACATAACACGCCATACCATGAAGTTGACTTGGTTTACCTAAAGTTAGTGTTGCCGAATGTTGATCAGTATCTAAACCATGTCCTGCTGGTTCAACACCAATCAATTTCACACTACCATCATTAAGGAATGCACTGAATGCTCCCATTGCATTTGAGCCACCGCCAACACAAGCAACAATATAATCAGGATATTTGTTAAATCTGTCTTGTGATTGAACTTTAATTTCATCACCGATAATTGCTTGGAAATCACGCACCATTTTAGGAAATGGATGTGGACCAACGACTGATCCGATGGCATAAATAAAGCTATCAGGGTCTTTCAAATACTCTTCGAAAGCACTATCAACAGCATCTTTTAATGTTGCTGTTCCACGAGTGACTGAGATTAGATTCGCACCCAAAATTTTCATTTTCACGACATTTGGATGTTCTTTTTCAATATCAACTTGACCCATATGAATTTCACATGGGATACCAACCAAGGCACAAGCGGTGGCTAATGCGACACCATGTTGACCTGCCCCAGTTTCAGCAATGACTTTTTTCTTGCCCATGTATTTAGCAAGTAAAGCTTCACCCAAACAATGGTTAATTTTATGTGCACCTGTATGGTTCAAATCTTCACGCTTCAGATAAATTTGAGCACCGCCCAATTGTTCTGAAAGTCGTTTGGCATGAAATAAAGGACTTGGACGACCTACATAATGCGCAAACAGCTCTGAAAGCTCATTTTGAAATTCAGGTGTTTTACGAATTTCTTCATAAGCAACATTGATTTCATCCATTGCTGCTTTTAAATGAGGTGGAATGAATTGACCACCATATTCACCAAAAAAACCTTCTTCATTTGGCAATGCCACACCATTGATTTGATAGCTCATATCAAGATCCTTTAGATGAATATAATTTAAAAAAGTTAGCGCGAGAGGAATTTAGTCATATCTTCAATGCCTTTTAAAGTCATTGGATACATATGATCTTCAAATAATTCTTTGATCATTCCTATCGTTTGAGTGTAATGCCAGTAATTCTCAGTTTCAGGATTCAACCAAGCCGTCTTTTCATAATGCTGGCGCAAACGACGCAGCCAAATTTCACCCGACTCTTCATTCATGTATTCGACAGAACCACCAGCAGATTTTAATTCGTATGGCGCCATACTTGCATCACCAACAACAATCACTCGATAATCTTTACCATAGGTATTAAATAAATCTAAGGTATTCATTTTTGTCGAAGTACGGCGATGATTGTCTTTCCACACGTAATCATAAAGACAGTTATGGAAATAGAAATATTCTAAAGTCTTAAATTCTGTTTTGGCTGCACTAAACAGTTTTTCACATTGTGCAATATAGGCATCCATAGAACCGCCTACATCGAACAACATTAAAACTTTAATTCGATTACGACGCTCTGGCACCATCTGTACATCAAGAATTCCCTGCTTAGCCGTTTCGCGAATCGTTTGATCTATATCAAGCTCTTCTTCAGCACCTTGACGCGCAAATTTTCTCAGACGACGCAACGCCATTTGCATATGACGTGTTCCCAAAATTTGATCATCATCAAGATTTTGGTATTTACGTTGTTCCCACACTTTCACCGCAGATTTTTTACGTCCCGGCCCTCCAATTCTCACCCCCTCTGGGTGATCACCAAAAGCTCCAAACGGTGAAGTGCCACCAGTGCCAATCATACGATTACCACCTTGGTGTTTTTTATGTTGCTCACGCAAACGCTCTTCCAGCATTTTCATGAGCTCTTCTAAAGAACCTGCTCTTTGTAGTGCTTCACGTTGCTCTGGCGTTAAGTGTTTTTCAAGGAGTTCTAAATCAAACCATTCTTTAGGAAGTTGATTAACTTTACTGAGTAAATCATCTACATCAAAGGTTTGAATGCCCTGAAAATAATCCTTCATAGCACGATCATACTTATCGAAGTAACGCTCATCCTTGACCATGACTGTCTTCACAAGCTGATAAAAATCATCTTGATCTGCAAAAACCAAACCTAGACTAATTGCTTGATTTAAATCAATCAGCTCGCGCGTCGTTACGGGGATTCCGTATTTTCGCAAGGTGTAAAACAGTCTTACGAACATAGTATCACCTATCGACGAGTCATAAATGCGAGGCGCTCAAGTAGCTGCACATCTTGCTCATTTTTGATGAGCGCACCATACAGCGGTGGAATTGCTTTTGACTTATCATGGTTTCTTAAAATATCTTCAGGCATATCATCAGCCATCAATAAGCTTAACCAATCAATTAATTCAGAAGTTGAAGGTGGCTTCTTAAGACCAGGTATTTGGCGAAGCTTAAAGAAGACCTGAAGTGCCTCACTGACCAATGTCGTTGAAATTCTTGGAAAATGAACTGCAATAATTTCACGCATGGTCTGTTCATCTGGGAATTCAATATAATGAAAGAAACAACGGCGTAAAAAAGCATCAGGAAGTTCTTTTTCATTATTTGAAGTGATGATCACAATTGGACGCTGTGTTGCAGTAATTGTTTCACCAGTTTCATAAACAAAGAATGACATTTTGTCTAGTTCATGAAGCAAATCATTTGGGAACTCGATATCTGCTTTATCAATCTCATCAATTAATAAAACGCAACGTTCTTCAGAGGTAAATGCTTCCCACAATTTACCTGGTTTAATATAGTTTTTAATATCATAAACACGCTCATCACCCAATTGACTATCGCGTAATCTTGAAACGGCATCGTATTCATAAAGACCTTGTTGAGCCTTCGTCGTTGATTTGATATGCCAAGTAATCAGTTTTAAACCCAGGCTATCAGCAACTTGTTCAGCCAATAATGTTTTACCTGTACCTGGCTCACCCTTCACTAGAAGAGGCTTTTGCAACGCTCGAGCGGCCTTCACAGCAAGCTTGAGACTATCTGTGGCGATATATTGATCAGTACCCGTAAATTGATGTGCATCAACAGACATAATGAAACCTTATTTTTTTATTTGGATAATTAAAGTGGTGGTGTCTTCACTGACGATGTGTGTCTCGGATTCTTTTGTTTAGAAGCGTACTTAGACCAGAAATAACCTGCCAATAACCCTAAAGCAATAACAAAGGCAATCAATGAGAAATTGGACCAGATCAACGGTGAATCTTTTGTTAATACCCCAAAGATCAAACCAAAAGTAGCGGGTGCTAAGGCGGAATTGGGACCTTCAGAAATCGTTGGTGTTGCCAAAATAGCAAACACAAAAATCCATGTCACTCCACCTAAAGGTGAAGGTAGGCGTTTCGCTATGCCGTACCAACACCACAGAATAATCAAAGTTCCGAGAATATAGACGGTAATTGCAATGTTATATTCTGGAATTGAATCCAACATTGAAACAAACTGATCCCATCCTCCAACTTGATTATCACGCACCGCGTAGTCCCTCTGGCTCTACCGCATTAGGATTGATCAATCCTTCAGGCGGCAATTGTAAAAAGAATCCTTTCGTCTGAATTGAATCCATCACATGTAAAACATTTGCACGCGCCAATTTGCGTTCTGCATGTAATTCCAGTGACATCACAAATGTCGCTCGGCCAAATGCATTTTTCATTGCATCAGATAATACTGATAACGGATCAACAGCTTCTTGGTTTTCCGCTTGTTCAGGACGCGCAACGTAAATATACATTTCGTCTTTCTTACTAGATTTGTAGATTTCACACCACATGATTCAAACAACACCTTTTAAACTCAAAGCAAAGCATACATCAAAAAAAACAGCGAAACATTAGCGTTTGTTAACGCATCAGTCTAGTTTAGGATGACTGGTAATTCTTTAATCAAATTTTGAGAGAAGTCATTCATTGACTTTCATTTGCATACTCAAATATTGTGCATCTTTATGAAGCAACTCAATTAATGGCTTCGTCAGTAAATCATAACGCCAACCAAGTAAATACTGAGGTAAATCTTGTTCATCGCCATGAAAAACCACATGCTGATATAAAGCACCAAGCCATTTTTTTCGCATTAACACTTCTTTGGGGATCACCAACTCTTCTGCAAGATTACCAATCATGTTATCAACATCATGGGTAATATCTTTAGATGAATGTTTAATTGGTCGAGCAATTCGTAATGGCCATTCTTCCATTGGGGGCAGCAACGCCATAATATCCAAAATCGTTTTACCGTGCTCACGAACCACATTCGGACGAATATTTTTAACTTGAGATAATTGGAAGGTATTTTTTGGATTTTTTTCCACCAAATCAATCATAGTGGCATTTTTCAGAATAAAACTTCGAGGCTGATTTAAAGCCTTCACCATTTCTTCACGCCAAACACTGAGCAATTGTAGCTGCATTAACTGCTTTCGAGAGTGTCTATAATTTCCGACATCTTCGTATAGTTTCTCTTTCGGTGTTTCTGTCGCAATCTCAAGCGTGAGGCTCTTACAGTCCTCTAGTACATACTGATAATGCCCTTTTTTCTCTAATTCATTTTTTAGCACATCGGCTAAATTCATAATATATAAGACATCATTCGCTGCGTATGCTTTTTGCTCTTCAGTTAAAGGACGTGCAAGCCAATCTGAACGTGTTTGATCTTTATCAATTTCTATATTTAAAATTTCTTTAAGCGCATTTTGATAACTGACCTGTAATCCGCGTCCGAGAAAAGACAAAGCCACCTGAGTATCAAATACATTATTAAGATGATTGCCTTTTGAATAATGGTAAATCAGATCAATATCTTCACCACAAGCATGGAAAATATTTTGCTTTGCAGCAAAAACTTTAGGCCAGAAACTCGAAAAATCTAGACGTGTACCGTCTAATAAAAACACCTGATCTGCGACATTGATTTGCAAGACACCCAATTTTGGCCATAGTGTATCAACTTTGATAAATTCAGTATCTAAACCATAAACATCTTGTTGACTCATTAGTGTCAAAACATGCTCGAGTTCTTTTTGCTCTTGGATAAATTGAAACATCATAAAAAACAATGTGCTAGATTGGTATCGAGATGTATTTTAGCTTAAATTATCAATTTTAAATATAAATTTTCA
This sequence comes from Acinetobacter sp. 24-47-62, assembly GCF_056779765.1. Taxonomy (NCBI): domain Bacteria; kingdom Pseudomonadati; phylum Pseudomonadota; class Gammaproteobacteria; order Moraxellales; family Moraxellaceae; genus Acinetobacter; species Acinetobacter sp. 24-47-62. The sequence continues at coordinate 48,963 of NZ_JBWYIN010000017.1, forward strand.
ATTAAAGCGTCAAGCAAATCTATGTATACACTGTAAATAGTTATAGAACATGAAAAATTTAATATTTTTTTCGACTAAAAAACTATTCCGAAAAGTGATATTTCTCTAATCAAAAAAATAAGCACAATTTGTGCTTATTTCATTTGCATACGATTATGAACTGCTTGGCTTAAGGTATGACTATCGACATACTCAAGCTCCCCCCCTTGTGGTACACCTTGAGCAATACGCGTCATTTTGATATTCAAATGACGTGTAGCTTCAACCAAATAATGTGCCGTAGCCTGTCCTTCAACCGTTGCATTGGTAGCGAGAATAACCTCTGCTACCTGACCTTCAGCTAAGCGTTGAACTAATGCAGGTATGCCAACCTCTTCAGGCCCTATACCATCTAAAGGAGATAAATGCCCCCCCAATACATGATATTTGCCTCTGAAACTTCCACTTTGCTCAATTGCCATCACGTCTGCAGGAGATTCAACCACACAGAGCAAGGTATCATCTCGGTCTTGCGACAGACAAATGTCACACACCTCATTCTCAGTCAATGAGTGGCAAATAGCACATTCATGGATATGATCAGCGGCATCGCTAAGTGCTTCAGATAATGCCAAAGCACCCTGCTTATTCTTCATGATCAAATGCAACGCCATGCGCTGAGCCGACTTAGGCCCAACGCTTGGTAAAATTCGCAGTGCTTGGACGAGTTGGTCAAACCGTTCGCTGAACACTCGGCAATATCCTTAAAATAAACCTGACAAGCCAGGAGGTAATCCCATACCACTATTTGCAGACTTCATTGTTTCTTCTGAAATTGCTTCTGCTTGGCGTGCAGCGTCATTCATAGCAGCTGCAATCAAATCCTCAATCATATCTGGATCGTCTTGAAGTAATTCTGGATTGATTTCAATGCGTTTTACCACATTACGGCAAGTCATTGTCACTTTTACCAAACCACCACCAGCTTCAGCATGCACTTCTTTCTGTGCAAGCTCCTCTTTCGCTTTCTTGATGTTGGACTCTACTTCCTTTTGCATGCGCTGTGCTTGTTGCATAAGCATGTTAATGTTCATTTGTATACTCCGAACAAATTTAAATTAGACTAAATCAAGACCACGTTGAATGTCTGCAATAATATCATCAACGTCTTCCAAACCTACTGAAAGACGAATTAAACCTTCTGCAATGCCAGCTGCAGCCTTCGCTTTATCAGACAATTTACCATGAGTAGTCGTTGCAGGATGAGTAATCGTTGATTTTACATCCCCAAGATTCCCAGTAATAGAAATAAATTGAGTGTGATCAATCACTTTCCAAGCAGCTTCTCGCCCACCTTTTACCACGAATGAAACGATACCACCAAAACCTTTTTGTTGCTGTTTAGCCAAATCATGACCTACATGATCCGCTAAGCCAGCAAAGAATACTTTCTCGATTTTATCGTGCTGATGAAGCCACTCAGCAATCTTTTGTGCACTTTCAGAATGAGCCTTCATACGTAGACGAAGCGTTTCCAAACCTTTTAGGAAAACCCAAGCATTGAACGGACTCATAGAAGGCCCAGTTGTACGAACGTAGCCAAAAACTTCTTCAAGTAATTGATGATTACCTACGACAGCACCACCCAACGCACGACCTTGACCATCTAGATATTTTGTCGCTGAATAGACAACTAGATCCGCGCCCAATTTTAATGGTTGTTGTAGCACTGGCGTACAGAAACTATTATCAATTGCGAGTAAGGCATCATTTTCATGCGCGATATCTGCTAATGCACGAATATCAGCAATTTCCGATAATGGATTTGACGGAGATTCTACAAATAGTAGTTTAGTTTCTGGTTTGATCGCAGCTTTCCAAGCATCTAAATCTGTTAAATCAACAAAATTGACAGTCACACCAAACTTAGAAATGTATTTTTCAAATAAGGCCACGGTTGAACCAAATACTGCTCGAGAACATACAACATGATCACCAGCCTTTAAGAATGACATCGCCACCGCCATGATCGCAGCCATACCCGTACTTGTTGCCACTGCACGTTCAGCACCTTCCATTGCAGCCAATCTTTTTTCAAACATTGCGACTGTTGGGTTTGTAAAGCGAGAATAAATATTACCGGGCTCTTTCCCAGAGAATTTAGCTGCTGCTTCTGCTGCATTTGCATATACAAATGAAGAAGTTAGAAACATCGGTTCAGCATGCTCACCTTCAAAACTGCGCGTATGACCTGTACGAAGTGCTAATGTATCAAGTTGGTATTCAATGTCGTCTTGCTGGCTCATTGCTCTAAATCAGTCCTAAAAACTGCCTTTGTGAATAATTGCCAACATTTTGAGCGCCCAAAGCATTTAAGGTCAAGGTAAAATATATAAATATCGCTTAGACTTCGTTCAAATCACATGCTTATGAGATCTTCAACCTTCATGGAACATTTAAAAACTAACTGGCGTTCTAAACAAAGCAAGTTAAAAAATTTAGGGACACGCATTTTTTACGGTAAATCTTTGGTTTTATCTCAAGCAACGCCGTATGAAGTGATAGGTACTCATAAATCGAGTAAAATTCGATATTACGCATCTGAAAATAAAAAATATGTTGAGCCATTGGTCTTTGTCGCGCCTTTAGCGATCAAGATGGATATTTATGATCTTTATCCATACCGTTCTCTTATCAAATATTATACAGAGCAAGGTTTTGATGTGTATTTATTGGATTGGGGACACTTTAGCTATAAAGATCGCGATCTCAACTTTTTAGGTTTTATTGATGATGCAATCCCGAATTGTATCGATCAAATACGCACACACGCTAAATCTGATCAAATTTCTTTACATGGCTGGAGTATGGCGGGAATATTTGTTCTGTTGTACACAGCGCTCAGACAGCCGAACCATGTAAAAAATCTAATCGTTTTAGGTAGTCCAATTGATAGCTTTGCTTCAGGTAGTATCGGAAAGCTATATGCTAAGATGAATCGCTATCTTGAAAGAACTCGTCTACTCAAACATAAAGTTTATAACGGTCGTATTCCTAAGCGCCTCATTCACTCCCCAGGTATTTTAAATGCAATTGGATTTAAAATTTTAGATCCAAAAGGTTGGTATGAAGGCCATAAACAATTATTACTGAATCTTGATGATAAAAAACTTTTGCATGAACATGCCACTTTAGGTTATTTCCTCAATCATATGATTGATTATCCTGCTGGGGTAAACCAAGATATGTTATTCAATGTCTGGTTAAGAAATCCGCTAAAAAATGGTTATATCGAACTTCAAGATAAGAAAATCGAATTAAAAAATATAGACTGCTCTCTTATGATTGGCGCGGGTTCAAGCGATCAAATGGTCACAGCTGATGCTGTTAGACCATTGACTGAATTGACAAATAGTCGTGATGTCACGTTTACTCTTATTCCTGGTGGGCATTTAGGTTTAATGTCGAGTCAAAAAAGTGCCGATCAATTTTGGCCTGAACTTGCTCACTGGTTAGCAGAGCGTTCAACACAAATAGAGTAAAGAAAATGACGACAGTTGCATTTATTGGATTAGGCGCAATGGGTTACCGTATGGCAGCTCATTTACCCAAACACTATGAATCAGTTTTGGTATGGAATCGAAATTTCGAGAAAGCCAAACAACATGCAACTGAATATCAAACACAAGCTGTATCACTTCAAGAAGCTGCCCACGCTGATATCATTTTTAGTTGCTTACCAACGAGTCAGCAAGTCAATGAGATCATTCATCAAGTCGACATTAAACCTGGATCAATTTGGGTAGACTGCACCAGTGGCGTGCCTGATGCAGCTAAAGCACAACAAGCTTTTTTAAAATCAAAAGGTGTATTTTTTCTAGATGCACCTGTTAGCGGACAAACTATTGGTGCTGAAAACGCGACTTTAACCTTCATGGTAGGTGGTGAAAAAGTTGCTTTTGAAGCTGTATTACCAGCGATGCAAGCCATGGGTAAACTGATTAAGCATGTAGGAGACTCAGGATCTGGTTTTGCTGTGAAAGCAGTGAACAACATGCTCTTGGCTGTCCACTTATGTGCCGCTGCTGAAGGTTTTACTGCACTTAAAGCGCATGGTGTGGATTTAAATGAAGCATTAGAGTGCATCAATGCTTCAAGTGGTAAAAGTGGTGTGACTGAAAATGTATTGCCTCAACGGGTATTAAATCGAAGTTTTCCAAATACTTTTGCCTTACCGTTACTGAGCAAAGACACTGGTATCGCAGTAGACCTCATTCATCAAGCAAAATTATCCGCACCTGTCATTACGCTTACTCAAAGTCTAATTGGTGCTGCTAATGCAATAGCTGAACCTAATAGTGATTTTTCGACAGCAGTTAAAATGTACGAATCATGGAGCAAAATTACCTTAGAATAAATTTTCGCCATTGAATTCACATATAAAGCCCATATAATTGAAATGTGACAATATCAAATGTCCATTTCTAAATGAGGATACTCATGAATAAGTTTTTATTAGGTTTAATTACTGCTGTATCTGTTTCAGCTGGGGTTAATGCTTTTGCCGATACTACAAAAGAGTGTGAAAAACTTAAAGATGATTACAACATCATCTATGCATCAAAAGGCTTCTGTTTTAAAGATCCAGATACTAAGGCAAAGTTCGGCAATGAAAATTGCAATACAACTAAACCTAAGTTCTCAGAAAAAGAGCAACAAAAGCTTGACTCCATTAAGCAACGTCAGAAAGAATTGAACTGTAAATAATTCAATCTAATTACATTCTGGGAATAGTTATGGCTTACGATGATCAAAATATTTTTGCAAGAATTCTACGTGGTGAACTTCCTGCAATTAAAGTGTATGAGGATGAGCAAGTTCTTGCATTTATGGACATTATGCCTCAGGCAGATGGTCATACTTTAGTCATCCCTAAATCACCTGCCGTAACTTTACTCGACTTAGATCCAAACACTGCAGCGTACACGATTCAAATCGTTCAAAAAATTGCAAAAGCGATTGAAACAGCACTAGATGCAAAAGGTATAGTGTTGATGCAGTTATCTGGTGCTGCAGCTGGGCAAACCGTGCCTCACGTTCACTTCCATCTTATTCCAAGTTCAATTCATGAACTGGGTAAACACGCAGCACAAATGGGTGATCAAGAGCGTATCAAGGCTTTGGCTGAGAAGATTAAAGCTGCTTTATAACAGATCCTCATAAAAAAAGGAGCTTTGGCTCCTTTTTTTTGTTTTATGCCCTTTGATTACTATAAATTGTTTCTATCCATTTTCATGATAATGAAATAAATTCTTAATATTAGTGACTTATTTGTAATGAATACTTAGCACCAATAGAGAACAGTAGTTACAAAAAAACTACTGATCATGATTATTAGGACAATAAATCAGTCTTTACTGGAGCTAGAAATGAAAAAAACACTTTGTGCATTAGCAGTTGGGGCAACACTAATTACACCATCAATCGCAATGGCAGCCGACGTTAAAATTTATGGTCGTGCGCATGTTTCATTAGATTACCTTGATGATGGTAAAGATTATAATGAAGTAGGTCTATCATCTAACTCATCTCGTCTAGGCTTTAAAGTTGAACAAAAACTAGAAAACGATATGACCGTTTTTGGTCAAATTGAACAAGAAATCAACTTTGCTAGTGGTGGACAAAATTCAGGTGTTGATTTTGCAACACGTGATACATTTGTTGGTTTAAAAGGTAATTTCGGTCAAACTCGTGTCGGTCGTTTTGATAGCCCTTTTAAAATAGCACGTGGTCCAGTTAACTTTTTCGGCGATCAAGTAGGTGATTTACGTAATGTAACACGTGCTGGTGACTTACGTTTTGATGAGCGTAATGAAAATACCATCGAATATAAATCACCAAAATTCGGAAATGGGTTCAATGTATTAGCAGCACTTTCATTGCACGAAAGCAATTCTCCAGGCTTCACTGAAACAATTGTAGATGAAGATACTGGTGAAGTTATTCAAAAGAAAGGCGACTCTAAAAAGAATAAAGCTTACGATCTTGCATTGACCTATAAAGAAGGTCCTGTTGATTTCGCAGCTGCTTATGAACACTATGAAGAAGATGCGACTCGCGGCGAACGTGATGGCTTCCGTTTAGCTGGTGCTTATAAAATCACACCTGAGCTAAATATTGGTGGTTTATATCAATATATGACTCATGACAATGACGTAAAAAATCCTGATGCACAAGTCATTGGTGTTGCAGCTGATTATAAATTTGCACCAAAAACATATATCCGTGGTCAAGTGATGCACCGTGATGTAGATGCTAAAGATGCGAACGCAACACTCATTGCTTTAGGACTTGAACATCGTCTTGATAAAGCAGTTCGTGTTTACGGTAACGTCGCAACTGTGCTTAATGACAAAAACTCAAGCCTTACACCGTGGGAACAAGCACGTACAAATAATGTGAAGGGTTTCAAAGGTGAGGATGCTTTAGGTTTATCTTTAGGTTTCCGTTACGATTTCTAAGCCCTAATTGAGTTAAAAAAAGCACACTTATTGTGTGCTTTTTTGATTAAAATAAAATAAATCCAATTATATATATTTATCGAATATATACCAATCAATGTAATATTACTGTCACACATCAAACGTACCATCGCTGCAAGGTCTTTCCTGACGGCTTATAAAGCAATAATTGGTTCTATGCACTCTTTTGAAAACTTTCAACACAATTCAGACACTTACATTAATCGCGAACTTACATTATTAGAATTCCATAAACGAGTTTTAGCTCAAGCTAAAGACCCTCACCATCCCTTATTAGAGCGACTAAATTTTTTAATCATCTTTTCTCGGAATTTAGATGAGTTTTTTGAAATACGCGTTGCTGGACTTTTAAAACAGATCGAATTAAATCAAATAACTACTGCGCCTGATGCTATTCCCAATGAAATTATTTTAGAACAAATATCTAAAACAACGCATCATGCGGTTCAAGAACAATATCAGATACTTAATAACGAGCTCATTCCTCAACTTAAATCTTATGGTATCGAATTTATCCAATATCATGGAATTTTAGATAAATATACAGAATGGATTCAAAACTACTTCAGTAAATTTATTCAACCAGTAATCACGCCCATCAGTTTAGACCCTGCCCACCCTTTCCCCCGTTTAGTCAATAAGAGCCTTAATTTTATTGTCACACTTGAAGGTAAAGATGCTTTTGGTCGTCAGATTGAGCTCGCGATCGTACCTGCACCGAGAACTTTACCAAGGGCAGTCAAAATTCCTGATGAATTATGCGAAGGTAAGCAACATTACATCCTGTTGTCGGCTATTCTGCAACAACATATCAATGACTTATTTCCAGGAATGAAAGCGACAGGATGCTATCAATTCCGTGTAACACGCAATGCTGACTTAAATTTAGCTGACGATGTAGACGATCTAGCAGTTGCTCTTAAAGATGAACTATCTTCGCGAAGATTTGGACGTGAAGTTAGACTTGAAATTGATCACAATTGCCCAGCAACGATTAACCAATATCTACTTGAACAATTTGATTTAGAACCTTCACAACTCTATCGTGTTCAAGGCCCTGTAAATTTAGCTCGGTTATTTTCAGATTTTGATTGTCCAGATTTGAAGTTTAAACCCTATCAACCCGTGATACCGAAGATATTGAGACAATCAAAAAGTATATTTGATGTATTAAAACAACGTGATGTCCTTTTACATCATCCTTTTGACTCATTTTCACCCGTCATCAACCTGTTAAAAGAAGCTGCAAAAGACCCTAATGTCTTGGCAATTAAGCAAACTCTTTATCGCAGCGGACCAGATTCAGAGATCGTTCAGGTCTTAGCAGAAGCAGCACGAAATGGTAAAGAAGTTACTGCGATTATTGAATTACGTGCTAGATTCGATGAAGAATCCAATATCATGGTCGCCAACCTCCTGCAAGAAGCTGGAGCTGTTGTTGTGTATGGCATCGTGGGCTATAAAACTCACGCTAAAATGATTCTGGTTGTTCGTAGAGAAGCAGATCATCTGAAACGGTATGTTCATTTGGGAACTGGCAATTATCATGCTGGTAATGCAAAAATGTATACCGATTACGGTCTTCTGACCACTGATGATGACATTTGTGAAGATGTCCATAAAATCTTTCAAGAATTGACAGGTATGGGAAAAATGGCAAAGCCTAAAAAGCTGTTCCATGCACCTTTTACCTTGCATGAACAGCTTTTAAAACTCATTGCCAATGAAATCCACCATGCTAAGTCTGGTCATAAAGCGCATATTATTATCAAAGTTAACGCTTTAACTGAACCTAAATTAATCGCGGCACTTTATCAAGCGTCAAATGTAGGTGTTCAAATCGATCTGATCATTCGTTCCATCTGTTCATTAAGACCTCAAGTACCACAGTTATCAGAAAATATCCGCGTCAGATCCATTGTAGGACGTTTTTTAGAACACACACGGGTCTACTATTTTCTAGATCAAGGCAATGAGAAATTATATTGTTCAAGTGCAGACTGGATGGGACGTAATTTATTTTCAAGAGTAGAAACCTGTTTTCCGATTGAAGATAAAAAACTAAAGAAAACGATTATTAAAGATGGTCTACTGAATTATCTGAACGATAATCAACGTGCTTGGGAATTAGATCAAGACCATCAATGGAACAAGGTATGCCCAACTGATGATCAAGAAATTTTTATCGCTCAAGAATATCTAACCAATCTACGTCAAATGTAGTGATCAAACATTAAGTGTGATCCACAATGTCATTAAATTGAGCATCTAATACTTGGGCCAATGATTGAGGATCTAATCCGATATCTAGCCCTCGTTTTCCACCACTCACGTACACCTTTTTAAGAGAACTTGCCGATTGGTGAATGACTGTCTTAAGTCGCTTTTTTTGAGCAATTGGACTAATCCCACCCACTAAGTAACCGGTCAGACGCTCAGCCACTTTCGGATCAGCCATTTTAAGTTTTTTACAACTGAAAGCATTCGCCGCCTTTTTTAAATTAAGTTGATGGTCCACTGGTAAAATTGTCACAAAATAATTGACATCATCTGTCACTAGAAGAGTCTTAAAAACTTCATGTACAGATAAACCCAATTTTTGAGCTGCTTCTAAACCAAAACTTTCAGCATTAGGATCATGCTCATACTCATGAACAGAATAATCTATCTTTTTGTTTTTCAAAAATTTACAAGCTGGCGTCATGATGATTTCAGGCATTTAATAATGGCATTATTATAAGAAAATTTTTGAATCAATTTTAAAGTTTTTCTGATCTATTTATCTTACTCATCAATATATTGCAAAACTACAACACTCCAATTTATCTAGGGCTTGACCCCAATCACCAGCTTACTTATGATTTTTGCAAATTGAATTTGCACGGTTACTATTTTGCTTTTTTTACAACGTTTACAATCACCTCCCCCATCCTTTACTTTCCTTAAATATAGTTTAGTTCTATCATCGTGTATCGTGTTTGTTGGTTGCTCATCTTTAGGTGGTGGTTCAGTACAAAAACGCGCCGCAAAACTTTCAACAGGTATTCAAAAGGCATACTCTGTACACCCAGACACCGCAAATAGGGTTTCACCACTAATTGTTCAAAGTGCGCAACAATTTGATGTCGATCCCCTGTTAATGGCCGCACTTATTCGACAAGAATCGAGTTATCGAAATTATGCAGTATCACCAGCAGGTGCTGTAGGTCTTACCCAAATTATCCCTAGATATTGGCAACAATCTTGTCCAGGTGACCTTTTTCAAGAAAATATTAATATACATTGTGGGACTTTTATCCTATCAAAATATAATCAATCTGCTGGTAGCTGGAAAAAAGCACTGGCCTATTACAACGTTGGACCTACTGGATACAACACAAATCGAAAAATGAAAAAACAAGGTAAACGTTATGCCAAACAGGTTAAAGAGCATCAAAAAATTTTAAAATCACATTTATAAAAAAAGCCTCTTATGAGGCTTTTATTCTACTGTGTAATTGAAGATGCGATTTTTATTTTTTCAGGAACTGTTTCAATCACTTTTGTCCTTTTAATACATAATACGGCTATTGCACCAATTACTGCTGGTATAGCAACGGCAATGAAATTCCATTTGTGCGGCAATTCCATTCCTAAAAGAATACCAATGACAATGGGGCCGACAATTGCACCTATACGCCCTACTGCTGAAGCCCAACCAATCCCAGTTGAACGTACAGCAATTGGATAAGATTGCGCTACATAGCTATATATTAAAATACTTGTACCAATTGATGCTGCACCAGCCAATGCCACAAGTAGATAAATAACTATTGGCGGCGAATTGAAACTTAATCCAAATAAAGCAAAAGCTCCAATTACAAACATCGAAATCACTACAGGTTTGAGATGAAATTTGTCTGCTAGAATTCCACCACCAATAGTACCGATGACAGCGCCAATATTTAATGAAAGTAAAAACGTTAAACTACTTCCTAAAGAATAACCTGCAGCCATCATTAACTTTGGTAACCAACTTCCTAATGCGTAAGTCATTAAAAGACACATAAAAAAGCAGCACCAAAATAACAACGTCGTTGTCGCTCTATTATCAGTAAAAAGAGATTTAACCGATGCATCAGGTAGCTTAATTTCGTTTAGAACCAAATGAGTTGTAGAATTAACATTTAAATCTGCGTTGATCTTATTAATAATTCCTGAGGCAGGTTCATAATTTTTTTGTTTCACTAAAAATGTTAGTGATTCAGGCATATACTTCCATATAAACGGTAATACTAATAATGGAATTCCTGCAATAAAGAACATAATCTGCCAACCAAATTCAGGTGTAAATTTTACACCCAATAAAGCCGCCATAATTCCGCCAACTGCATAGCCACTAAACATAATCGTAACTAAGGTACTTCTCAATTTTTGTGGTGCATATTCAGAAGTTAAAGTTACTAAATTTGGCAAAACACCGCCGATACCAAGTCCAGCAATAAATCTTAAAATTCCAAATTCTGTTGGATTACTTGCGAATCCTCCTAAAAAAGTAAAACCACTGAACAAGGTTACACAAATTAAAATAACTTTTTTTCGACCAATTTTATCTGCCAACATACCAAAAAGCATCGCACCAAACATCATTCCCGCTAGCGCTGTGCTCGCTAATAACCCAGCTTGGACAGAAGTCATACCCCACTCTTGCATAAGAAGTGGCAACGTTACGCCATTAATTGCTAAATCATAACCGTCAAAAATTACGATAAATAAACACCATAATACGATTGATAAATGAAAGGGTTTAAATTTTGCATTATCAATTACAGCATTCACATTCATTGTCTGCGCTGTCATTTTTATCTCACCTCCAATTGTGAGTATTTTTAAAATAATGAACCTAGATTCATATTTTATATAAATGCAATAAATTAGGATTTTTGTCTATACAACTTTCTAGTGGACTATTCATTTAATAGATTGATTAATAATTCAATTGGCATAAAAAATCATGAAAATTCAAGTTTTAAGAGTTTTATATTTATTCTTAGTTACTAAGAATGAATTCTTATATAACCTTTCGACTGAAATCTTGATTTTTAATACTCAATCTGCAAATTAGGATTGGCATTTTATTTAATAGTCAACTTTGATGCTCTTTGTAAATAAAAATTTCATTGTAAATCATTCATTTTTTGAACCATTCATTATTGTTTATTATTTAGCTTTTCAACTAATTAGTTGGGTTGTTTTTATGATATTAGCCTTATCACTAAGGCATTTATTCTTTAGCATAAATTAACTGAATGGAGCTTCTTATTTAATTACAAGGTTTTTATTATTTTCAAATTCAATTTTTATATATAAAAAAACACCCCCTTCTATTGAAGGGGGTGTTTAGAATAATGAGCTGGCGATGACTTACTCTCACATGGGTAACCCCACACTACCA